>JAWXBJ010000227.1:0-38488 GCA_034439955.1 Alphaproteobacteria bacterium
GAAATAATGCACCATCAAAACCCGGGATCAAACATCTAGGAAGCGGGAGCTAGGCGCGTCACATCTGCATAGTCCAGCCTTCGACCCCCATCGCCGCCTGTCGCAAGGCTTCAGTCATGGTCGGATGCGCATGGCAGGTGCGGGCGACGTCCTCGGACGACGCGCCGAACTCCATCGCGACGCAGATCTCGCCGATCATCTCGCCGACACCGACACCCACCAGATGAGCGCCTAAAACGCGGTCCGTTTCGGCATCGGCGAGGATTTTCACGAAACCATCCGTTTCGTGGTTGGTCCTGGCGCGTGAATTAGCCGAGAAAGGAAACTTGCCGGTCTTGTACTTTGCGCCAGCCGCCTTCAAATCTTCCTCGGTCTTTCCAACCCATGCTATCTCCGGCTTGGTGTAAACGACGCCCGGGATGATGTCGTAATCGACATGACCAGCCTTGCCTGCGATCAGCTCGGCCACGGCGACACCCTCGTCCTCGGCCTTGTGAGCCAGCATAGGGCCAGCAGTGACGTCGCCGACGACCCAGACGCCGGAAGCCGAGGTGCGGAAATGATCGTTGGCGATCACGCCACGCTTGTCGGTAAGGATATTGACGCTCTCGAGCCCCAGTCCTTCGGTCCACGGACGGCGTCCTATGGCGACAAGCACAATTTCGGCTTCCAGGGTTTCGGCTGCTCCGCCTTTCGCCGACTCCATCGTGAGCCTGAGCGCGTTCTTCTGCTTTTCGACTCCAGTGACTTTCATGCCGAGGCGGAAATCCATACCCTGCTTGGCGAAGATGCGCTGAGCCTGCTTGGCGACCTCGCCGTCGGCGCCAGGGAGAATACGGTCCAGATACTCGACCACGACAACCTCCGATCCCAGGCGCCGCCACACGGATCCGAGTTCGAGACCGATGACGCCAGCGCCGATAAGGATCAACCTTTTCGGAACCTGCTTCAGCAAGAGGGCGCCGGTGGACGACACAACTCGCTCCTCGTCGATCTCCACGCCCGGCAGAGACGCCGGCTCCGACCCTGTCGCGATGACGATGTTCTTCGTCAGCAAGGTCTGTTCATCACCCTCGCCCTTGACGGCGACCTTGCCGACGCCGGCAATTCGTCCGACGCCGTTCACGACCGTGATCTTGTGTTTTTTCATTAGGAAGGCGATGCCGGTCGTCAGGCCCGTCACCGCGTCGAGTTTTTGCTTCTGCATCTGGTCGAGATTGACCTTCAGGCCCGAGACCTCGATGCCAAGACCGGCAAAATCCTTGGCCGCCGCCTCATAGCACTCGGACGCATGCAGCATCGCCTTGGAGGGGATGCAGCCGACATTGAGACATGTGCCGCCAAGGGTGGTCCGCTTTTCGACAATCGCCGTTTTTAATCCGAGCTGGCCGCAACGGATCGCGCAATTGTAGCCGCCCGGACCTGCACCGATGATGACGACATCATAGGGCTCGCTCATGGATTTGACTTTCAGCTTCATTGAATTGGGCGCGACCCTATAGGGGCGCGTCTTGAGGTCAACAGAGGCCGCAACAGCTTAACTCCGGCCAATCAGCGCCGCAGTTCCCGCCAGCACCAGCATGGTGACACTGACAACCGCCTCGTTCTCCCAGAACCGCATCTCCTGCAACTCGAGCGACTGTCCGAGATAGAGCGAAAGGCCTGCACTGAGCACGCCGCCGATCATCGCAATCGCCGCTCCGCCGGCGCCCCCAAAGAACACGATCAACCCGCCAAGAAACCCCATCAGACTGCCGGCGAGCGGCAGGAGGATGCGAGGATTGGCTAGCGATCGAAGCAGATCGCCGGAGAGTGGACCCTCCGAAACGGTGACGAACTGGCCGCCTGTCCGGAAGAACAGCCATCCGGAAGTGAGAATGAGCAGGAAGGCCACAAACCGCCTCATGAGGCGCCGGTCAGATGTCGAGGAGGAGACGCTCGGGATCCTCAAGGGCCTCCTTGACGCGCACGAGGAAAGTGACCGCTTCCTTTCCATCGACCAGGCGGTGATCGTAGGAGAGTGCCAGATACATCATGGGGCGCACCACGATCTGGCCGTCAACGACCACCGGGCGCTCCTCAATGCGATGCATGCCCAGCACGCCCGACTGCGGCGGATTGAGAATCGGCGTCGACATCAGCGATCCATAGACGCCGCCATTGGTGATGGTGAAGGTGCCGCCCTGAAGATCGTCCATCGCGAGCTTGCCGTCCCTGGCGAGAGCGCCGAGGCGCCCGATCTCGGCCTCGATCTCGGACAGGGACAAGAGATCCGCATCCCGCACCACAGGAACAACAAGGCCTTTTTCGGTGCCGACCGCCATGCCGATGTGATAGTAATTCTTGTAAATCACGTCCGTCCCGTCGATCTCGGCATTGACAGCCGGCATCTCCTTCAGCGCGGCGACGCAGGCCTTCGTAAAGAAACTCATGAAGCCCAGTTTGACGCCGTGCTTCTTCTCGAACGCCTCTTTGTACTTCTTGCGCAGATCCATCACGACAGACATGTCGACATCGTTGAAGGTCGTCAGCATGGCCGCCGTGTTCTGCGCCTCCTTGAGGCGGCGCGCGATGGTCTGGCGCAGGCGCGTCATCTTCACGCGCTCCTCGCGCGGCCCGATATCGCGGTGGGCGCGCGGCGCTTCGGGCGCGCGTTCGGCCTTCACCTGGGACGGCGCCGACGCTGTCTCCGCCACGTAGCGTATGGCGTCGGATTTCGTGGCGCGGCCGCCCCGGCCAGAGCCCGGAATGTTGGAGGGGCTGACGCCGGCTTCGGTGGCGACACGGAGCACCGAGGGCGCGACCTTGTCGATCGCCAGACCGCTGGACTTATTCGCAGCGGGAGCCGGAGCCGTTGCGCTCGCCGGCAGCGCGGCGGATGCGGCGGACTTCGCGGCGCCGGCGCCTGTCGTCATGCGCGCGATGATCGTGCCGATCGCGACAGTCTCGCCTTCCTTCACCAGCGTTTCCGAAATGACCCCCGCTGCGGGCGAAGGCACTTCGATGGCGACCTTGTCCGTTTCGATCTCGGCGATCGGATCGTCTTGCGCCACTGTCTGGCCTGGCTTCACCAACCAGTTCGCAAGAGTCCCCTCGGTCACGCTTTCGCCCATGACGGGCACCTTGATATCCATGACGGCTCCAGCTTGGGTCAGGACCGCGTTCGGCGCGGCTGGTTGTGAAAGCTTGTTGGGGGCGGATGTATCAGAATCGTTGTCGCGCGAGGACACGGCTGGAACGATCAGGCCGATGCGGCCCAGAACCGCGCCCATGCCGACCATTTCACCCCGTCTGGCAAATATCTCGGAAAGCACGCCGTCCTCAGCCGCAGCGACTTCCACCGAGACCTTGTCGGTTTCCAGTTCGACCAGCGGCTCGTCTCTGACGACGGCTTGACCCGTCTGCTTCAGCCACGCGCCGACCGTCGCCTCGCTGACGCTTTCCCCTAGCACCGGGACACCGTGATGTCAGCCATCCTTGCATCCTGGCCGTGCCCGCAGAACTGGAAACGCCGCCACCTTTGCCACTTATTCAAACGCCGCATCGAGGAACGCAGCCAGTTCCTTGTTGTGCAGCGTCATGTTCCCGGCGGCCGTCGAGGCCGACGCGGGCCGTCCAACGTATCGCGGACGCTTGTTTCTGACGCCATCGAGCTTTTCGAGTGTCTTTTCGATGCTCCACTCGACAGCGCCCCACGATCCCATGTTGCGCGGCTCTTCCTGACACCAGACCATGTCGGCTTGCGGAAAACGCGCGAGTTCCTTCATCAGCGAGGAAACCGGGAACGGATAGAGCTGCTCGACGCGCAACAGGTAGACGTCGGAGGTCTTGCGTTTCTCGCGCTCTTCAAAAAGATCGTAATAGACTTTTCCCGAGCACATCACGACCCGCCGGATATCGCCGTCCGGCGCCAGCCGGACCTCGGCCTGACGGCCGTCAGTTTCGGCGTCGTCCCACAACACGCGGTGGAATGTGGTGCCGGCGCCCATGTCCGTGAAGCTCGACACGGCGCGCTTGTGCCGAAGTAGCGACTTGGGCGTCATGACAATCAGCGGCTTGCGGAAGTCGCGGTGGATTTGTCGACGCAGGATGTGGAAATAGTTGGCTGGCGTCGTGCAGTTGGCCACCTGCATGTTGTCCTGGGCGCACATCTGCAGGAAGCGCTCGAGCCGTGCGGACGAGTGTTCGGGACCCTGCCCCTCATAGCCGTGCGGAAGCAGACACACGAGGCCTGACATGCGCAGCCATTTGCGCTCGCCTGACGAGATAAACTGGTCGAACAGCACCTGGGCGCCGTTAGCGAAATCCCCGAACTGGGCCTCCCAGAGCACCAGCGTGTTGGGGGCCGTCAGCGAGTAGCCATACTCATATCCAAGGACGGCTTCCTCGGAGAGGAGGCTGTCGATGACTTCGTAATTGGCCTGCGTCGGGCTGATGTGGTTGAGCGGGGTGTGCCGCTCCTCAGTGGCCTGGTGGATCAGATGGCTGTGGCGCTGCGTGAACGTGCCGCGCGCCGAATCCTGACCAGACAGGCGGACCGGAAATCCTTCCTCGACCAGCGTGCCGAAAGCGAGGTGCTCGGCTATCCCCCAATCGAGTCCGGACCCCGAATCGATCTGCGCGCGCCGGTTCGCCAGCATGCGCGCCACGGTCTTGTGGACCTCGAAACCCTTGGGCGCTTCCGTGATGCGGCGGCCGATCTCGGTTAACTTGGCGATCGCGACGCCCGTCTGGCCGCGCTGCTCGTCATCCTTCGGCAGACCGAGCCCCGCCCATTTGCCGTCCAGCCAGTCGGCGCCTTCGGGCGTGTATGTCTTGCCGAGTTCAAACTCGGCATCGAGAAAGGATTCAAGCTCCGCGAGAATCCGGTCCACTCCGGCCTGATCGATGACCCCCTCCTCGATCAGGCGGCGGGCATAAAGCTCCCTCGTCGAGGGAAGATCCTTGATTCGCGCATACATGATCGGCTGCGTCATCGTCGGGTCGTCGCCCTCGTTGTGGCCGTAGCGACGGTAGCAGAACATGTCGATGACCACGTCCTTGCAGAATTTCTGCCTGTACTCGGTAGCGACTTTCGCGGCATGCACGACCGCCTCCGGGTCATCGCCATTAACGTGAAAGATCGGCGCCTGAACCATGAGGGCGACATCGGACGGATAGGGCGACGAGCGCGAAAAGCTGGGCGCCGTGGTGAAGCCGATCTGGTTGTTGACGATGAAGTGGAAGGCGCCGCCCGTGCGGTAGCCGGTGAGACCCGACAGCGCGAGACATTCCGACACTACGCCCTGCCCCGCGAACGCCGCGTCGCCATGCAGCAGCAGGGGCATCACTTTGGCTCGCGTCGCGCGCCGGTCCTCCTGGAGGTCGAAGGACTGCTTCGCCCTCGCCTTCCCCAGCACGACTGGATTGACGATCTCGAGGTGAGACGGATTTGCGGTCAGCGAGAGGTGGACCTTGTGATTGTCGAATGTGCGGTCAGACGAGGCCCCGAGATGGTATTTCACGTCTCCGGAGCCGAATTCGTCGGCGCCCTGCGTGTTGCCGCCAAGGAACTCGTAAAAAATCTTGTGGTAAGGCTTCCCCATCACCGCCGCGAGGACATTGAGACGTCCGCGGTGAGACATGCCGATGATGATCTCATCAACGTTGAGGGCGCCGCCACGTTTTATGATCTGTTCGAGTGCGGGGACCATCGCCTCGCCACCATCGAGGCCAAACCGTTTGGTGCCGGGATAGCGCTTGTGCAGGAAGCGCTCGAAGGCCTCGGCCTCGGCAAGCTTCTGGAGGATTGCGCGCTTCCCTTCAGGCGTGAAGGTGATTTCCTTGTGCTCTCCCTCGATGCGCTCCTGAATCCAGGATTTTTCCTCCGGATCCGAGATATGCATGAACTCGACGCCGAAGGTTCCGCAATATGTACGCAGGATATCGATCATCTGTCGGGGAGTCGCGTATTCCAGGCCCAACACATGATCGATGTAGATGCGCCGATCCATGTCCGTCGGGCCAAAGCCGTAGGTAGCCGGATCGAGCTCGGGCTGGTGGCCGCGATTCTCAAGACCCAGGGGATCTAGCCGGGCTGCGAGATGGCCCCTTATGCGATAGGCGCGGATCATCATCAGCGCCTTGATCGAGTCCTGAACCTGGGGGTTGACGTCGCCGCCTGCCGCTGGAGCCGTTTTCGCTGCTGTGGCCGCCTGAGGTTTCGTCCTCGCTTCGATCTTTGATTTCAACGCCGTTTCGACAATGCTCCAATTGCCATCAAGGGCTGAGACAAGCTCCCCGTTAGCGGGTTTGGGCCAGGAAGAATTTTGCCAGGCGGGACCCCGCGCCGCCCGGGTGGCCGCCTCGCTGGATTCACCCATCTGAAGGAAGAACAACCGCCAGCTTTCATCGACTGAGGCCGGATCCTCGGCATACTGGGCGTAAAGCTGTTCGATATAGGCTGCGTTGGCGCCGTCAAGGAAAGCCGTGTCCAGCATCGCCTCGTTGGCCGCCGTGCGTTTTTCCACGGCGCTCGCCTCGATGGTCATGGTTAATGCCCTTCTGACGGAAGGCTCGACGCGCCTGTAAAGGCTTCGTCCGGCCGCCCGGTTCATCCCGAGAATTCGCTCTCGGCCCGCCGACTCAGCCAGCTGACTCCAACATCTCGCACATAACACACTTCCGCCGATCCGCACGGGGCCAACGCTGTCGTGCATGCTGAAACATGCTCAGCGCCCAACAAGCTCGCTCATCGTCGTCCCAAGGCGCGCCGGGCTGGGGGAGACCGTTATGCCCGCCGATTCCATGGCCTCTATTTTGTCCTCAGCGCCGCCCTTGCCGCCGGACACGATCGCCCCCGCATGCCCCATGGTGCGGCCTTGGGGTGCGGTCCGGCCAGCGATGAAGCCGACCACCGGTTTCTTGCGTCCGCGCCTGGCCTCGTCCTTCAGGAACTGGGCGGCGTCTTCTTCCGCCCCGCCTCCGATCTCGCCGATCATGATGATCGACCGGGTCTCCTCGTCCGCCAGAAACATTTCAAGGACGTCAATGAATTCAGTGCCTTTTACCGGATCGCCGCCAATCCCCACGGCCGTTGTCTGGCCGAGGCCCACCTGGGTGGTCTGGAAGACGGCTTCGTACGTGAGAGTGCCCGACCGCGAGACGACCCCGACGGAGCCTTGTCTGAAGATGTTGCCCGGCATGATGCCAATCTTGCAAGCTCCCGGAGTCAGCACGCCCGGGCAGTTGGGTCCGATTAGGCGCGACTTGGACTTCAATAGCTTGGCCTTCACCCGTACCATGTCCAGCACCGGAACGCCCTCGGTGATCGTCACGATCAGCTCGATTTCGGCGTCGATCGCCTCATCGATGGCAGCGGCGCAGAATTTCGGCGGCACGTAGATAACGGACGCCGTCGCGCCTGTCGCGGCTTTGGCTTCGGCGACGGTGTTGTAGAGAGGTCTTTGAACTTTGGACCCGTCCGGCAGCGTCCCTTCCCAATTGGTCCCGCCCTTGCCCGGGGTGATCCCGCCCACAAACTGAGTGCCATAGGCGATGCCCTGCTCGGTGTGGAACGTACCGGTCTTGCCGGTCATGCCTTGGGTGAGGACCTTGGTGTTCTTGTCGATCAGGATGGACATACGGGCCGCCTTGAACTTTGTTAACACGAGAGTTGGGTACTATTGAATGTCTTCATGGAAGGCGGTGCTGCGGTTGTAGATCGGCTGAACCATCTGAAGCACAGTGTCTCTAGTAAGCGCGCAGCCGCCGGTCGCCGGCGAACTTGCCACTTGATCAGGCAAATCCCGATCAAAATCTGCCGCAGCTTTCCCTGCGCTTTCCGCGAGTTGCAAAGCAGCATTCTCGGCACGGCTGTCAATTGCCACAACCACCGACTTTAAGGAATCGAGGGAGTAGAAGGCGGAGTCGCCCGCTGCTCTAACACAGTCGATTTCGCTATCGCTTTTTTGTTAGCTCCCGCAAACCAAATGGCCTCCACATACGCAGTTTTTACTAGAGGCGATGAGACCGCCTCATCAACAATTTTCGGCTGCTCAGAACTAGCTACCTTAGGTTCTGTCGATTGAACGTAAGATTCCGAGCCGTCGCTCACAAGCAGCACAGCATCGGCAGCAACCCCACCAAAAATGTTCCGCTCGCGGCAACCGCGACCCACATGTTGCGCCCCTCTGCCCTTGCGTCGGAGCCCCAAAATTCAGCCTACTTACCTCTGATGGCGGCAACGATCTTCTTGGCCGCGTCGTCGAGATCATTGGCGGAGATGACGTTCAGACCGCTATCCTTGATGATCTTCTTGCCGAGATCGACATTGGTGCCTTCCAGACGAACGACCAGCGGCACGGCCAGATTGGTTTCCTTGACGGCGGCCAGGACGCCCTCGGCGATGACGTCGCACTTCATGATGCCGCCAAAGATGTTGACCAGGATGCCCTTCACCTTGGGATCCTTCATGATGATCTTGAAGGCGGCCGCCACCTTCTCTTTTCCGGCCCCGCCGCCGACGTCGCAGAAATTGGCCGGCTCCTCGCCATAAAGCTTGATGATGTCCATGGTCGCCATAGCGAGGCCGGCGCCGTTGACCATGCAGCCGATCGTGCCGTCGAGCGCGATGTAGGCGAGGTCCCATTCTGAGGCCTCGATTTCCTTCTCGTCCTCCTCGGTCTTATCGCGCAGGGCCTGGATTTCCGGATGGCGAAAAAGGGCATTGCCGTCGAACGACACCTTGGCGTCGAGGACGCGGACGCGTCCGCCCTTCATGACAATGAGCGGGTTGATCTCCAGCATCGACATGTCGGTGTCGATGAAGGCCTTGTAAAGAGTCTTCGCCACCGCGATCATGTCCGTGCGCGCCTGCCCATCGAGTTTGAGCGCGTCGGCGATCTCGTTCCCCGTAGCGTCTGTAACCCCGTCGCCGGGATCGACCTGAATGGTGAGTATCTTGTCCGGCGTCGCATGGGCGACTTCCTCGATGTCCATGCCGCCCTCGGTCGAAGCGACGAAAGCAATCTTGGAAGTCGCGCGATCCACGAGAAGGGACAGGTAGAATTCTTTCTCGATGTCGGCGCCGTCCTCGATATAGATCCGGTTGACCAGTTTGCCGGCCGGCCCGGTCTGGTTGGTCACCAGGGTCTTGCCCAGCATGGCCTTCACGTGATCCAGCGCGGCCTCCTTGGTGAAGCCAAGGCGCACGCCGCCCTTTTCACCTGCTTCCGCCTCGCGGAATCGGCCCTTGCCCCTGCCCCCGGCATGGATCTGCGATTTAACGACCCACAGCGGTCCCGGCAGGCTGTCAATCGCTGCTTGCGCCTCGTCCAGCGACGTGATCGCGACACCGCCCGCCACCGGAGCCCCGAACTGCTTGAGGAGGGCCTTGGCCTGGTGCTCGTGAATGTTCATGGAGTGTCGCCCCTGCGGGAGAAATCGTTCTCATCTTGAGTGGCTCGCGATTAGCGCACACCAGGAAGCATGGCAACGCTGAGCTGGCTGTTCGATTTCGTCAGGGATCCGCAGCGGGCCGTTCAGCTTGCGTCGCGATTTCGCCGGCCACCACGCTGGTCTGGCCGATGGCGACAAAGGGCGCGCGCTTCGCGGCTCCGGGCCGACGGGCGACCATGAGTCGCCATAGATTGGCGGCGAGAAGGGCGAAATACGCAATGGCGGCCACGCCGAATACGCCAGGCTGTCCAAGCGTCGTGTCCGCAACCACCCCGGTCAGAATCGGTCCAAGGACCGAACCCGCAGCCCAGACGAACAGCATGCCGGACATCACCTGCGCGATCTGGCCGGGCTCGCACCGGTCCGTCGCATGCGCCGCAGAGACCGAATAGAAAGATAGCGCGCCCCCACCCCAGAGCGCCGCCAGCGCGACCGTAATGGACCAGCTGACCTTGCCGCTGGTCAGGTAGAGGGCGATCGCCGCCGCCAGCGCGAGACCGCCCAGCCCAGCCACGATGATCCGGCGGTCCATGCGGTCGGACAAAAGCCCTGCCGGCCATTGCGTGACGACCCCGCCCATCCACGCCGCGATTGACAGCATCGCGGCGGCCGACTGTGCATTCTGAGGGTCGAGAGATTTCGCATAGAGCGGCAGCTGGCTCATCACCCCGGTATTGGCGACGCCGGCGACGATCGCCCCGGCGAGGGCGGCCGGCGGGATTTTCAGCATCGCCCGCACGCTCAGCGCCTCGCGGTCCGGCAATACAGGTTGCGCCCGCCGGGTGGCGCACAGGGGCACGACCGCCAGCGTCATCAGGAGGCCAGCCCAGATAAACGGTTTGAGGTCGTCCGGCGCGTGATCGACGATCAGCAGCGGTCCGACGGACATCGCGACCTTGATGAGGAGCTGGTAGAGCCCCATCACCGAGCCCCGCTGCGACCGCGGCGTCGAATCGGCCATCCAGCTTTCGGCAGAGGCGAACATAACGGCGGATCCGGCGCCTTGCGCGAACCGCAGGAAGGCCCAGGCGATAGGGTCGAAAGCCAGCGCCATGCCCAGAATGCCTGCGGCGTAGATTGCCGCTGCGGCCGAATACGCCCGAATATGACCAACGTTCCGCACGACGTCCGGCGCGTACCAGGCGCCGAGCATGAACCCCGCCGAGAAGACAGCGGCGACCACGCCGACCCCGAGCGCGCTGGCGCCCATGAAGTCAAGCGCCAGGGGCGTCGATACGCTGAGAATGCCCGCGGCGGCTTGCAACAGCATCACCGTGACGATCAGCGATGCGACATTTCGGTAGACGGTCATGCGAAGGAGACTTGCGACGGCGGCTGAATTTTCGAGAGGCGGGCTTACGCCGCTTCTCCGCCCCCGGCGTCTAAATTCTTGTTACGGACTGACGAAAACCTCTCATTGAGTTTTGTCGGCCACGCGGAGGATCGCCATTGCACTGCCGAAATCAGGGCTGGCGCGGGTCAATGTCGTAGTCGGTGCGGATCGCGAAATCGCCTCCCAGGGCCTCGCTGAGGCGTGCGGCGAGCGAGACAATGCGTGGACCAAAGCTATCGTCCGGCTCGTACCCGCTCCGGGCCGCGAGGCCGGCCCTTCCAGGATTGTTCCAGTCGATTGTTGCGTCGTAGTCCGAGACCAGGCGCTCGAGATCTGTCATGAGCGCGAGCGGCAGATTGAGATCGGCATTGTCGATCGCATAGCTGAAACGGTCCCGCGCCGCATCGTTCTGCGACCACAGGCAGACGCCGGCGCCCGCGTCGAGGAAAAACCGGAGAGCGTAGAGAGCGGTCACCTTAAAGCCTTGACCACGCTCCGTGAAAGCCAAGCGGCCAGGCGTAGTCGGCCCTCCAGGTCGCTACCGGTCCGGCCGAGACGTCGGCGGTCTCGAAGAGGTTGATCTCGCTCGCTCCTTCCCTGATATTTAGGGCGGTTCCGACAAGCCAGCTGTCGCGTTCTCCGGCTCCGCCCGGCTTCGGCACGAACAGGTGCTCCTCCACCATGTGACCGGCGCCGAAATCGTGGACCTGCGTCTTGCCCGTCTTCCAGTCGTGGACCGTGAGCGCTGTCGCGGCCGGCCGACCGGGCGCCTCCCCTGTCACCAGCGCAACAAGATGCCGATTCAGCACGTGCCGGCGAGGATCGACCTGCGGAAAATCCCCGTTGATGCCGGTTTCGATGAGTCTGGCGTCCCCTGCCGCCGGGATTTCCATCAGAGTCAGATCGCCGACCGGATAGGCGCCCTCATTGTATCGGCCGGCGAACCATTCGGCGCCGCCGCCAGATCCAAGCACGGGGGATTTGTAGAAGGCCACGTCGAGGCGTATCGCGTCGCCATCCTCCCATGCTGCACCGGTGTGGTAGAAAGTGCGCGGCGGCGCCTGAACCCAGCGGTTTTTCGTCAGATCGTCCTTGTCGATGACCAGCACCTTCATTCCCTCTTCCGGCTTCCATTCCAGGCCATCGACGAAGGGCGGGATTTCACGCGTGTGGAGCCAGGGCTGAACGAGAATGATCAGTTTGCGCTCTGTCATGGTCCAGTCGTGTATGTAGGCTGGCGCGCCGATATCGACCAATCCGAAATCCTCGAGACCGCCGTCGGCGCCGATGCGGTAGATTCCGACGCGGCGACCGCTCTGACCGAGGTTCCAGACGCGGCCGTCCGGTTCGCGCTTGGGGTGAGCCAGGAAAGGCATGCCCTTGAGATCTGAGCGCCAAGTCTTGGGCCCGCGCGTCTCGAGGGTGACCGGGTCGAGCCGGTAGGCCGAGCCGCCCTCCCAGAGGGCAAGAAGTTCGTCCCCGATCCTGATGACGGAGGTATTCGCCGCGTTGACGTCGTCCGGGTTCTCGACAGAAAAGGAGGGGTCGCCGAGCGAACCAAAACCGGGAGCGAGGAACTTTCCGGCTGCCTGCTCGGCGCGACGCTTGGGGGTCGCCACGAAACGTCCGGAATGGACAGCGTTTCCATCCTGAAGGCGTATGCGGTGGATCATGCCGTCGCCGTCGAACCAGTGGCTGGCGTTGGCCGTCCCATAATGGAGCTGCGCCGGTCCGTTGCGGTAAAGCGAGCCCACGAGCCCTCTTGGCGCTTTGCCAGCGACAAGGCGCATCGCGCCGGGATCGTAGCCTGCGGCCGGGGCGTTGCGAAAGCCTGCTGACCAGGCTGGTTGCCTGGCTTCGCCGAAGCTTCGTGGGGCGATGGCGAGCAGGGCGCCGGCGGCCAGGCCGCCTCCGAGAAGAGCACGACGAGAGGGATTCATTTTACTCCCCTTTCAGGTTGATGGTGTGGCCGCCGCCGCCGGGACCCAGGTCAAACGCCGCCGCGTCCCATGTCGCGGGGCCGAACCGGCCTTCCGCATTGTTGGAGAAAGCGTAAGGCTCGATCGGCATGCCGAAGGGGTTGGTGTCCATCTTTCCGTTGCCATCGACGTCGTGAAAAAGCTTGATGCCGTACTCGCCAGCGGCCAGACCCTCGAAATCGCTCGTGACCGTTTCGCCCGCGACCGGGACCATGGCGGTGGCGACGGCCTTGTCGGTTTCATACCCTGTCTGGTCATAGACGCCGATCATGATAGCGCCCCTCGGGGCGGCTATGCCGCCGACCGTGACCGAGAGCCTGCCCGGCTCGGCGAAGGCGGCGGGCGTGAGGAGGAAGGCCCACATCAGCGCGGCGGGGATCACAAGTCGGTTCATGGGGAGGTTCCTTTGGGGTGCGGCTGCTGGCGTGAGCCGGGTCAGACGATCGAGGCCAGAATGCAAGTGACGCGGAAGACCGCCAGCGAATCTGCGCGGAAAGCCTGTTTTGCTTCGCGAAAGACAGTCATAAACCATACGCGAAACGCGAATTGCATTCACGAAGCGTGGGCCGCAGCCCTTCGAAACCGAGCAACGGGATGGATCAAGGTGACGATGCCGCCCTGGCTTTCAGACTTCCTGAAGGGTGCCGCCGCGGCGATTGGCCTTGGCGCGCTGTTCTCCTGGTTCGACGTTTACGATACCGGCGGCATGGCCCCGTGGATGCGCATGTTGATGTGGTCGACGACCATGGCGGTCGGGATCTGGTCCGCAGCGCTCGTGACTCCGTGGATTTTCGAGCGCCGTCTCAGGCATCTCCACTGGATGCTGCAAGTCCTGATCGCCGCATCCATAATCGCCCTGCCGGTCACGGTCGCCCTGCTGACCGTCATGTCGATAGACGCGGGTCTGATTCCAGTGCGGTACTGGCCGCAGCAGTATATCTACGTGCTGACGGTCGCCATAATCCTCACGGCGGGCGGTTATGGACTGGACCGCCTTCGGGAGCAGTCGGCGGCGTCAAAGGCAGGCGCTGCCGGAACGAAACCGCCCGCCGCGCCGCCCTTCGTGGATCGGCTGCCTGCCCGGCTGAGAACTGCGGAAATCCACGCCGTCTCAGCTGAAGACCACTATCTGCGTGTGCATACCAGCGCGGGCCAGGAATTGATCCTGATGCGCCTCGCTGACGCCATTCGCGAACTGGCTGGCGTCGATGGGCTTCAAACGCACCGCTCCTGGTGGGTCGCGAAGGCAGGTGTGGCGGAAACCGCGCAGGCCAATGGCAGGGTCGCCCTGAAACTGAAATCTGGCGTCGAAGCGCCGGTAAGCCGAACCTTTGTCCAGTCAGTGAGAGATGCGGGCTGGATTTAGGCCCGCGTGAGGTGAAAGGGCGGACCGCTTCCGCCGCAATCGCCCCTGCAAACCCTTGACGTCGCCTGAATTTCGCCCGCCGTGGAGAGCGTTCTGGCGGCTCGCCAACAATCAAGCATGAATGAGGGACACCATGTCGGACTCTGCCGCACCTCCACGTCCGCCCGGACCGTTCGAGGGAGCAATGGATTTCTCGCGCTACGTTCCACAACGATCCTTTGGTCTGAAACTTCTTCTCGTGTGTGCGCTCGCCGTACTAATGGCGATTCCGGCTGGCTTCGTCTGGATGCTGGTCTATGCCCGCTCCACGGACGCCAACATCGCCATCGCCGAAGTCGCGCAGCTTCGTGGCGGTCAGCAGGTCCTGATGGGGCCGGCCATCGTCGTGCCTTTCGAGCGCGACGTCGTCGCCACGGCCAATGGCGTCAACACCGTGCAGACTGTGACAAGCCGGCTGGTGCTCTATCCCGAAACCGGAACGATCGAGGCGAAGCTGGAGACCGAAACTCTCAAGCGCGGCCTCCATGACGTGCCGGTCTACACCGCAAACGCGACTTTCAGCGGCGCATTCGACGCTTCAAGGCTGGCGGCCGAGGCGCCATCTGGCGCCCGCGTCCGCTGGTCGGACGCACGTGTCTATATGAGCCTCACCGATCTGCGCGGAGCCAAGGAGGCCAGCCTGATGCTCGGCGGGCGGGCGATCGAGCTTGCGCCAGTCGAATCCGTCGGGGTGACCAGTGACGCCTATGGTCCGCCGGCGAGCTATCAGCGGCTCGTGGGCGCGTCGATACCCTGGCTGGGGGAAGCGCCCGGAGCGCCGTTCACAGCTGAAGGTCGCCTTCGCATAACCGGCGCCGAACGGATCGCCTTTGCGGCGTTCGCCAAGGACACCACGATCACCATGGCAGGCGATTGGCCATCGCCCAGCTTTGACGGCGGCGCACTGCCCGACGAACGGTCGGTCACTGACCAGGGGTTCTCGGCGAGGTGGCGCATACCCTATCTGGCGCGAGGTTCAGCCGGGTCCGGTGTGGATCTTTCCTTCGACGCACTTGTCAATATCAGCCCTGGCGTAAGGCTGCTCGATGACGCCAACCCTTATCAGAGCGTCCAGCGCGCTCTGAAATACGCCCCCATGTTCATCGGGCTGGTCTTCCTGTCATACTTTCTCTTCGAAGCGACCAGCGGCGCCCGGGCTCACCCTGCACAGTATGTGCTGGTGGGTCTCGCCCAGCTGGCCTTCTATCTCCTGCTGCTGTCGGTGTCAGAACAGCTCGGCTTCACGCCCGGCTTCCTGATCGCCGCCACCGCCACCGTGCTGGCAATCTCGCTCTACGCCGGTTCGGTCTTTGGATCGCGGCAGGCGATGTTCAAGGCGCTGGGTGTGTTTACCGCCCTCTACAGCCTGATCTATGTCCTGATGCGGATGGAGGACTACGCCCTCCTCGTGGGCTCGATCGCGAGCTTCCTCGCCATCGCGGCCACCATGTGGATGACGCGCAATCTCGACTGGTATGGCGTAGGCAAAGCCCAACATGGTCTGGCCACCTGACGCCCACCCATATGTGCACCTGAATGGACCCCTCCTCGCTGAGGAGGGGTCTTTCATGCGGCAAATCGGCTTATTCAACAATCTTGGGCGGGTTTAGCGTCGGCTCAGGCCGGCAGCGCCTCAAACGGTTTTTCAGGATCATTGGGCAGCACGTTCTCAACATAATCCCGCAAATGGTCCGCGACCGCCTGCGGATCGCCATTGAGGTGTTCGTGCGGAATTTGCGGCCCGAAAGTCAGTTCGAACACGTCGCCCTGCTTGTTGAGCAGCTCGTGGAACAGAGTGATGTCACGCAGCTCTCCATTGAGATCGACCAGCCGGTAATAGAGCCAGGAGTTCTTTGCGGTGAGATGGAGCGGCGTCACCGGGGCCTTGTTCTTGCGGGCCAGCGAAACAGCAGTGGGATACCAGCCTTTGTCCACCAGGCGGCCATCGACATAGTGCGCTAGACGACCGGAGGGAAAGATCAGCAGCATGCGTTCGGCCGCGAAGGCGGCGCTGGCGCGACGCAGCGTCTCGCGTGTCTTGGCTGGCGTGCGCTTGTCCGCCACCCATTCGACAGGAATGATGACGTCGGCGAATTTCGGATTGACCCGACACGCGTCCGCATTGGCGAGAATCTCGATATCGGTCCGGAGGGGCGTCATCGCCGCCAGCACGGCGCTGCCGTCCGCCAGTCCTGTCGGGTGATTGCAGATGGTGACCGCCCTGCCTGTCCTCGGAACCCGGTCGGCGCCCGTCACGCGCACGTTTAACTCCAGGGCCTTGTCGAGATAAGCAAAGCACGCCTGGCCGCTGGGGAGGGCCTTTATGTCATCCGCCCAGCGCCGCGCCTTCCGGTAGCCGAGCAAGGCGTACAGGACCGGTTTGACGACCGGCCAGGTCCAGTGACGAACAAAACTCGGGCAGCGCTCCTCGATCAGTATGTCCACGATATGGCCCGTGTGCGTTTCAGGACCGATGAAGGCCGCCAGTCGGGCGTCGTCGGCGGTTGGGGCGTCCTGTGGCATGTGCGATGTCCGCCTCGCAGGTGTTACTGGCGCGTAGTCCGCCTACGTCGTAACCGGTATGCCAAGACACTGTACAGGGGACCGCAACCTTCACGGCCGCGACGCAAGACCGCTTTTCCCGATCGGTCGATTTGGCCTAGACGCGCGGACCATGAGCCGTGTGAAACAAATCTACGACGCCCGATTGGCCGCCGGCCAGCTTCTGCCCGATCCTGCCCAGGCCGAGGCGGTGGCGCTGCTCGACGCGCTGGCACGGTCCCTACCCCGTGCGGGGCGGTGGTTCGCGCCTGGACGACGCGCAGCCGCGCGCGGGCTTTACATCTGGGGGTCCGTGGGTCGCGGCAAGTCAATGCTGATGGACCTGTTTTTCGAAGCCATCCCCACGAGGAAGAAGCGCCGCATCCATTTTCATGACTTCATGATCGAAACCCACACGTTCATTTTTGAGTGGCGCAAGCTCACGCCAGGCGAGCGCCGCCGCCATCCAGCCCATGTGCCCGAGGCCGAAGACGATCCCATCGCCCCTGCAGCCAGAAACATCGCCAACAGCGCCTCGGTGCTCGGCTTCGACGAATTTCATGTCACCTCGATCGCCGACGCGATGATCCTCGGCCGGCTGTTCGAGCAACTGTTCGACCGGAATGTAGTGATTGTCGCGACCTCCAATCGAAAACCCGCCGACCTCTATGAGAATGGCGTCAACCGCCAGCTCTTTATGCCTTTTGTCCGCCGGTTCGAGGCGGAACTCGACGTGATCGAGTTGAAGGCCGCCCGCGATTACCGGCTCGACCGGCTGTCGGCCGCGCCCGTCTACTACGCCCCGCTCGGCCCGGGCGCGGACACACTTATGAACGAGGCGTTCGCGCGGCTGACGGCCGGTGCGCCTGTGTCGCATGACATGCTGGAGGTGCAGGGGCGCACCCTGCGCGTGCGTATTATCTCGGCCGGCGTCGCCCGATTCTCGTTTGACGAGTTGTGCGCGCGTCCTCTGGGGGCGGCGGATTATCTCGCGCTGGCGCGGCGCTATCATACTGTGTTTCTGGACAACGTGCCCGCGATGACGTTCGAGCATCGCAACTGGGCGGCGCGCTTCGTCACGCTGATCGATGCGCTATACGAATCCAAGACCAAGCTGGTGATGTCCGCCGCCGCCGGGCCGGACGATCTTTACCCGGCCGGCGACGGGGCATTCGAGTTCGCGCGCACGGCCAGCCGCCTTCACGAGATGCGCTCGGCCGGCTATCTCGCCGCCGAGCGTCAGGCAGAGCCGGCCGTTTGACCCGCTGCGGCAATGCTGATCTGCTGCAAGAGATTGATCAGGGGCGCCGAGTTGAACTTGCTGAAACGGAGACTTGTCGCCATCCCGGGCTGCAACCAGGCCCGTTGCGCCTGGGCGCTGCAGGCCGTCACACGAAAGCCAGCTTAGGTCCTTTCGGGGCGCGGCAGGAACCGGGCCCATCGAGAGGGTCCCGCGCTTCGACGCTGATTGCCCGGCGGCGCGCCTTGCGCTAACCCCGCCTCGTCATCGTCCTGGTTCAGGGACGGCTGGATAAGGATTCCATGTTCGGCTTGCTGCTTGGATCGAGTAAAAAAGACTGCGGCGGATGGCGCAACTGCGTATGTCCTCTCGACGCTAGGCTCCGGCGCGGCCCCCCACTGATGCTAGCCTTAAAACTCCTCCCGAAATCGCCCCGTCGCCATTGACGAAACCGTCGCCGCGCGCGAACCCCTCGCTCAACGCGTCGCCTCGCCACAGTCTTCAGGAGACCTGCCCATGGCCAGAGCCAAGATCGCCCTCATCGGCGCCGGAATGATCGGCGGAACACTCGCCCACATCTGCTCGCGCGAGGAGCTGGGCGACATTGTGCTGGTTGACATGAAGGGCGGCATCGCCAAGGGCAAGGGCCTCGATATCGCTGAGGCCGCCGCCGTCTACGGACAGGACGCCGCCATGTCAGGCGCCTCGCTCGATGAATACCAGGCGATCGCAGACGCGGACGTAATCATCGTGACCGCTGGGGTTCCCCGCAAGCCCGGCATGAGCCGCGACGACCTCATCGGCATCAATCTCGGCGTCATGAAATCCGTCGGCGCCGCGATCAAGAGTCACGCTCCCAAGGCCTTCATTATCTGCATCACCAACCCGCTGGACGCGATGGTCTGGGCGCTGCAGAAATTCTCGGGGCTTCCCGCCTCTCACGTGGTCGGCATGGCCGGCGTGCTGGATTCGGCCCGGTTCGCCTATTTCCTGTCGGAAAAAACCGGCGTCTCCATGGAGGACGTGAAGGCCTGGACGCTGGGCGGACATGGCGATGACATGGTGCCAATGGTGCGTTACTCGACTGTAGGCGGCCTGCCGCTTCCCACCTGTATCGAAGCGGGGATGTTCACGCAGTTCGACCTTGACGCCATGGTCGAGCGCACCCGCAAGGGCGGCGGCGAGATCGTCGCCCTTCTGGAGACCGGCTCGGCCTTCTACGCCCCGGCGGAATCGGCGGTGGCGATGGCGAAATCCTATCTCAAGGACAAGAAGCGCGTGCTGCCCGTCGCCGCCAATCTGACCGGCCAGTACGGCATCAGGGACCTCTATGTCGGCGTGCCCTGCGTCATCGGCGCTGGCGGCGTCGAGAAGATCATCGAATTCCCGATGGACGAGGCCGAGAAGGCGATGTTCGCCAAGTCTGTCGCAGCCGTGAACGGACTGCTGGACGCCTGCCGCAAGCTGGAGCCGGAATTGGCGTGAGACTGGCTTCTGTCGTGACTCGACTCTAGTTCGGAATCATGGATTCCGATATGCGGGTCGAATGCATGGGAGATTCCAACGCGCGCTTACGCTCGAGGTTTGCTGGAAATAGAAATTGCTGTCGTGAAGCGCATGAGGCTATGGGGCCTGCAACGCGACTATATTTTTTCTTTTCTCGCGGAGCCCGGTCGGGTTCTAACACCCGCGTGCGTCAACGAGATTTGGAATGAGAAAATTGGACCGAATGTGCGCCCTGCCTCGGAAGCGGTCGTTCGCTCGTTCGTCAGCAACAAGCTCAATGCAACTGGCTTTGTCGATGAGCAGAATTTTGATCAGCCAATCTCGTTATGGCGAATTCAACAAACACTCATCTGGAATTCTCCAGACCAGAGCTCGTTTCCATTCGAGGAGGGATACGAGACGGAATTCAAGATTGTCTTCCAGCCCGATAAGTCCGCCAAGTACATGAAGACGATGTGCGC
Source organism: Alphaproteobacteria bacterium (assembly GCA_034439955.1). GTDB lineage: Bacteria > Pseudomonadota > Alphaproteobacteria > Caulobacterales > Hyphomonadaceae > UBA7672. The sequence continues at coordinate 19,904 of JAWXBJ010000227.1, forward strand.
CTTCGCGAACGCCAGCGGTGGCTACATGTTCTTTGGTGTTTCTGACGGCGGAATGCCTATTACGTTTGAACCGTCCGCGTTTCGTGATCACGATTGGGACGCCTTTGACAAGCTGCTGCATGGCCGTTTCAGCCCGTATGTTCGCTGGAGCCAAACCATTGTTGATCTTCCGGGGATGCCAGACCATCAGCTCGACACGCACCTTATAAAGCGCTTGGCTACAGCGAAGAATGTTCCGCCCGAAAGGTATGAATGGCTGACCCAACCAGGCGAGAAACCTCCGAGGCCGGTGGGGGTCATATATACTTATCCCTGTCGAGAGCGTGTGAGATGCGTAAAGACGATCTCACCAGATCTCAAGAATGGCCTCTCGTATGTTCGACTGAAAGGCCGCAACGCCTCATACGAAAACGAGCAGGACATCCCTACAAGCGTCAATCGCGCTGGTTTGTGGCGAGATGGAAATAACACGCGAATATCGCGCCTCGCTGATTTCGATACGCGCCGACGTCGCCGAATCAAAAACAGCAGCAAGGGTCGCGGTCACGTCCAAGGCTCTCTATTCTGATCCCAAATCGACAGACAGGCCTACTTGACCCCCACCATCTCGATTTCGAATACCAGAGCGGCGTCCGGCGGGATCGGGCCGCCGGGCGTTCCCTGCGCCCCATAGCCGAGTTCGGAGGGAATATAGACCAGCCAGCGATCCCCGGGTTTCATCATCTGCAGCGCCTCGGAAAAGCCGGGCACCACAGCCGCTACGGGGAAGGTCGCCGACTCTCCTCGGTCAAAGGCTGAATCAAACGTCGTCCCGTCGGCATTGAGGCGCCCTTCGTAGAAGACTTCCGCCTGCTGGGCCGCCGTCGGCGCGACGCCGCTGTCCGGGCCGCTGGCGAGGACGACATACTCCATCCCGGTGCCGCTCTTTATCACGTCAGGCGAGGCGCTTGGCCAGGGGACGAACTTTGTGAAGGCGGTCGCGTCCACCCGCCTTGCGCTGGCGGCCGGGGCGGCAGCGGGTTCAGAGGCCACAACGGGCGCCGCAGGCTCGACGGCCACTGGCTCCTTTTCTCCACACCCAATCAGTGCAAGCACCAGGGCGGCCGCGAGCGAAATCCGAACCATCATTGCATCCTTCTGTTTGGGTCAGAGCCTAAAGGCATCAACGACCGATGTCACCCAGCCAAGTTCCGCTTGGGTGTGGCGGGGTGAGCTGACAGTCGCGCCAGACGCCGATACAAAGCTGCCTCTCCTCGTTCAGAGAAGGTCATGACCCAGAATTCCTTTCCCGTCATCGAGACTGAACGATTGATCCTGCGCGTTCCTCGGATCGAGGATTTCGAAGCATGGGCCGCCTACATGGCGGACGAGGAAGCCGCCCGCTACATTGGCGGCTTGCAGTCCCCGTCGGTTTCCTGGCGCGGCCTCGCCACCATGGCGGGATCATGGACGCTGGTGGGTTTCGCCATGTTTTCGGTGATCGAGAAATCGACCCGCCTCTGGATCGGCCGCGTCGGCCCCTGGCGCCCGTATGGCTGGCCGGGACCCGAAGTCGGCTGGGGCATCATCCGGTCCAGATGGGGCGCCGGCTTTGCCTACGAAGCCGCTGTCGCGTCGATGGATTTCGCCGTCGATCAGCTGGAATGGGACGACATCATTCATTCGATCCACCCCGACAACATCGCCTCGCAGAAACTCGCGCAAAGGCTGGGATCGACCAATCGCGGTCCCGGAAAGATGCCGCCGCCCTTCGAGAACAGTCCGGTCGATCTATGGGGCCAGACGGCGAAACAGTGGAAGTCAAGGCAGGCGGGACGGTGACGCGAATAAGGCCCGGCGGCGTAACCGGTTCATGTGCGCGCGCGAATACCCCGTGAGAGCCGATCAGTTACTGCCCGACGTTCAGATGGAGACCGTGTTCATGAAACGCCTTCTCGCCGCCATTCTCGCCGTGCTTGCACCCGCGACGGCCCAGCTGACCTTGCCTGCAATGGCGGAGGAAGCAAAGATGACGGAACGCGGCCTCGCCGTCGGCGCGCCGATTCCGGCGCTCTCCGTCCTGACCCACACCGGCGCGACAGCGACTTTCGATCAGCTCAAGGGCGAAAAGGGGCTTGTTGTAGCGTTCGTTCGCTCGGCGGACTGGTGCCCGTTCTGCAAGAACCAGCTCAAGGATCTCGATACGGTGGCCGCCGACCTCAAGGCGCGCGGCTATCCGCTGGTCGCCCTGTCCTACGACCCGGTAAAGACGCTGGCGACGTTCGCCGAGGCCAACAAGCTTGACTACACGCTGCTGTCGGACCCTGACTCGCGCACCATCGACGCCTTCGGCCTGCGCAACGAGGAGGTGCGCGGCAACAAGCGTTTCAATGGTATTCCGCACCCGGCGATCTTCATCATCGGCGCCGACGGCGTCGTGAAGGCTAAGCTCTACGAGGAACGCTACCAGGATCGTCCGCCGGGCAAGCTGGTGGTCGCGACAATCGACGGCTTGCGCTAAAGCATCCTTCGATCAAGCCGAACCGGTTTGACCAAAGGAGGATGCTCGATCTCAAGAGCGCAGAGAGGGCGTGTTGCTTCGGTTCAGCCCAGTGTTTTGCCGGCGAACGGGTGAATGAATCCCTGGATCTGATAGGCTCGGCCGCCCCAGTAAGCGCCCGGAATGTGCCAGACCCTGACCTGCGACCAACTATTGTCGGGCGAGACGTCCATAACTGGAACGCCGAGGCTGATTTCGCCCTGCCCCAGCCAGTTGGCATGATCGACGCGGATGACGCGCGACGAGACGTGCTCCGTTACGACGGCGACGTGTCCGCGCTTGTCGTCATTGTAGCCGCGCATGACCAGGACAGAGCCGGGCGCCGGCAGGCCCGACTGGGCATAGCGGCCAGTCGCCTGCGCCCACCAGGTGACGGCGTCGCCATAGATGGGAATGCCCGACGCCGCGCGGGCGAAGGGCACGCATTCCGAAGGCGGCGTTCCCTCCAGGACGCGCGGAGCATTCGCCGCGCCGAAGGGACGCTCCCCGAGATCGCGACCTGCAACTTGTGTCGGTGCGGCGACCGCCGCGACGGAATGGGACAAATGGCGTGAATACAAGATCGGCGCCCGGCTTGGCGCGGATGCGCACGCCGCAAGTCCAACTCCCAAGAGGCCCAACGCCGCTGTCCGCACGCCCGACTCCCTACGAGGCCGAGTTGAACTTAAAGGAGGCCGATGAGCGTCGGATGAACAATGGCGTGACAACCGCCGCTATCGGGGTAACTTGCGTTGGCTTCGCGGGGCCGGCCTAAAACGGCTCAAAACACCCATAGATCCGCTGACGGATGATAAGCCCGTCCTCGAACTCGATCACCTGGACGAAACGCGCCCGCACCGCATCCCCGGCTCGCAGCATGCCGTACGGCACGTCAAGGTAGCCCATCCAGCCTATTTCCAGAATGACCCGGTCGCCCACTACCGTGACGGTGTGGACATCGAAAATCAGTCGGGACATCAGTTTCCGCGCAGATTCAGCGCCGCGCAGGATCTCAGCAAGGCCGCGCCGGGCGCCGGCCGGCACGAGGCGATTGGGGTATTCGTCCTGCACGATATCGGAATGGTAAAAGGCCGCGAGCTCTTCGCCCGTCGCCCCGCCTTCGATCGCGGCGATGTAGGCCCGCGCACGCCGTTCGAGTGACATGGCCGAGCTCCTTCTAAAGGACCAGCGGGATGCCGAAAAGTTCGGCATAGGGAAGCGGCGCGAAGCCGGGCTGCATGCTGAACCGCATCCTGATCTCCTCCCGAAGAGCCCGCAGCGGGCAGATTCTAACAGAACCTCCCTTTCAGGTTTAGCATGGATTGACACTGCAAACGTGAGCGCCGCAAAGGCCTGGTTCCGCCGCGCTGACGAGAAGGCCGCGCCCAAAGCTTGCGAGGCGTCGCTGACCCGCGCATATAGCCGCCATGAGCCCTCAACCCCGCACGCTCTACGACAAGATCTGGGACGCGCATGTCGTCCACGAGGACCGCGCCTCCGGCGAGGCGCTTCTTTATATCGATCTGCATCTCATCCATGAAGTGACGACGCCCCAGGCCTTCGCCGGCCTCAAGGCCAATCGACGAAGTGTGCGCCGGCCCGACCTTACGCTCGCGGTAGCCGACCACAACACGCCGACGGAAAACCAAGCCGCTGGCCTTGCCGGCGTTCAGGACCTCGAAGCCCGAGAACAGCTGGAAACGCTGACGCGCAATGTCGGCGAGCATAACATCCAGTTCTTCCCGATGGGCGACGTCAATAACGGCATCGTCCATGTCGTGGGCCCCGAACAGGGGCGTACGCAGCCCGGGATCACAATTGTCTGCGGCGATTCCCACACATCGACGCACGGCGCTTTTGGCGCGCTGGCGCACGGCATCGGCACGTCGGAAGTCGAGCATGTCCTGGCGACGCAGACGCTGCGCGCTCGAAAAATGAAGAACATGGCGGTGCGCGTCGAGGGCGAATTTCGTCCCGGCGTCAGCGCCAAGGATCTTGCGCTCCACCTCATTTCGATGATCGGAACGAATGGCGGATCGGGCTTTGTCTGCGAGTACATGGGCTCGGCCGTTCGCGCGCTTTCCATGGAAGCCCGCATGACCCTGTGCAACCTCTCGATCGAGGGCGGCGCGCGGGCTGGGCTGATCGCTCCGGACGAGATCACGTTCGACTATCTGCGCGGCCGGCCGTCGGCGCCGAAGGGCGGCCAGTGGGAGACGGCGCTTGCATTCTGGAAGACGCTGTACTCCGACGAGAACGCAAGTTGGGATGAGGTGGTCGAGGTTCTTGCTCCGGACGTGCCGCCGACCATCACCTGGGGCACCAGCCCCGAGCAGGCCACCGCCGTCAGCGGACAGACGCCAGTGCCCGCCAGCATCCCAGACCCGGTGAAGCGCGAAGCGGCCGAGCGTGCGCTCGGTTATATGGGGCTTGCACCCGGACAGAAGCTCGAAGGCCTCAGGATCGACCGCGTCTTCATTGGCTCATGCACCAACTCCCGCATCGAGGACTTGCGCGCCGCCGCCGCCATCGCGGCCGGGGGCCAAGTCGCCCCGCACGTCCGGGCCATGGTCGTGCCCGGCTCCGGTCTGGTGCGGGCGCAGGCGGAAGCCGAGGGGCTGGACCGGATATTTCTCGACGCCGGCTTCGAGTGGCGCGAGCCTGGCTGTTCAATGTGCCTGGGCATGAACCCCGATATTCTTGCGCCGCAGGAACGCTGCGCCTCCACTTCTAACCGCAATTTTGAGGGCCGTCAGGGCCGAGGCGGCCGCACCCACCTAATGAGCCCCGTGCTTGCGGCGAAGGCGGCGCTGGCGGGCTGCATCACGTCATAAAGCATTTTTCAGGCGAACCACGAACCGGTTCGCCGTCTACATGCGCGACTAAACAAAAATCGAGAGTATTTTGTGACTCGATGTTCGCCGAAAGTGCTCAAGCGGAACGGTCGCCGTCGCCGCCGCTCAAACTCGTCAGGACGCGGACATTCACCTGGCGTTTAGCCGTTACCGTTAGGTCATGGTGCAGTGCGATATGCATATGGGGCCGGCATGAAAGCGCATCAGATCGCGATAGCCGTCGAGGGTGTAACGCCCGAGACCACGGGCGGCGGAGTCTCCGCGCGTTTCAAGGCCTCACCCGAACTTCACGTTCTGCCGGTCCTCCGGGCGGACATGCCCGTGGGCGTCATCACGCGCGACCGCCTCCAGCAGAAACTCTCGGACCGGTTCGGCCGGGATCTCTGGGAAAGGCGACCAATCTCACAGATCATGAATGAGGCGCCGATCATCATTTCGGGCGAGTCTTCTCTCGAACTGATCGGCGCAATGATCGCGCCCATGTCCCGCGCCGCGCTCAGCGAGGGCATGATTTTCGTCGATGACGCCGGCCGCTATCTTGGCGTCGCAAACGCGTTCGACCTGTTCCAGGCGGCCGTGAAGGTCGCCGACGGGCGGAATCGCGACCTCACCGATCTCGCGGCGCGCCTTGCCTCCGAAACCGAAAAGGCCAACGCGGCATCGAAAGCCAAAACCGATTTCGTCGCCACTATGAGTCATGAGATCCGGACGCCGCTCAATGGCGTGCTCGGGATGGCCCATGCACTCTCGATGGAGCCGTTGACGCAATCGCAACGCGAAAAGCTCCAGGTCATTCTCGATTCAGGCGAAACCTTGACGGCGCTCCTCAACGACATTCTCGATCTCTCGAAGATCGAAGCCGGGAAACTCGAACTTGCCCCGGTCGATGGCGACCTCGCAGTGACCTTCGAGCGTGTCCGCAAGCTGTTCGGCTCCGCCGCGAAGGACAAGGGAATCGAATTGACGATAATTCGCGACAGTCCCGAAAACGGCCGCCTCGTCTTCGACCGGGTGCGCGTCCATCAGTGCGTGGCGAACCTCATTTCCAACGCCGTCAAGTTTACGCTGACAGGCGGGGTCGAGCTGCGATGGCGCACGTTCGAAGGATCAAACAATAATTCTTGCGTGTCCGTGGAGGTAACCGACACCGGCATTGGCATGTCGGATGAAACCCTGGAGCGTCTGTTCACCAGCTTCACCCAGGCCGACGCCTCGACGACCCGAAGGTTCGGCGGAACCGGCCTCGGTCTTGCAATCACGCGGCGACTGGCCCGCCTTATGGGCGGGGACGTGACCGCCGCCAGCCGGCCGGGGAAGGGATCAACCTTCACCCTGATCTTCGAAGCCCAGCGCGCGCGCGCCACCGTGCAGCCGGAGACCGCTCAACGCCAGAGATGTGCGGAGGAAGAAACGCCAGACTCCGGCCTCCTTCGGATACTTGTGGTCGATGACAACGCCACCAATCGCCAGGTCGCAAAGCTTTTCCTGGCGCGACTGCGAGCGGACGTCACCGAAGCGCAGAACGGCGCGGAAGCTCTCGACCTCCTCGAACGGCAGCCCTTCGATGTCGTGCTTCTCGACGTCCAGATGCCAGTCATGGACGGCTGCGAAACCATTCGGCGCATTCGTTCCAGTGACAAAGCCTGGCGCGACATGCCGGTCATTGCCATGACGGCTGACGCCATGGAGGGCGATCAGGAGCGCTTCGTGGCGATGGGCATGACCGATTACATTCCGAAGCCGGTCGACCGCCGGGTTCTGCTCAACAAGATTCACGCAGCGACATCAAACAGATCACTGTGCCGCGCGGACACAGATGCGATCCTGGCGGACCCCCTTTCGGCCTCCGTTCTATCACAGGACCAGGAGCTTGATGACGTGTTGAAGGCGATCGACAGCGCCGTGGCCTGAACTCAGGCTTTCTTCTTGACCAGACACCGCACGCCACCGGGCTGTGTCCGACCGCCAGATAGCCCCGACTTGCACCGTCAGCCTTTTTTCCGCCCCGATTGAAAGGCCATTCCGGAACCCGGGGGCGATGCAGCCGGGATCGCCATGAAACGACTGCTCGTTGTGTTGCTTTTTTCGCTCGTCGGATTTGCGGCTGCCGCCGCCACGACTTTTCAGACCCGGATTGTCCGGGTGCCGGCGCCGGAGCTTCACCCGGCCGTAAAGGCCATGAAGTTTCTGCTTGACAGGCCTTTGGCGGATTCTCTGCGCGACGAGCTGGAATTGTGGGCGACCTGGTATCACATGCCCACCGTCCAGGCCTCGCCGACGAAGCCTGGAGCGGTCCCGCTTCTCGGCCTCGACGGCAAGGCGATCTCGCCGCCCCTTTCCGTGCGGGACTGGTGTGACGCCGCGATGCAGGGCTCGGTCTGGGTGGACGATCTGGACGGCCGGCGCACGGCTTATGTATTTGTCGATGACGCAGGGCCCGAGCAGACCGATTGCGACCACCAGTTCGGCGACCTGTCCGCCGGCATTAAGTCGGCGACCCGGCGGGCGCGCTTCGCCGCCTTTCATCATCCGCAGGGCTGCGATGTCCGGCCCATGCCCCTGTTGCCTTTCCGGACCGTCGCCGTCGATCCCAAACGGTTCAAGATGGGCACAATCCTGTTCGTCCCGGAGCTGCGTGATCACGGCTTCTGGATGGAAGGCGAATTGTATGTCCATGACGGCTACGACATCGCCAGCGACCGTGGCGGCGCGATCAAGGGCAATCACATCGACATGTTTGTGGCGAGCGGGGGCGATGCGCCGTTTCCGGATGTCATTTCCAACTTTTCCGGAGACACCTTCACGGCTTATGTCGTTGAAAAGGATGACCCTGCCGCTTTGGCGTTGACCGCCAGTCTTGATCTTGCCTGCGAGGAACCCCGCGTCGCGGTCGATCGGGGCGACGGGTTCAACCCGGTTTGAAGTGGAGACCCGCCGTCCGCCGGCTCAGCACGGCTGCTGCGGCGGGAGAGGCTGGACAGCCCCACCGCATTGTCGGCAAATGCCCCGGAGCGGACCATACAGTTCCGCATGGGAGGGTCCAGCCACATGAAACACGCAGTTCTCGCCAGCGCAGCGCTTTTCGCCGCTGCGTGCGCCTCGCAGCAGGATGCCGCGCCGATTGCGCCACCCGCGCTCAAGGCAGTCGCCTCAGCTCCGGCGGCGGCGGCACCCGCCCCGCCGGCTCCGACGCCTCAGGCAACATCGACCCGCACGGATTATGCGAAAGGTGAGACCTGGCTTTGCCGTCCGGGGATCCCCAACAACGCCTGCGACGTAAATTTGGACGCCACGATCGTCCAGGCGGACGGATCCACCCAGGTCGAGAAATTCAGCGCCGATCCCAATGCGCCTATAGATTGCTTTTACATCTACCCGACGGTCTCGCTCGACCCGATGACCTACAGCGATCTCAAGGCCGGGCCGGAGGAACTAAGCGTCGTCAAGACCCAGCTGGCACGGCTCGGTTCCAAATGCCGGCTCTTCGCGCCAATGTACCGGCAGTTCTCGCTTGGCGCATTGCGGGCCCGCATGTCGGGCGGGGCGGCGGTCCCGGTGAACGGCGCACCGGCCGACCCCAACAACGACGTCAATGACGCCTGGAACTGGTATCTTGCCAACGAAAACAAGGGACGGGGCGTCGTTATCCTCGGCCACAGCCAGGGTTCGGGTCAGATCACGCGGCTGATCGCGATGCAGATCGACGGCAAGCCCGTCCAGGATCAGCTGGTCTCGGCGGTGATCATGGGATCCTCGGTGCAGGCGCCGACCGGCAAGGACGTCGGAGGTTCGTTCAAATCCATTCCGGCCTGCAGGGCGGCCGACCAGCATGGCTGCGTGATCAGTTTTTCCTCCTTCCGCGATACCCTGCCACCGTCCGCGACCGCCCTGTTCGGAAGGGGCGGGGACGGAACGGAAGCGATTTGCACCAACCCGGCAGCCTTAGGCGGCGGCAAGGCGACAGCGCCCAAGGTCTATTTCTCGACCGGCGAGCGAGAATGGGCGAAGGGCAAGAAGATCGACACGCCCTTTGTCATGACGCCCGGGCTTGTGACCACGGAATGCGTCAGGAAAGCGGGTCACTCCTACCTTGAGGTCCACTTCAACGCCAACCCCTCCGACTTGCGGATCGACGATCCCGGCACCGACATTACCGGCGCAAACGGCAAGCCGGACGCGGGGTGGGGGCTGCATCTGATCGACGCCAACCTCGCCATGGGCGACCTGGTTGACGTCATCGCAAGACAGGGCGCGGCGTGGAAAAAGCGCATTCCTGAGGCGGGGCATAGTCAATCCATCCGGTAGATCACATGGCGCTGAAACAGCGACGGTCGCCGTCGTTACGGCCAGCACCTCCAATTGGTTAATGGAATCGAACGAATCCGGGCTTGCGCGGCGACGGGAGCTTAGGGCGGGACAGGCGAAGAAGGACGCCGCAGCCCAGGCAAACGAGGTTCGCATGCCGCAAGCCTCGCAAAATGTCTCGACCTTCGCATCAGCCTTCGCCCTGTCCGATCGGCCGGTTCTGACTTGGGGGCTAACCGCCGGGGCGGGTGAAAAGCTGGCGGCGCCTGCCCGGACAGGACCGGGTACGCAGGACATGACCCGCATCCTGGTGGTGGAGCATGATCCCCTCCATCGCCGGATCCTTCGCGTGTTGCTGGCGTCACCCCGGATCGCCCTCGTTGAGGTCGGGACGGGCGAGGCGGCGATTGATCTTCTAGGTATGCGTCAGTTCGACCTCGTTGTCCTGGATGCGAGCCTACCCGGAATGACGGGAGTCGAGACGGTGGGCTGGATTCGAACCCGAATGCCGCTGGTGTCCGACATTCCGGTTCTTGGCCTGATCGCGGAGGCAGACCAGGAATGGCGAGGGCCCATGCTCGCGCGCGGCATGACCGCCTGGACCCGTAAACCCATCTCCCGTATCGCCCTGGTCGAAACGGTCGTTCAGCTCATGCCGGGCCTGCACGACGTTGGCCTGTAGTTTTTAGAACTCGATGTCGAGTTCCTCGATCTCCTGCGGCTCTAGCATCGCCTCCTCGCGCCACCGCGCCATCGGCGCCCACGCCATTATCCGGTCGCGATATTGGGCCGCCTTGCCTTCCAGCGCGACATCGTACGTCACGAAACGTGTGCAGACCGGGGCATACATAGCGTCGGCGATGGTCGGGCTGCCCCCAAAGAGAAAGTCGCCGTCATATGCCTCGAAACACTCGTTCCAGATCGACAGGACCCGCCGGATATCTGACCGGGCGCCGGTGAATACCTTGAACCCGGGATAGCGAGCCCGTAGGTTCATGGGCAGGGCCGACCGCAGATTGTAGAAACCCGAATGCATCTCGCCCGTTACAGACCGACAATGAGCCCGTTTGACCCGCTCCAGCGGCAAAAGGCCCGCTTTCGGTTTCAGTTCGTCAAGATATTCGGCAATGGCGATCGTGTCCCAGACGCTCGCGCCCTTGTGAACAAGGCGCGGGACAAGAACTGTTGGCGACAGTAGAAGGAGTTCGGCACGGTTGGAGGGGTCATCGACCGGAACGCTTTCAACCTCGACTTCGAGATCGGCAAGTTGGCAGAACAGCCAGGCCCGCAGCGACCAGGATGAATAGTTCCGGCTCGAAATCGTCAGCTTGGCCCCTGACATCGGAGACTTTCCTTCCTTTTAATTCTGATATGCAATCGTATGTCGCAGTGCGGTAATGCCGAAACCGGGCTTTGGTGTGGAAGCTGCAGGGGACTCTCAACTGCCTATAAATAGAGCGCGTCGAGTCATGTGGTACCATCTTTACGAGGCCCAGGCGCAGGCGACCGCGCCATACCAGGCCGCAGCGCTGGCGGCGATCCGCATGAAAGGCGCACTCAATGTATCGGCGACCAGCCAGCTCGGCCGCCAGATGCTGGCGACCCTTGAAATGGCCACCCGCGCCAGGCTGACCCACACAAGGCCTCCGTTCGGGATCCGCCAGGCGCGTGTCGAGAACCGGGACGCAGAGGTGACCGAGGAAGTCGCCCTGCACCTGCCCTTCGGCGACCTGCTGCATTTCCGCAAGGACATTCAGGCGCCCCAACCAAAGGTTCTCGTGGTGGCCCCCCTTTCAGGCCATTTCGCAACGCTCCTGCGGGGAACAGTCCAGACGCTGCTGCAGGACCATGACGTCTACATCACGGACTGGATCAACGCCCGAGACGTGCCTGCGGACGCTGGGCGCTTCGGTTTCGAGGATTATGTCGATTACCTCGTGGCGTTTCTCGAACATCTGGGCCCCGGGGCCCATGTCGTGGCCGTCTGCCAGCCCTGTGTCCAGGCGCTGGCGGCAACCGCCATCATGGCGAAGCACAACCATCCGTGTGAGCCCAAATCGCTGACCCTGATGGCCGGTCCCATCGACTGCCGCGTCAACCCGACGGCGGTCAACGAGCTCGCGACCGAGCATCCGATCGAGTGGTTCAAGACCAATTTGATCTCGACGGTGCCCTTCCCCCATCCCGGGCGGGGACGCCGGGTCTATCCCGGCTTTGTCCAGCTGGCGGCGTTCATGTCGATGAATCCCGAGCGTCACATCGAACAGCACAAGGCGCTCTACCGACACTTGGTGGATGGCGATGCGGCCGAAGCGGAGTCCATCAAGACTTTCTATGACGAATATTTCGCCGTGCTCGACCTAACGGAGGAGTTCTATCTCGAAACCGTCGCCTGGGTGTTCCAGGAGATGCACCTGCCGACCGGACGCCTCACCCATCGCGGCAGGCCGGTCGACTGTTCCGCGATCCGCCGCACAGCCATTCTGACTGTAGAGGGGGAAAGAGACGACATCTGTTCCGTAGGACAGACCTCCGCCGCGCACGACCTGATCAGCAAGCTGAGGCCGCACCTCCGTCATCATCATCTCCAGGCGGGCGTCGGACACTACGGCGTCTTCAACGGACGCAAATGGGAGACCCAGATCTATCCCGTGGTGAAGAGCGTCATCCTCTCAATGGAGTAGGCGCCGTTCGGGTAGAGCGCTTATTCCAGCCGCTTGATCTCGAGTTCGACCCTGGCGATCCCGAAACCCCATTTGCCGACCGAGGCGTTGTTGAGGACGACGCCTTCGGCGGTCTTGACCATCACGTCCTGGAAATGGACCTTCAGACCGGGCTCGCCCTTCTCATTGGGCAGGCGAACATCATAGGCGAGGCGGAAGGCCTGGCCGTCCTGCCAACCCTTGGCCTTGCCCACCACATCCTCGCGTGTGCCCGTGTAGGCGCCGTCTCCCTTGAGCGTCAGTACCCAGGTCTTCTGGTCTTTTTCGCCGTCATCGTATTCGAAGCGCTCGGTGAGGGTGAAGATGTCGCCGGAGCGCGCGCCGTCGAGATAGGCTGTGAAACCCCGCTTGAGGCCGTTGATGGCCGAGAATTCGCCCCGGGCTACTGTCGGCCCTTCGAGGTCACGTTCTATGACGAACGGGGTGGGTCCGGTGTCCTTCGGAAGTCCTGGCGCGAGTGCGCAAGATGAAACGAACAGAACCGGAAGAAGAACGACGGCGCTAGCGCGGGACATGGCGACTCCGGAGACGTGGAGGCCTGACTACGCGCGGCGCGGCCGTATGGACCTGACGCCAGCGTGAAATCGGGTTGGAAGCTTGCGTCCCGTTGGACGCACCGGACCAGAATTGCGTCAGGCGCCCGCGTTGACCGCGACATCCAGATAGATTGCGGCGAAATGGCAGGCGGCGGCGGCGACCACGAAGCCGTGCCAGATCGCAGAGTTGAACGGCAGCTTCTTGTTAAGGTGGAAGACGATGCCGATCGTGTAGAGGATGCCGCCCGCCGCAAGTAGACCCAGGCCGAGCGGAGACAGCGAGTTGATCAGCTTGTCGACCACCGCCAGGGCGGCCCAGCCGAGCAGGAGATAAAGCGTGATGTAGATCCGCGGCGCGTTCCAGCGCGCCAGCAGGTTGAGCGCGACCCCGCAGAGCGCGACAGCCCATACGCCGGCAAGGATGGCCCACGCCATCGGCCCATCCAGCGTGCCCAGCATGAAGGGTGTGTAGGATCCAGCGATCATGATGAAGATGGCCGACAGGTCAAACCGTTCGAAAAGGTGCGCAAGCTTCTCGTTGGTGTTGGAGTTATAGAGTGCCGAGCAGCCCAGCATCGAGAGCAGCCCGACCGAATAGATGAACAGCGCGATGGCGAGTTTCGGGCTTCCCGATGAAGCTGCGGCGGCGACCATCAGGATGCAGCCGGCGACCGCCAGTGCAAGCCCGACCACGTGGACTATCACGTCCGCCAACCATTCGACCCGACGCGACTGGGGATACCAGTAAGCCGGGCCTTCGACGGCTGCGGATGCGTTCATCTCTGTGGTCATCTTGAAGCCCCTACTCCGTGGTTGGGCTAGCGTCTGAATGTGCGGACCGACGGAATTGTTCCATGCGCGCATTGGGTCATCAAAGCCGGGCGGCAGTGGGTCTAAATCCTGCCGAAACTCGGCGATTGTTAGGTATTTGGGGAAGCCTTTCGCCTGAAGAATGAAGCGCTGTTCAGGAAGGTGCGAGGTGTGACTTTTCCGTCGCGCGCTGCGGGCGCATTTGTGTACGTCCTGTCATCAGCGGCGGGGTGCGAAGGCTTCGACTTCGAATACTCAACTTAGACCAAGGACACTAGCAAAACCCCGTTGAAATCCGTTTGCCGCAACGCGTCTAATTTCATCGATCGAAGATCTGATCGCCTGGCAGGCGAATGGCTAAGCGCCCGGGATCTTGCGTGTCTCTAGCGGGGCGACTAAAGCGCCGGCATGATTGATCTCCGCTCCTGGACTTCGCGGCCCGCGCCTGGACAGGTCGCGATCGAGGGCGCCCGCATCCAGCTTGAGCCGCTCGACTGGGACGATCATGGCTCCGGACTGTTCGCGGCCGTCGGCGGACCGGCGAATGCAGCCCTCTGGACATGGATGCCGGTCGGGCCGTTTCCCGCGCGGGACGACCTCGGCTGTTTTCTTCTCAAGATGCGAACCGTGGAGAACTGGCGGACAATGGCAATCCGGGATCGCGTCTCAGGCGAGATTGAGGGCATGGCGAGCTACATGCGAATTCGCGAGGCGCATGGCAGTGCCGAGATCGGCTGCGTAGCGTTCGGTCCGCGCCTGTCGCGCACGGCGCAGGCGACGGAAGCGCTCTGGCTGATGGCCGATCACGTCTTCGCGGCGCTCGGCTACCGGCGCTATGAATGGAAATGCAACACGGCGAACGCCGCTTCGATGCGAGCCGCCGCGCGATTCGGCTTCATCTTCGAGGGTGTTTTCCGGAACGACATGGTGATGAAGGGAGGAAACCGGGACACGGCTTGGTTCTCGATCACCGGCGAGGAGTGGCCCGCGCTCAGGGCGGCGACGGCCCGCTGGCTTGCGCCCGCCAATTTTGGAGCGGATGGTGAGCAGGTCCGCACACTCGAGTCGCTCCGGGCGCCTGCATGAATTCGGCATGATCACCGGCCTCGACCACGCCCTCCTCGTCTGCGCATCGATCGACGCGGGCGAAGCGGCCTATTCCTTGCTGCTCGGCCGCCAGCCCGACTGGCGCTCGTCCGATCCCGGCGGCTCGGCAAGCGTCATCTACCAGCTCGAGAACACGGCGCTGGAGCTGATGGCGCCGACCGGCGGGGGCCCCTTGGCCCGGCGTCTTCACAGCATGATCGATCAGGACGGCCCTGGCCTCAAAACGCTGGTGTTCGCGTGCGCCAATCTCGCTTCGGAGCGTGCCGTGCTGGAGCGGCGGGGGCTGAAACCGGACGAAATCCAGGCGGGTGAAAGCATTGACCCGGATACGGGACGCGAGCGGCGCTGGCTAAGGACAAGGCTGGACGAGACGGGGACAAGCGGCGTGCGCATCTTCGTGCTAGAACGGCGGACGCCCGATCCTCTGAGCTTCAGGCAGGCGACCGGCGCAGCTGTTTCGGCGCTCGACCATGTGGTCGTCAACACCGCCAATCCCGATCGCGCGGCCGCGCTCTATGGCGCACGTCTCGGGCTCCGATTGGCGCTAGACCGGACCAATCCGGACTGGGACATGCGGCTGATGTTCTTCCGGGCGGGCGGCCTCACGATCGAGCTGGCGCACCGGCTGTCCAAGGGGCCTGGCAACCAGCCCGACAAGCTCTGGGGCCTGTCTTGGCGGACGCCCGACATCGAGGCCGCGCATCAGCGACTGGAGGCGGCGGGGCTTGCTGTCACGAGCGCAAGGGCGGGACGCAAGGCCGGATCGCGCGTGTTCACCGTGCGGGATGGAACGATTAATGTTCCGACGCTCGTCCTGTCGGCGGAACCCGCCAGCGTGGCGCCATGACCCCGTTTCGTCAGCTCACCGGAACGGCTGCTCCGCTGCCAATTGCCAATGTCGATACCGACATGATCATTCCCAAGCAGTTTCTCAAGACCGTGACGCGCGACGGGCTCGCCAGAGGCCTGTTCTTCGAGTTGAAGACACGGGCGGACGGATCACGCGATCCGGATTTCGTTCTCAACCGGCCTGCCTATGCCAACGCGCGGATTCTGATCGCCAAAGAGAATTTCGGCTGCGGGTCGTCGCGCGAGCATGCACCCTGGGCGTTGCTGGACCAAGGACTGAGCTGCATCATCGCGCCGTCCTTCGCGGACATCTTCTACAACAATTGCTTCAAGAACGGGCTATTGCCGATCGTGCTGCCGCGCGAGATTGTCGATCGCCTGCTCGACCAGGCGGGCGGACCCAATCATGTGTTTTCGGTGGATCTAGAGGCCCAGACAGTAGCCGCGCCGGACGGCGCGATCCATCGCTTCGAGATCGATCCCGGCCGCAAGGCAAGCCTGATGGCGGGCCTCGACGACATCGGCGAGAGCCTCGTCATGGCCGATCGCATCGCCGCCTTCGAGGCGCGCCGAAAGCTGACGAGGCCATGGCTGCCATGATCGTGGTCGAGGGGACGATCCGGGTCGCCGACCTCGAACGGGCGCGGTCCGCGATTGAGGCGATGATCGCCGCGTCCCGCGCCGAGGCCGGCTGCATCGATTATGGCTACGCGGTCGATCTGCTCGATCCCCATCTGGTGCGGGTCAGCGAAAAGTGGGAGAGCCGCGCGGCGCTCCGGGCGCATGGCGCCTCGGATCACATAAGGGCGTGGCGCGCGCTGTGGCCGTCCATCGGCGTTTCGGACCGCTCGCTTCGGATGTATGAAGCGGTTGCCGAACCTATCTGAAAGCGGGACGGAAACTGACATGCTGCATGGCCGACCGCCATCGATCTGGCGCGTCGCGACCAGCGGACTTGCTGGCGTGCTGGCCCTCGCTCTTGCCAGCGGCTGCGGGGAAGCTGCCCTCAATGAGAGCGCCGTGGAGACGCCGGCGCCCGCCGAGCCAGACCCGGCGATGATCGCACGACAGAAGCTGGCCGAAGCGAGAATTCCTTTTGGGGCGGCGGTCGCCTCCGGAGACGATGCGCGCGTTTTCGAGCTGGCCGACGCTGGCAATCCGCTGGCGCTGTTCTACCGCGCGGAAAAGCGGCTGGCCTCGGACAAAGCTTATGAAAAGCAGGAAGCATTTGCCGACATGGAGGCGGCGGCCGAGGCCGGCAGCCCGGACGCCCAGCTCTGGGTGGGTTTTCGCATGGCTCAAGCCCTTGAAGGGTATCCGTGGAAGCCCAATTCCGGAATCATGATGGTCGAGCGCGCAGCGGTCCAGGACCATCTCGAAGCCATGTACACGCTGGGCGACCTCTATGCGCAGGACGCGCCGATGCAAGACCTCGCCAAGGCGCGCTTCTGGTATGGCAAGGCCGCCGATGCCGGCCACATGGCGGCGCGAGACGCTGTGGCGCGGATGGATCGCGAGGCGGTTGCGGCCGATTAAGGTCAGCGGTCATCCCGCACATGAAGGGCGTGCAGCACGCGGTGAAGCACGGGCGCCAGCACGACGCCTGTCACGAAAACCAGCAGCAGGCCGCAGGACAAGGCATAGACGCCCGCGAAGATTTTTCCGGCAAACGTGGCCAGCGGCGTCACCGGACCCATGCCGCCCAGCAGCATCGCGGCGTTCAGGAAAGCGTCAATCGGCGCCATGCCTTCGGTTATGACATATCCAGCCATTCCCCCTCCGAGCGCCAGCCCGATGATGAGAAGCGCGACGAAGACATTGCCCACGATGCGCCCGGCGAACTCAGCGCCGGTCGCCATCGGCGTCTGATGATGTTCGAAACGGAACAGCGGCATGATGTGGCCTCCCCGTGCGCCCCTCAGCCGCGCCGGAATTGGCGGGGCCGGAACGCGATCGCTTCTGCTTCGCTTTCCCTCTCTGGTATGACGCCCGGTCCACCGAACAAAGGCCAACATGTCCAGCCATTCAAACGTCCAGACCCTGTGCTGGAGGAAGGTCTCCTGGGCGGGGCGAGTTTCGACGCGCAAGGCGAACCGCTGACGGCGAGCGAACTCGCGCGGGTCGGACGGGCGGCCTCAATGCGTTTTGCGCCGATAGTTCAGCACCCATCGGTCCGTCCAGCTGCCGTCGGCGTTCTGGCTCTGCCAGCGCCAGTCGAAGCTGTTCTCCTGCACGTTTTCGAAGATCATCCGCGAATAGGCCTTGGTCGCGGCTCCGATCGGTTTGGTGGTGACGAACTCGAAAATGTGGGCTTGGCCGGTGACGGGTCCGCCAATGAGCTGAAAGGACGAGCCGTTGTTGTCGACCCACATCTGGCGCCAAAGGCTCGTCTGGGGATCGTACATCGAATAGGAGCCGCCGATATAGTCGCTGCCGTCGGGACGACCTCCCGGTTGAAGGAAGTGCTCGACGATCGCGCAGGATCCGAACTCGTCTCGGGTGATCCGGTTGGACGGAGCCGGGTTCGCGCCAACC
Organism: Alphaproteobacteria bacterium; assembly: GCA_034439955.1. Lineage (GTDB taxonomy): Bacteria > Pseudomonadota > Alphaproteobacteria > Caulobacterales > Hyphomonadaceae > UBA7672. Next base: position 38,142 of record JAWXBJ010000227.1, read on the forward strand.
TCGCCGAAGGTCCAATCGCCGACCCAGAAGTCGAGTTGGCGATCTTGGGGCGTCGCGCAGGGCTGGGGCGGCGCAGCTGCCGGGGCCTGCTGGGCCTGTGCTGCAGAGGTCACGGCCAATCCGATGAACAGGCTGGCGAGCAGAGGGTGCATGGTCATCTCCTTGGGTCGGAAGAACACCTTAGAGCCTGACTCAAAAGTCCTTCAAGCGAAACAGCGGCTTGCGGTTCGGGGGATGAGCATTCGGATGCTTGCGATGAAGGTCCATGCGGTGGAGCTTCCGGTGGTTGTCTCCCAGTCTTTGGCCAGCCGGCGGCAGCGGCCAAGCCATGCGAGAGTTCGTTCGAC
>JAWXBJ010000228.1:0-2984 GCA_034439955.1 Alphaproteobacteria bacterium
CGGCGGGATGCAGTTGGTGCTGCACGCGCCCTTCGGGGGCAGGATCAATCGGGCCTGGGGCCTCGCCTTGCGGAAGCGGTTCTGTGTGACCTTCGATTTCGAATTACAAGCCGCGGCGACCGACAACGGGATCGTGATCTCGCTGGGCGAGAAGCACAGCTTTCCGCTCGCGTTGGTGTTCGGGTTCCTGCAGAGTCGGACGCTTCGCGAGGTTTTGCTTCCCGCCGTACTTCAAGCGCCGATGTTTATGACGCGCTGGCGCTGGAATGTCAGCCGTGCGTTGGTCTTGCTGCGCTTTTCTCATGGTAAAAAGGTTCCTCCGCAGATCCAACGGATGAAGGCGGAAGATCTGCTTGGCGCCGTCTTCCCTGATGCGATGGCCTGTCAGGATAATATGATCGGCGAACGGACTCGCCAGATACCGGATCATCCGCTCGTGAACGAGACCTTGCGGGACTGTTTCACCGAGGCGATGGATCTCGATGGATTGACCGAACTCATCAAGCAGATTGAAGCCGGGATCATCAACTGTATGGCGGTCGACACGCCTGTGCCTTCTCCGTTCTCGCACGAGATCTTGAATGCCAATCCCTATGCCTTTCTCGATGATGCGCCGTTGGAAGAGCGGCGGGCGCGGGCCGTGGAAATGCGGCGTACGTTGCCGGCTCAGTTGGCCGGAGAGGTCGGGGCGTTGGATCTCGCGGCGATTGAGGAAGTACAGCGGGAGTCCTGGCCGGTCGTGCGCGATCCGGATGAATTGCACGACGCCTTGTTGACGTTGCTCTGGCTGCCGGTCGAGGAGGTGCAGGGCTGGGCGATGCACTTGCCGCGTTTGATTGAAGAAGGGCGTGCGGTTGAACTCAACGTGAGAGGTGAGGCGCAAGAAGTCAGAGGGTGGGTCGCGACGGAGCATCGAGCCCAAGTGGAGTCGATGTTTGTGTCGGATGATGAAGTCGCCACCGATGCCACGGTGCTTGGTTGGATGGAAAGCATCGGGCCGATCACGTCGCTAGAGTTAACTGCGCGACTTCACCTGCCTTCCAACTCGATTCATGGCTCGCTGCTTCGCATCGAAGCATCCGGCCTAGTCCTCCGAGGACGATTTCGACCCAACTCAGCACTGTCGGGCGCCGCAGCGCCCGAATGGTGTCACCGCCGGTTATTGGCGCGCATTCATCGCCTGACCATCGGCAGGCTGCGAAAAGAAGTCGAGCCAGTGACTGCCGCCGAGTTCATGCGATTTCTCTTTCAGTGGCAGCATGTCGTCCCTGGGGCGCGTTTGCATGGCGAGGCGGGTCTCTTGGACATCGTTGCACAGTTGGCCGGCTTCGAGGCGGCAGCGTCGGCCTGGGAGCCGCATCTGCTTAGGGCGAGGATGGCGAAATACGAGCCGGAGTTGTTGGACCGACTCTGTCTGAGCGGGGGGATCAGCTGGGGCAGACTGTCTCCTCATCCACGGCTTGGGCATGTTGGCGATCTTGAACGACGTCGGATCAATCCGACGAGTGTGGCGCCAATTAGTCTGTTCCCACGTGAGGAGACCGAGTGGTTGATGTCCGTTTTCTATGATAACGCCGCATCGCAGGGGCCTGACCCGTTTGCGCAGTTGAGCCATGTGGCACAAGACCTGCTCCGTGCCTTGCAGGAGCGGGGCGCAAGTTTTTTTGCCGATCTTGTGCGGATGGCCAACCATCTTCCGGCAGAAGTGGAGGATGGACTGTGGGAACTTGTGGCCGCTGGCCTGGTGACGGCAGACGGCTTCGACAACCTCCGTGCACTTATGGACCCGCGCCGGCGTCGCGCAGAAGGGCGAGCGCGGACTCGCCGTCCGCGACACACGGCTGGGCGATGGTCGCTATTGAGACAAGCTGTCGGCTATCAGCAATCAGCCATCAGCTCTGAGGCCGTCGCTTCAGTCCCCTTACCCCTTACCCCTCACCCCTCACGCTCAGTCGAGCCTGTCGCACGCCAATTGTTGCGTCGCTACGGCATCGTCTTCCGTGATTTGTTGGCCCGTGAGTCGTTTGTGCAGTCCTGGCGTGATCTGCTGGTGCAGTATCGTCGTATGGAGTTGCAAGGTGAGATCCGTGGGGGGCGGTTCGTGAGCGGCTTTACCGGAGAGCAGTTTGCGTTGCCTGAGGCGGTTGAATCGTTACGGGCGTTGAGGAAACAGAACGTGTCCGGCGTGATCTCTCACGAGATGAAATTATCTGCCAGCGATCCGTTGAATCTTGCAGGCATCATCTTGCCGGGTCCGCGCGTGCCCGCTGTACCATCGAATTTCGTGGTGTTTCGAGACGGGGTGGTGGTGCAAGCGGAGGCTGCGGCTGGCAGGCTCAACGAACACGCTATGGAGCAAGGACGGGTAAATCTGGTCGGGCAGGAATAGTGAGCAGGGGGCAGCGCGTGCCACGGACCACCCGTTCGGTGGTGCTTCCACGAAGCAGGTCGAACAGGCTGGTGTGTCCTTCCGTCATCATCACGATCAGGTCCACATCGAAATCAGCTCCTGCTGCTAAGATCCACTCAACCGGATCACCCTTCGCAACGAGTGTATTCCATGACCAGCCAGTGCGCTCAGGCTTGATGAGTTTCGGGAAATCATCTTCGGTCCCAAGATGTACCAGCTCGAATAAGACATCCGAGCTGCCCAGCGTGCTTGCCAGGTCAGCGGCAAGATCGATGGCCGGTTGCGGGTGCGGCGTATGGGCGATCGGGATCAACACCCGGCTCAGGTTTGTGCGGCCCGTGTTTGCTGAGACAAACCCCTCGATGCCGGCCGGGACAAAGAGTGTTTTGGCGTGAGTGCCACGAGCCAGGGGCTCGGCTACTGCGTGGTGCGTAAGGCGAGCGAGGCCTTCACGCTGGTGCGTAGACAGCACGAGCAGGTCTGTGGGGCGTGCTGTTATGTGTTGGAGGAGAGCCTCTGTGGCATCGTCTGCGACAGCGCGGACGCGTTTGATCTTGACGCCCAACTTCAAGAC
>JAWXBJ010000229.1:0-3835 GCA_034439955.1 Alphaproteobacteria bacterium
AGGCCTCACCCCCTACGAATTCGTCTGCAGAATGTGGACACGTGAGCCGCGCCGGTTCAATGCTGATCCGATCCATCAATTCCCGGGACTAAACATCTAAAGTCTCTTCAACGACCCGGCTCAGCAAGCGCTTTCGGTCGAGGTGCGCCGGCGAGCAGCCAGACGCCGACGATGGTGAGCGCCATCGCGATCAAGTGAGGCCAGCCGAAGGGTTCGTGCAGAATTACCACGGCCGCCCAGGCGGCGACGATGGGACCTATGCCGCCAATGGCGCTCATCGGGCCGGGGCCTATCCGGCCGATCGCATCGGCAATCATGAAACTGGGAATGACGGTGCACACGAAGGCGAGCACCAGGCTCAGCCATAATCCGTTTGTGGTTACGGGCGGAGGCGGCGCGACCAGCATCTCGACCCCGCTCTGCGCCAGAAAGGCGATCGAGGCCGCGCTCATTGCAAAGGCCGTGAAAAGAGTCGAGCCCATGCGCGCGATGACGACCTTCGAAGCGGTCACATAGATGGCGTAGAGAAAAGCGCTCGCGAACACGAGGCCGCCCCCCAGCCATGCATGCTCGCCCTGGCGGCCAATCTCCGTTCCGAACAGAACAATAACCCCGGCATAGGCCAGCGCCAGGGCGATCAGATGGCGGCGGGTGACGGGTTCGCGCAAAAACAGCCATGCCAGCATCGCCACCATGGTGGGGTAGATGTAGAGTATGAGCCGCTCCAGCTGCGCGGAGACATACTGGAGGCCGAGAAAATTGAGGTAGGACGAGATGTAGTAGCTGAGGATGCCGAGGCCGGCCGCTGCCGCGTAGACTTTGGCGGCGGGTTTCTTTCCTGCCCGCAGAAAAGCAAAAACGCCCACGACCAGAAACAGCGGAAGCGAAAACGCCATTCGAAGGGTCAAGAGCTGGTTGACCCCCATCCCTTCGGCGAAAGCGAGCTTGATCACCACGCCCTTCATTGAGAACAGCGCCGCGCCGCCAGCGGCAAGCGCCACGCCAATGGTTCGGCTGCGAGCTTGCGCATCCAGGTCCAGGGTCTCGGCCGTCATCGGCTATCTCGAAACCGCCAGGGCGGGTGGTGGCGCTGGCCGCGCGATCATCCCCGCGAAGGCGATCGTCATGAGGTCTTCGAGAAAAGGCCCGATGACCTGGACGCTGAGGGGAAGGCCGTCGGTGTTGAGACCCATCGGCGCGGCCGTGGACGGCAGGTTCGCGACCGTCGCGATCGAGGCCCATCCAAGCTGCGCGCCATAGGGCGTCGCCTCGCCGTCAATGATCAATTCGCGCTTGCGCCAGTCCGGTTCGTCGGTGTGCGGGAAGGCGACCGTGCCAAAAGACGGTGCGATCACGACGTCGAAATGGCGAAAGAACTCGGACCATTGATGGCGAATCCGAAGCTGGTCGTCCAAGTGACCCATCCAGTCGTGCGCCGAGATCGGAGGCCGTCCGTTCGGCGTGCGCCGTGAAGTGATCGTGTGCAGCAAAGACTGATAAGTGCGCCAGCTTGCCTGCAGGTCCGGCAGCAGGTTCGATGCCCGCGCGACCGATGCGCCCTCGCGAACAAGCAGGTCTGCGACGTCGTCGATCGCTTGCACTATCTCGCCATCGACGCCTGCCGCCGGGTGGCGGTCGAGCACGAAAACGCGATAGCTCGAAAACCTCTCATGGCGCGGCGCCGGCAGGACAAGCCCGTTGGCGGAGTAGTCTGCATCAGGCCCCGCCACCACACCCAGCGCCAGCTCTAGATCCTCCGCTGAGCGTGCCATTGGACCCAGCACGCTGAGCTCCGGATGCGCCATCACCGCGCCACCGGGTGCGTGTCCGCCCATCGGGATAATCCCGTGACTGGCCTTGAGGCCAAACACGCCGCAAAAGGCGGCCGGGATCCGAACCGACCCGCCAATGTCGGAACCCAATTCAAGCGCCGAGAAGCCCATGGCGAGGGCGGCCGCGCCGCCGCCTGACGATCCGCCCGGTGAACGGGAAAGGTCGTAGGGATTGCTCGTGCGTCCGTAAATCACGTTGACCGCCTGCCAGTCGCCGAGCGCCGGCGGGACGTTGGTCTTGCCAAGGATCACGGCGCCGGCAGCCTTCAGCCGTTGCACCGCCAGCGCGTCTTCACGCGCCCGGCGCTCCACATGCGCTCCGAAGCCCCAAGTGGTCGGATGCCCCTTGAGATCGAAGCTTTCCTTGACCGTCATCGGGACGCCTAGCAACGCGCCGGCATCGCCGCGCCCAAGCGCCTCGTCTGCCTTGCGCGCGTCCGCGCTGGCGCGCTCGAAATCGCGGACGATGACGGCATTGATCTGTCCATCCAGCGCCTCAATGCGTGCGATCGCGGCGGCGCAGACTTCCACCGCGCTGATCGTGCCCGTTCGCAGGTTGGCCGCAAGTTGCGTCGCCGTCATGAAGGCCAGATCGGTGGATGCGCTCATCAAGGTACTCTATCGGCTCGCCGGCGGCGCGCCAGAGCCCTGCGCGAGCGAGATTGGCGCCTTTGATCGTGTGGCGCGCGAGGCAGGGTTTCGCCACACCCGACACACGAACTAGGCTCGATGAGGTTTTGAAGGAAGTCGATCATGCCGTGCAACCACTTTTCAGCCGTCAACCTCGCGGCGCTTGTGGTGAGTTCTGGATTGGCGGCATGCACACCGGGATCGCGGGAGGCCGTAACGCTTGACCAAGAACTGGCGGGCGACCTCACGCTGCTCGGGACGGAGCCCTTCTGGGCGTTGGAAATCAGCGACACTACCAGATCCACGATCTTCACGCGGCCTGACTTCGCGCCTGTCACAGGGGGTCCTCCGGAGCGGGTCGCCGAAGACGACGGCGCCCGTTTCGTCGCCGGCTCTCCTGACGGCGACCTGGAGATAGTGTTGACGAAGAGGGAATGTGCGGAAGGCATGTCCGACCGCACCAATCCATACGAAGCCCGGCTCGAATTCGGCGGGGAGACCTTCAGAGGGTGCGCGGGTAAGCCGGCCGCCTGACGACCGGCGCGCTCGATCATACCGACTTCTCGAATGCCGCGACCGATTGGACGAGACGTTGCCTCAGCCCCGGGGGTGCGCCTCGGCATGCACAGCCTTGAGCTTCGCAGCATCGACGCCCGTGTAAATCTGGGTGGTTGAAAGGCTGGCGTGTCCCAGCAGCGCTTGGATTGAGCGTAGATTGCCGCCGTTGGAAAGCAGGTGAGTTGCAAAAGAATGCCGTAGCGCATGAGGCGTCGCGGTTTCCGGCAGACCAAGGTCTGCCCGGACGCGCTCCATCAGACGCTGGACGAGGCGTGGATTGAGCGGTCCTCCTTGCACGCCCCGAAAAAGCGGCTCGTCGGGCGCGATGGCGAACGGACAAAGACCTGCATAGGCGTCGATCGCCTCTCTCACCACACGAAGGAGTGGCGTCAGCCGAACCTTCCGGCCCTTGCCGGCGATCCTCAGCGTTTCCGGCGCGGGAACGTGCCGTCCCTGGAGCGACAAGGCTTCCGACAGGCGCAAGCCCGCCCCGTAGAGCAGGCTGAGTATGGCCCCGTCTCGCGCCCTCGCCCACTCCGGCTGTTCGTCACCAGCCGTTCCCTCGAGCGCGACCGCAATTGTATCGGGCGCCGCCGTTTCCGTTAGCGGGCGGGGGAGGCGACCTGGCCGGCGCGGCGCCTCGAACATCATCGCCTTTGCGTTGGGAGCGTCCAGCCGCCGGTCTAGAAACCGAAAGAAGCTGCGCAAGCTCGAAGCCGCGCGCGCGCGGGATGACGCGGCAAGTCCATCATCGCTGCGCCGGCAGGCCAGCCAGGCGATGACGTCGTGGCGTGACAGCTCCGCAAGATCGACTA
>JAWXBJ010000230.1:0-9897 GCA_034439955.1 Alphaproteobacteria bacterium
CGCCGCGCGCGCGGCGGCGTCGCTGCGCTTGAATTCGGCTTCAGCCTGACCCAGTTCGGACTGCGCGGCCTCAAGATCCTGCCGCGCGGTTATCTTGGAATCGAACAGGCGCTTCTCCCGTTCGTACGTCGAGCGGGCAAGATCGACACGCGCCTCCGCACTCGACAGCGCGGCGGAGATTCCCGCAGCTTCCGAACTGGCCACGATTGCGACTGTTTCTCCCCTGGCGACAGGATCGCCCAGCTGCTTGCGGATCTGGGTGATCGCCCCAGACGCACGCGCCGACAGCACAGCTTCCCCATCCGGAGCTGCGGCCACCGTTCCCTGCGCTGCAATCTCGGACGTCAGGCTGCCTGAGACCGTTGTTTCGAGCAGGATGCCGGAGGCTTTCATCGTTGCCGCATCCATGTCGATTTGACCTTCCGCATGCTCCTCTTCGCCTTCGTGCTCCCCCTCACCTGCGGGCTCGGCCGCACCACCAGCCTGGAGTTCAGCGGCATGCGCTGCCGGAGACTCGCCGACATGGCTCTGGTTTGGGGCAAAGAGTGTCTGGCCGATCACGACGCCAGCGCCGGCCACGACGATGACAGCTGCCGCGGCGCCGATCAGGAGGTTTCGTTTTTGCGTTTCCATGACTGGGACTTTCAATTGGCTATGGCGCGGGCGAGCGCCGCAGCGGCATCCGCACGATCGCGTTGGGCGTCGATCAGGGCGGATTGGGCGGAGGCGAAGGCGTTCTCCGCGTCGAGAACATCGAGAAGCGTGAAACGTCCAGCCTCGAAGCCTGCGCGCGCCAGACTGAGCGCCTCGGCAGCCGCCGGAACTGCGGCGGTCTCCAGGGTTGTGACGCGGGCTTGCGCTGCGACAAGCAGACCATCCGACTCCCGCATGCGCTGAACGGAATTGGCAAGCGCCTGGAGACGACGGGCGTTGGCGCCCCTTACCTCTGCAGATGCCGCCTCGATATTCCCTTGATTGCCGTTGAAGATCGGAATTGGCGCCGAGACGCCAAACACGACTGCGGTGTCCCGGCTGTCTTCGAACTGGCGCGCGCCAAGCTCAACAGTAAGATCAGTCGCGGCGACCGATCTCTCCCGCAAAACCGCTGCCCGCGCCGCCTCGGCCTCGGCCTCGGCGAGACGCACGTCGAGTGTCTCGGTCGGATCAATGAGTTTGGGCGACCCGGGCAGCGATTCGAACGTGCCCACCACTTGTGATGGTAGAACGGTGTCGCCCAGAACGGCGGCAAGTGCAGAGCGGGCAGCATTGTCTTCTGCTTTGACGCGAGAGAGCTCGGCTTCGGCTTCGGCTGCGGCAGCTTTGGCGCGGAGGGACCTAAGGGGCGGTTCTCGACCAACATCGACAAGTGTCTGCGCGACCCGCGCCAGGTCCTGGGCGCGATCCCGCGCCGCCGTAGCCAGAGCAACCTGTTCGCGTGCCGCCAGCGCGGCCGCGAAGAGCCGCCGGACGGTGACATTCAGATCGGCTCGCGCGATCGCCAACCGGGTTTCGGCGGCAACGCCTTCTGCCTGGCCAGCCGCAATGCGGCTCCGGCGTTTGCCGCCAAGCTCAATGGTCTGGCTGAACGACAGCGTCGTTTCCGCAAAGTCCAGGCCGCTATAAAGACCCGAACCCGAGAAATTCTCGACTTCCAGCCGAGCCTCGGGATTGGGACCAAGTCCAGCCTGTCTCGTCCGGCCTCGCGCCGCGTCTACCGCTGCTTTCGCTTCGGCTATTGCCGGCGCCTGCGCCTCCGCACGAGTGAGCGCTTCGGACAGAGTGATTGGACCCGGGGATTGGGCCCGTGCTGTGCTGATAAACGACGCGGCAAGCGCCGCCCCGATGAGAGCGCGCGACAGCGCACGAGAGGAAAACATGGATTGACTCCGCTACGGCTGAAACTGGCGGCAGCCTCGCAACGCGAGGCGACGGCGCATCAGGCGAGCGGCGGTCTTATGGGGGGCGTCGTCGCAAGGCCGGTGATGGTGTCGATGACAACATCGAACCCGACGCTCCTGGCGACCAGATCTGCTTCAATGCGACGGGCGTCCAACACGGCGTGGTGAAAGGCATGACAGACACATCCGGCCCCGCAGGCAACGCCTTTTTCGGCGCTGTGCTGAGCAGACGACGGCGGCTCGGCGACAGACGCGCTCTCAACGCCCACCGGATACTGCTCCGAATGGTCAACAGCAGCGTCGGCCGTCTGGACTGTCCAGACGAGCATCGAAAGCATGACAATCAGAAAACGTCGGATCACGGTCGGGATCTTAGCCTTTTGCGACGGCGCCACACGTACACAGAATGTCTTTCACGTCGATGAACAAATTTGCGAGGTGGCGCACCGACGCATGTTGATACTGCAATATAATATCATAGCGCGAACCACCTATTCGACCACGACCGTAGCGCCGCGTCACCAAAGGCCACACCATCGAGCAGTGGCTATCACTAGATCCCTGTCCGGCGTTCGGTCCGTGAGGGGTGGGCTAGGCCGTTGCGTACTACAGGCTGAACACACCCTCCCCTCTGCGGTACTCAACCCGCGTCACACCCAGGAGATACCCGATGAAAGCTCGCCTGCTCGCTACCCTCCTTGCTGCCGCGATGCTCGGCGCAGCCCCCGCTTTTGCCCATGGTGGCATGATGGCGACGAGTATTCATGACAATGCCAGCTTGGCGCAGGCGCCTGCCGAGTTCAAAATCGAGTTCGAGCACGAAAGCGCCGTCACCAATTTGATGCTGATGACGGCCGACAAGAAGATGATTGCCCTCGACTTCAAACCTTCGAAGACCATGGGCAAAACCTACACGATCCCTCTGCCGACACTCCCGGCCGGCAGCTACACGCTGTCGTGGAAATCGATGGCCAAGGATGGCCACGCCATGCCGGGCGCTGTGCGCTTCACCGTGACCGGCAAGTAAAGACACGGTGGGGGACGGGCTGTCACTGTCCCTGTTCGCTGACCGGATCGGATTGAATGTTGCAGCGCTCCTGACAGCCGGTTTCGCGCTCCATGCCGCGCTCGGCGTCGTGGAGCGCGGTGCGTTTGGACGCTTGCGATCCCTCGTCCTGTTGGCTGGCGCCGGGGTTCTGGTCTTTGCCGGCCTTCGGCTGCTGATCCTCAACGCGCAGATGGGCGACGGAACGGTCCTCTTCGACCCCGATCTGTTTTCCCTGAGCTGGATCGCGCTCGGACCCTCCACGACGGCGTTGAGTGTAGGCGCTGTCGCCGGCGTGGCAGGCGTCTTCGCCGGATCGCGCATACTCGCGGGTATCGGGGCTGTGGTGCTTGCAACCGCGTTTGGCTTGACTGGCCACAGCCAGGGTCTTGCCGACCCCGGACTTGCCCCTGTGGCGGTTGCCGCACACGGTTTCATCGCAAGCTTCTGGGTCGTAGCCCCGATCACGCTCTACCCTGTCGTCCGTCTTGGCGACGATGTTCTACTCGCGCGCCTGAAGCGGTTCAGCGCAATCGCCATGGCCGCGATCCCTCTACTGCTTCTCCTCGGCGTCTGGCTGGCATTTGTTCTGGCGGGCGGCGTCACGCCGCTGCTCGGATCGATCTATGGCTGGTTGCTGCTGGCCAAGCTGGCCGTCAGCTTGATCGCAATGGCCATGGGCGCGCTAAACAAGCAGGTCGTGACCACCCGCATCGAAGTGGAAACTGCGATGGGACGGCGATGGCTGCGGCTGACGCTCGCCTTGGAAGCGGCCTTGTTTGCGACGGCAATCCTCGCGGTATCGGCGGCGACGACGATCGCTGGCCCAAGCGAATAGGCATGCAGGACAACCTGCGTGAATTACAGAACCAATGCGTATAGACTTTTAGGAGATGGATTCTTGTGGGATTTCGGCATGTCGCCAAAACTGGAACGCTTGCTGACGGAGCTTCAGAGCCAACCGCTGGACCGTTCGCTCGACGGCTTGGCGGGGGACGTCAGCGTCCGGCTCGCCGAGGCGGCAGCTGCAAACACCGAGACGTGGGGAGTGCGAGCCGTCGCTGTCTTGTTCGTGGCCGTAGCCGGCGCAGCAGCAAGCGGATCGATGGCTGCGGTCGCCGCAGCGAGGTCTGCCTCGCCTTTTGAAGCCTGGTCAAGCCTCGCTCCTTCGACCCTGCTGGAGTAGGTCCTGGGTGAAGATCTCGATCAAAAGCGCCCTTCTCACCATCATCCTCGCCGCCGCAGCCGGCGCGGTCGGCGTCTGGCTTGGCGGACGGTTGCTTGCCGAAGGCCATGCCTCCGGCAATTCGCTCCATGCGATGGTCCACGAGAAGTTGTCGCTCTCTCCCGACCAGAAAAATCAACTCCACGATATCGAACGTACCTTTGCCGAGCGGCGGCAGGCGCTTGAGGGCGAGATGCGCAAGGCCAACGCTGAACTCGCGGCTGCCATTCGCGCAAGCGAGACGGCAGGACCAGACGTTGAGGCCGCCGTTGGTCATTTTCATGACGCGATGGGCGCGCTTCAGACGGAGACCATCGAGCATGTCTTCGCGATGCGAAAGGTGTTGACGCCGGAGCAGCGCAAGCTTTTCGACGACAATATCGCGCAGGCGTTGACCTCCGAACCCGAATGACGCGGGGCGGCCCGAACGACAGCGACGCTGTCCTCGCCGCGCGTGCGGTCAAGGGCGACCGGTCGGCGTTCAACCACATTGTCCGGCGCCATCAGCAACCCCTTTACCGCTTCATCCGGCGCTATGTCGGAGATGCCGACGAAGCGTATGACCTGCTGCAGGAGACGTTCGTTTCGGCGTGGCTGGCGCTTGGCCGCTATGATTCCGCACGCCCGGCGTCAACGTGGCTACGCCGGATTGCGCTCAACAAATGCCGGGACTGGGGACGGCGGCGCACCGTGCGGCGGTTCTTCTATGGCGCGGCCCCCCTTGAGGCTGCGGATGTGGCGTCCAACGCCAGCACCGAAAGCGGTTCGGACGAAGCGGCTATAGCGCGGCTTGATCGCGCGATTGCGCTGCTGCCCCCTCAAATGAAGGAGCCGCTCCTGCTGACGGCGTTCGAAGGCATGTCTCAGGAGGCGGCGGGCAAGGCGCTCGGCATTACCGCGAAGGCGGTTGAGACCCGTGTCTACCGCGCGCGCAAATTGCTCGCTGAAGCACTCGCCGCGAACGGCGCAGACGAAGACGAAGACCCTCGCGGCCCGTGACCGCCGCCGATCAGGAAGCTGCCCGCGATGACCAGTGAATGTGGACGATCCGCCAGCCGGATGCTTCTTTCTTCAACACCATGGTCTCGGTGGATAGCCGGTCGACGGGCTTGTCCTTGTACGTTCCTGTCGAACGCGTTTCGCTGGCGATCCAGGCCATGTCGCCATCAGCAAAACCGGAGCGCCTGACGAGCGAGGTCGGAACCGCCGATGCATAGGCGGCGTCGGCCCCCAGATGGTGCGATGCGTACTCGACCTTCGAGCGCTCGACATACCCTCCTTCAAAGATCAGGGCGTTATCCGACAGAAGGGCGGCGGCAGAGGTCGTGTCCTTGCGCCCAAGCGCGGTATGAAAGGCATCGACCGCCATGGCGGCTTCGCTCGCCGTCGGCGACAGGACCGCGACGGTCGAGGCCGTCTCAGGCGTTTGCGCGCTGGCCGTCAATTCCGACGCGCTTGCAAGAGCTGCAGCCAACGCTATCGCTTTGCCCATCCGAACCATCATGGCGCCTCGTCGAATTGATGTTGCGGGCATTCCGCCCTGCCCCGCCCGGCTTCGTCAATACCAGGCGCGCAGGCCGACCACGAAACTCGTTGTCTCGGCACGGTCGCCAGTTGCGCGGGCGAAGTTTGCGGTATCGCCGAAGCTACGTGTCCATTCGACACCGATATAGGGTGCAAACTCCCGCCGGATCTCATAGCGAAGGCGCAGGCCAAGCTCAGCGTCGGAAAGACCCGAACCTGTGCCGGTCGCCGCGTCATTCTTCGCCGCAAAATTTAGCTCCACGCGCGGTTGCAAAGCCAGGCGCTGCGTCAGCAGAAAATCGTAGCTGCCTTCCAGTCGGCCGAGGATCTGCCCCCGCTCACCGACGAACAGCGCAGCATTGGCATCGAACCAGTAGGGCAGGAGCGATTGAACACCGAACGCCAGGTAGGTGCGCGACGGTCTAGGCTCGATATCGTGCCGGACGCCCAGCTGGACGTCGGTATAAGGACCAATGGCGCGTGAATAGAGCGCCTGCACTTCGGCGTTACCGGGGTCTTTGCTTCCCTCGCCTTCGGTCTTGATCACAAGGCGGTTGATGTCCCCGCCAAACCAGGCCTCGCCTTCCCAGCGGTAGCCATCCTGACCATTCTGGCTCTGATATTCGAGAATGTTAGCCATGATCTTGGACTGCCACGCGCCCCCATGCTCGCTGTCGAGGATGCTGCGGGCGCGCACCATCTCGTCGCGCGGGAAGAAGGCGTCAGCGGCGAAATCCGTCGGAGCGTCGGGCGGCGCATCGTCGCCGGCCTCCGGCGGGTCCACCGCCTCCGTGGCGCCGACGTGTCCGGCATGTGGATCAGCAGGCGACGCGACGGGTTGGGGTTCATGGCCCTGATGGTCAGCAGGTGAAGGCGCCGGCTGCTGCGGCGTAAGCGTCGCCGGTTGCTTCGCGTCAGGCGCCTGCGGCATGACGTGCCCGGCATGCTGCGCCATGGCCGGCGCGGCCAGGCAGACGGAGAGAGCCGCGATGAGGGCGATGCGGCTCATGCGAGGTCTCCAGAACCTTGCCGCACGCTGAAGACCTGAAACATCCCGGCATGCATGTGATAGAGCATATGGCAGTGGAAGGCCCAGTCGCCAGGTTCTGCTGTGAAATCGAACTTCACGACGCCGCCGGGCGCCACGATGACGGTGTGCTTGCGTGGCATGTGACCCATCGGGGCCTTCTGCGCGAGTTCGAAGAAATGCCCGTGCAGGTGGATCGGATGGGCCATCATGGTGTCGTTGACGAGGCTGACCCGGACGCGTTCGTTTTTGCGGAAAGCATAAGGGGGCGGGTTGTCCGAGAACTTCCAGCCGTCAAAGCCCCACATGAACCGTTCCATGTTGCCGGTGAGGCGGATTTCCAGTTCGCGAGACGGTGCGCGCGTGTCCAGATTGGGTTCCAGGGCGATCAGATCATTGTAGACAAGGACACGATGGCCAACGCTTGTCAGCCCCTGCCCGGTCTCGCCTGTCCGATCCATCGGCATCGGCGCGATCGTCTGAACACCCGGTCCCATTTCGACCTGCGGAGCGTTCATCCAGTTCCGCATCGACATGTCCATGCCCTCCATAGACGACATGTCGCCCATGACGTCCGAGCCGCGCGTGCGTGGCGGCGCCTTGCCAGGCACGGGCATCATGCTGTGATCCATGGCTGGCATGTCCCCATGATTCATACCCGCCATACCGCCGTGCCTGGACATGTCCATACCCATGTCCTTCATGGTGGCGAGCGGGCGTTCGCGTAGCGGCGGCACGGCAGCCGCCAAGCCTGGACGCGGCGCGAGCGTCGCCCGCGCCATGCCAGAACCATCGACTGCCTCCGCAACAAGGGTGAATGCCCGCTCTTCCACCGGCTCGACGATGACGTCGTAGGTTTCGGCATTACCGATCTGGAACTCGTCAACCGTGACGGGCCGCACACTCTGGCCATCGGAAGCTATGACGGCCAGCTTCAGTCCCGGGATGCGGACGTTGAAGATGGTTTGCGCCGCAGCGTTGATGAAACGCAGGCGCACGCGCTCGCCCGGCTTGAACAACCCTGTCCAGTTGTCGGCCGGGCCGTGACCATTGACCAGGAAGGTGTAGACCGCGCCGGTTATATCGGAGATGTCGGTCGGATTCATGCGCATCTTGGCCCATTCGAGCCGCTCTGCGAGCGTCTGGTCCTTGCCTGCAAGCAGGCCGGCGACGGTCTGTTTCCGGTAGTTGAAGACGCCACCCTCCTGTTTGAGTTTTTTGAACAGGTCGTGCGGGTGAATGAAGCTGAAGTCGGACAGCACGATGACGTGCTCACGGTCATGGGCGACCGGGTCGGGACCAGCCGGATCGATGATGATCGGCCCATAGTGGCCCTCCTGCTCCTGCAGGCCGGAGTGGCTGTGATACCAGTAGGTGCCGGACTGTTTGACCGGGAACTCGTAGACGAACGTCTCGCCGGGGCGGATGCCCGGGAAAGAGACGCCCGGTACGCCGTCCATCTCCATCGGTACGAGAAGGCCGTGCCAGTGGATCGAGGTGTCTTCCTTCAGCGCGTTGGTGATGCTGAGCCGCGCCGTCTGCCCCTCCCTGAGGCGCAGGAGCGGCGCCGGCACCGTCCCGTTGATGGCGACGGCATGGCCCGGGCGCCCGTCAATTGTAATCGGCGCATGACCGATAGTCAGGGCGATGTCACATCCGGAGAGCTGGGGAAGTGTTGGCGCTATCCCGGGTGTGCTGGTCTGCGCCCAGCCCGGGAGCAGGCCGCTGAAGGCCGCCGCGCCACCAACCATCGCTGTCGCCTGCATGAACCGCCTACGGTCTAGGCGCGAAAAGCCGGGTCGATCCATGTCGCTGAACCTCGAAGTGCTAAAGCAGACGCGCAAGGCGCGGCGCTGCTTACCATACGCGGCGTCAGCGCTCTTCCCTTACTGCGCCGCTTGTTGGCGCGCGTGGTTCCCCAAAAACCGCGCTCTCGAAGCGGAGGCGCATGTTGAAGGACGGGCGTTTTCCAGAGAATGTCGGCCGTCAATTTTCGATCAGATGTCGATTCGCCAACTGTGCCAGCTTTCCGAGGTAGGCCAGACGACGCTTCAGCGCTGGCGAACCTCCGACGATGGGTTCCTAAGCCCATTCGAGTGCGCCGGAAATCGCTGCGGATCGATCGTCTCGCAATCGAGGAATGGCTCAGCTGCAAGTCGGGCACGGCGCTTGACGCCAAAGCCGCTGACATCACTTCCAAAGAACCCTGGTCCGGTCCGGCCGCACGCTCTAGAAGTTGTAGCGCGAGTTCGAGCCGACTGCGCAGTCGATCATCGACTGGGTCCGCCAACCCGCGCGTGACGCCGGCAAGCGCAGCGCGCAGCCCGACCTAACCCTATAGACAGATTTTACCGACCGGGTCAGATTTGCTTCCGGCCAGAGATTGGGGAACAGGTCAATTGCAGAGATTTGCACCAACAGAATTGACGACGCCGCGTTTAGGATTTGTGGCACTATGAGCGAGACATCTAACTGTGCAGCTCGCTCGCGCCGACAATCACGGAATCGGGCGGATATGGACGACGCCGAAGAAAAGAAGTCTTTTTTTCGTGTGGAAGGTGAGGGTCTTGCAGACGGTCTCGAAGGCAGTGGACTTCCGGCCATTGTTCTCGATCAAATTGGGCGTGTTATCTACAGAACGGCGACCATCAGCCATTTTTTGAACCGGGATTTCCGGATTGCCGAAGGATTGCTCCGGGGGATTGATGCAGCCACAGAATCGGCTTTCCGAAATCTTGCTGAATGGGCTAGAGGCAAGACAAGTACTCCCGATAACTTCCTGATCCATCGTACCACCGCGAGCCGCGCTCTACTCTTAGCGATGCCGATCAAGCGAATTTTTTATGACGACAGACCACGCACTGCACAATCCATTGTCGCCTTCCTCGACTTGGGCCAAAAGTCAAAGCCGCCTTTCGATCAACTTCGCGCGCTGTTCAACCTTACCGACGCAGAAGCAAGTGTAGCGATACAGATTGGCATGGGCATGACGATTGTCGAAGCCACGTTCGCGCGTGGCGTTGCGACGAGTACTGTTCGCGGGCAACTCAAGGTCATTTTTCGCAAGCTCAACCTGAAACGGCAAAGCGATATCGTTCGTGTGGTTCATCGCATCGGCTGGGCCTCGGCGCCACTTGCGCCTCGCAACGACCCGCGCAGTTGAAGGCCGATATTAACC
>JAWXBJ010000231.1:0-14724 GCA_034439955.1 Alphaproteobacteria bacterium
AGCGTCCATGCTCGACAGGCCGTTCAGAAAACCGGAATTGTAGATCGTCCCGTCCCCGACATACGCCTCGGCCCCGACGACATGCCGATCCGGATCGGCGCCGAGGGGCAGCACGACGGGCTTGATCGGAAGTCCGTATTTTCGGGCGAACTCGAGATCACGCTGATCGCCCGCCGGCGAGCCGAAGATGGCGCCTGTGCCATAAGTCGAAAGGACGAAGTTGGCTGCGTAGACCGGAATCTCCCACCCCGACACCAGCGGATGTTCGACGCGGACGCCAATGTAGTGACCCAGCTTGGCGGCCGTCTCGATGGCTTCTTCCGATGTTCCCAGAGCGGCGCAGGTCTTCTGGAACTTCTTCAGCGCCTTGTCGGTTTTCGCGAGGGCGTTGGCCAGCGGATGGTCCGGCGCGATGGCGATAAAACTGGCGCCGAACAGCGTGTCCGGCCGGGTCGTGAAGACCTCGATTCCCTCCGCTCCGAAGCCCCTGGGCAACGAGGTCGATGGATGGAAGCGGAAGGTGACGTTGGCGCCCTGGCTGCGGCCGATCCAGTTGGCCTGCATGAGCCGCACCTTGTCCGGCCAGCGGTCAAGCGTTTCGAGCCCTGCCAGGAGATCGTCGCCATACCGCGTGATGTTGAAGAACCATTGCTCCAGACTGCGCTGCTCGACCGTTGCGCCGGACCTCCAACCCTTGCCATCGACAACCTGCTCGTTGGCCAGGACCGTGTGCTCGACGGGGTCCCAGTTGACCTTCGCCGTCTTCCGGAAGACCAGGCCCTTCTCCCACATTCTCAGAAAAATGCGCTGCTGCTGCGCGTAATAGTCGGGCTCGCAGGTCGCAAGCTCGCGCGTCCAGTCGAGTGAGAGGCCCAGCGGCTCGAACTGGGCCTTCAGCGCGGCGATGTTCCGGCGCGTCCAGTCGCGCGGCTGCGCTCCGTGCTCGATGGCGGCGTTCTCGGCTGGAAGGCCGAAGGCGTCCCATCCCATCGGGTGGAGGACATTGTAACCGCAAGCGAGACGATAGCGCGCGACGACGTCGCCCATCGCATAATTGCGCACGTGCCCCATGTGCAGCAGACCCGACGGGTAGGGAAACATCTCAAGCACGTAGGCCTTGGGAGCGCCGCCAGCCTCGGCTGCGGTCTTTGCCCGGAAGATGCCGGCGGCATCCCAGGCCGCGCGCCATTTCGGTTCCGTCTCGCGGGGGTTGTAGCGGGAAGACATTCGCGTATCGCCTGTTATCGGTCCGGTCGCAGCCGGACTTTGCTGTCAGGGCGCCGACCAGCAGGGCGCGCCAGCGCACTCTTCTACGGGCGCATGCTCGTCTCGCAAACCGGCTGCTGGCCGAAAATGCTACCCGTCGATGTTGGAAAGCCGAAGTTCGCGGGCCTTGGAGAGGATTGCGTTCTCGAAGGCGATGTTTGTGTCCGGGCTTACGGACGCTGTCGTCCAGGTCCCGCTGACATTGGTTTCCTTGAACACGGCCGCCGAAACGCCGTCGGCGCGCAGGCGCGTGTCGAGGATGTAGACAGTCACCTTGAACCGCTCGTCGGGCTTGGCAGGATTGGCGTACCAGTCCGTGACGATAACCCCGCCCCACGGGTCGGCCGAAGCCAGCGGCATGAAGTCAAGCGTGTCGAGCGAGGCCCGCCAAAGATAGGCGTTGACGCCGATCCCCCCTGTTTCCTCGGGTCCCAGTTCGTTGCTGGAGGCCGATGCCGAATTCGCCGTGCCGCTGCCAAAGATGGAGCATCCGCCCGTCGCCGCCCTGGCGGCGAGAACCATGGCCGTAACCACTATGCGAGACGCCATAAATTCGCTCCGTTGCCTGGCGCCCACGCCGCAATTCTGGATCGCCGAAGGACTTCAATAGCGGGCGGCGCAGCCCGCGCGCAAGACCCGGATGCCGCTGCGAGCGCACCTCTGGGACATGGGCGCGGCATCGGCAGCGGACGGCGTTGCCGGCGTGTTAGACCCAAATTCACCTGTCGCTGCGAGTTTGGCCACGCACAGCCGGGCTCGTCATGGTCCGTGGCGGCAATAGATCACGTCTGAAGTGACCTGCGTCGAAACGGACGCAGAAAAGTTGCTTCAGACCAATGGAATTGGATCAGCTTGTCCGCGATCAGAGGTTCAATATGATCGCGGGTTGATCCAGGACTTACCGGTATGGGGAGCGGATATTGATGCGTCGATTTCTGGCGGCGGCGGCGCTGGCGCTATTCGGCGGCGGCCAGGCAATCGGGCAGGAGTTCGTGCTGGTCGCCGAGGCGACACTTGTCGCCGCCGCAATCGACGGAGAAAGCGCTCTGGCGACGGCTGGCGACGGCCTTCTCGCGGATATTGGCCTCGTGGCGGAGCGCTCGGATGTGTTCGAGAATGGCCTAACCCTGGCCTGGCGGGGAGAGGTCAGGGTCCAGCGGGACGCGAGGAGCCGGCCGTCTTTCGCGGGGGTTGTGGGCAATTGCAATCCGTCCGCCCCGGGATGCCCGTTCGTTCGGGATGGGGGCGTGCGGCTCACTCCGATTTCCCCGGCCACAGGCCTCGCAGCGTCCGGCCGACTGGACGACGAGGACGTGTTCGCGGTCATCGAGGGCGCTTCTGTGTCGCTGGCCGGCGCCTGGGGTGAGGGGGTGGCCGGCCTCGATGCCGGGGCGGCGGCGCGTCTCGATGCCCGCGCTCCAACAGTGATGAAGAGGGTGTCGGCGTTCTCGCCTGGCCTTGATCCGACCGGGCTGGTGGTCGCCCGGGCGCGCAACGATGTAGCGGGGCCGTCCTTCAAGGCGACCTACATGACGCCCCGCCTGCTGGGCGTCCGGCTGGGCGCCTCGTTCACGCCGGAGGCCAACCGGCGCAGCGCGGACTTCGATCCCCGATATTCTGGGGCTGGCCTCGCCAATGCGGAGCTGGTGAATGTCTGGGAGGGTGCGGCCTCCTTTTCGCGCCGTTTTCCCCAAGGCGATATCCGGGTCCGGGCGGCGGTCACGACGATTGTGGCGTCCGGCGGCTCGCGCTTCGCCGAGTTTGGTGACTATCAATCCTGGGGCGCGGGCTTCGAGGCGGAGCGGGGGGGCTGGACCGGCGGCGTGCGCTGGTTGCGCAGCGACAACGCCTGGCGGGCGGGAGAGGGAGATTATGAGGCTGTGGAGGTCGGCCTCGTCCGCCAGGGAGACACGTGGCGGATTGGCGGGGAGGCGAGCTGGGCCAGCGACTCGCTGGGCCAGCTGGAGGGCGAATCGTGGATTTTGGGCGGCAGCCGCAAAATTAATGACAATCTGGACATAGGCGTGGCCTATACGAATGCCGGCGCCGGTCTACCTGTGGATTTCCTGGGCGGAGTGGCGCGCCAAAATGTCCACAATGAGGGGCTTATCATCGAGCTGAGTGTGCGCAATTAGCGACAGCGTCGCCCAAATCCACACATTGTGCATGGCGCTAAACTCTCGTTAACTTTTCTGTAGCGACTCAGGCATACTAGTACGGTAAGGAGGGTTTGACATGCGTGCTTTTGCCGGCCTTTTTTGCCTCACCGTCTCTTTCGTCGCGGCGCCCGCTATGGCCCAGACGGCGGGCGGCGCTGGCGTGCCTGCGGCATCAGGGCCTGTCTCATCCGCGCAGGCCTCGAAACCGGCGGTGGGGGCGCCTGCCGGCGGGCTCTCGTTTGGCGGGTTGGACAAGCTGACCATCAAGAAAGGGGCCGAGCGTCCGGTTCTGTCCCTCGGCCCGATCGAAACGGACCAACTGGGTCTGTCCTGGCGCGCGGGCGGCAAGTGGGGGTTGACCCTCGATCTGACCAGCCGCGCCGACAATGACGTGCTTCCACGTGAGGAACTGGCAGCCGGCGCCTACTACCAGGTGACGCCGCGTTTCCGTTTTGGCGGCGGCGTCACGCTCAACGGAACGACGCTGAGCGACGCCGCCGAGGGCTGGACCCACAAGGACGGCGAGGCCGGCGTGCGCATCGAGTCGGCCTTCTCGTTCTAGGCCCGTTATCCCCACGCCCTGACAATCGAATCGATCGCGGCCCATCCTCCGGCCGAAGCGCCGTTGCGCGCAAAGACGCCAGCCGCATTCTTGGGTCCAACGCCGCCCAGCGCATAGACGGGGAGGGGAGCGTCGCGGGCGGCCTGTCGAAAGAGGAGACCGCCCATGGCGGCGGCCGCAGACGGGCTGGCGCCCGGAAACACGGCTGACCGGAAGACGAGATCTACCTGGCGCGCCGAGGCTCTTGCCAATGCTGAGCGCGAGTGAGCCGAAGCCGAAACAATCCAGCCGGGCTTTCGAAAAAACGACTGGTTGAGCCAGCGTTCCGGCCAATGCAGCCCGGCGGCTTCGATGCGCCGCGCCAGATAAGGATCGGCGGACACCAGCAAGACGAGCATCCGGCGCTGGCAGACCCCTGCAAGCTCCTTTCCAATCTTGAAACGGTCCGGCTCGCCATAATGTCGGTAGACGACGCCCCAACCCGCGGGCAGGCGGTCGGCAATCGCCGCCGGGTCGGACGTGCGCCGGGGATCCGTGAGGAAGAAAGCCGGCGGAAGCCGTGTTCCGTCGCGGGCGAAGCACGGGGGTGCGGCGCGTGCGGCCGACATGAGCTTGCGGCGCGCGGCGGACTGGGTTTCAAGCTTGGTCATGAAGCCGGTTTCCTTCCCATCCATCGCTGACGCCCGCGCCGGCATTCTTGACCGCATCGCGGCGGCGGCCAAGTCGGCGGGACGGCCAGTGGACAGCGTGCGGCTCGTCGCGGTGTCCAAGATGCAGCCGGACGCCGCGATCGAGGCGATGCTGGAAACCGGACAAAGGGCGTTCGGCGAGAACCGCGTGCAGGAGGCTGGCTTCCGCTGGACCGCCCGGCGCGAGATGCTTGCGGACCTGAAACTGCATCTGATCGGACCGCTGCAAACCAACAAGGCAACCGAGGCGGTCGCCCTTTTCGACGTCATCGAGACTCTCGACCGCACGCGGCTGGCCGCCGCCCTGGCCGACGCGTCGGCAAAGACAGGCAGGCTTCCCACCCTCTACGTGCAGGTCAATTCGGGAGAGGAACAGCAAAAGGCCGGGGTCGCCCCGGTCGACGCGGACGGTTTTATTGCGTCGCTGCGTCGCGACTTTGGCTTCGAGCCCCAGGGTCTGATGTGCATTCCCCCGGCGGATGAGCCAGCGGGCCTGCATTTCGCGCTGCTGGCGAAGATCGCCGCGCGCAATGGACTGGCTGAACTCTCCATGGGGATGAGCGCGGATTTCGAGGTCGCCGCACGTTTCGGGGCGACCTCGGTCCGGCTCGGGTCGGCGCTGTTTGGCCGACGTTCTCAGGCGTCAGGGGCGTAGCAAGGGCAGTCGGCTCCCTCGTTCCGTGTCCGCCCGATAGCGGGCGCAGGGAAGGGCGGGTGTCTGCGTCAATCTGGAGGGAGGATGATTTCCAGAGCATTCCCAGACGCCGCGACTTTAAGGATTTCGACAAGCGCCTCGCGCGCCACCGTCACGCAGCCCTCGGTCGGGGTGAGGCCCGGCGCGGCGCAATGCAGGAAGATCGCGCTGCCCCTTCCGGGGACGACCGGATCGTCATTATACCCAAGCGGCACGATGAGGTCGTAGAGCCCATCCTCGCGCCAGAGTTTTTCATGTGAGACCTCGAAGGGAAGCCGGACCGGCGTGTTGTAGAATGGCGAGACCGGATCGTCGCACCAGCCCATGTCGGGCTGGAGCGCCGTCAATGCGAGGCGGGTCACGACGAGGGGCAAACGATCGGCGCGATGCAGCACACGGCGCATCGCCCACTTTCCCGCTGGCGTCGCGCCATCGCCTTCGCGCTTGAGGCGAGCGGCGACGAGGCCCGACCGGCCGAACGCACATGGGGCCTCTCCGCCCGGCCAGCGAAGGCTGCCCGGCCAGAACGCCGAGAAAGCGGACGCAGTCCTCGTCGTCACGGCTTTCGGTATCTCTGCAACACCCATAGACTGTATCCGGCCAGGGCTCGATCCGAACAGTCCGGATGCTGCGGAACCGTTGCGAGCTTCAGAACCGGGACAGTAGAGAATGACCACAGTAAAAACGATCCTGCTCGTCGATGACGACGCGGATCTGCGTGAGGCCCTGGCCGAACAGTTCGAACTGCACGAAGGCTTCCGGATCGAGCATGCTTCTTCGGCGGGCGAGGGCCTCCGCAAGGCCGAATCCACGCGCGCCGACCTCATCATCCTGGATGTCGAACTGCCCGACATGGACGGACGCGACGCCTGCAAGCTGATGCGCAAGCATGGCATCGCCGCGCCGATCGTGATGCTGACCGGGCAGGTGACCGACGCCGACGCGATCCTGGGACTCGATTCAGGTGCGAATGACTATGTCAACAAGCCGTTCAAGTTTTCGCTGCTACTGGCCCGCGTGCGGGCGCATCTGCGGACCTTCGAACAGAGCGAGGACGCAACCTTCCGGCTCGGTCCCTACGAATTCCGTCCGTCGGCCAAACTGCTGGTCGATGAGAAGGAGCGGAAGATTCGCCTTACCGAGAAGGAAACCAACATCCTCAAGTATCTCTATCGCGCAGGCGGCAAGCCCGTCGGCCGCGAGGAGCTGTTGTCGGAGGTTTGGGGGTACAACGCGAATGTCACCACCCACACGCTGGAGACGCACATCTATCGCCTGCGGCAGAAGATCGAGCCCGATCCCTCGAACGCGCGGCTGTTGCTGACGGAGAGCGGCGGGTATCGGCTGCAGGCTTAGAGAATCCTTCGATCAAACCGAAGCCGTTTGATGGAAGAAAGAAGCTCGATCTCAAAAGCACAGACAAACTTGGCTCCGGAGCGGCGCGGGATCGCTGACCGTCGTCCAGGCGCTTGTCGGGTTCGAAGCAAGCGATGCGCTGTCGCGTGATCGCACCGTGCGCGAAATGGTCCGGACGGTTCTGTACAGGAAAACGAAATGACGGCGGCGGAGCTACACGTGCTGTTCGTGGCCAACCGGGCGTTGATCGCGGAAACGTGGAATTTCTTTGTGACCGTCCATATGGGTGTGATTGGACTTATGTTCCTGGCGCGGGGCAACGCCGTGCCGTTTTTTGCGCGCCTGCTGGTGCTGCCGGGCTATGCGGCGTTCATGTACATCAATTATCGGGCCCAGATCGACAATTACGACTACACCGCTCGTATTCTCGAGGCTCTGCGCATGATCGATGTGGAAGACGGCGCAGGGCGCGGACTAACGTCGATGTTTCAGGCGGGATGGGTCACCCGCTACCTGCCGGTCATCTATGGCATCGCAGCACTATTCTCGCTGCTGGTGATGTTCGTCAGCTATTTTGCGGACGACCGGCGCGCCGACCGTCAGGCGGGCGTGACCGCGAAGGCGCCCAAGGCCGCCCCCATGGTGACCCGGGGCTAGAGTTTGCTACTACCTCGTCGAGTCCGTCATCGAGATAGCAATGTTGGTGACCAGACGTGACGCGGGGTCCATCGAAACCATGACGCGCCAGCCGTAGTCCTGTGGCCTCAAGCGCACCCTTCGACATACTGGATGCTGGGTCCGCCAACATGGATCGCGCCTACCTTGCCCGTGCCGTCGATCTCGTACACGACACCGCGCGCGGCCTCGTCCTCAACATGGGTATCGGCGCGCGGACCCCCGGACCACACCGTGATGTATTCGGCGGGCGGCTCGACGTATTTGTGCGGCGTCGCTTGCGCCTGCGCGCCGTGGGCCGACTTGACCGCTTCCGCCATATCGCCGAGGCCGAGGCCTTCGCCGGTCTTGAGCGCGAGCATATCGACGACCGAAAGGCGCGAGAGCCTGCCGTCCTCTATCATCACCAGGAGGCCTTCGGGCGCGCGCTCAGGCCGGAACTCGTCGCAGCTCTCGGGGTCGGGTCCGCCGACGGCGTCCGGATCGCCGTCAGGCCCAAGCGCGGCGGTGACTTCGGCCAGCGTCATGCCGATAGTGAGAGGTCCCCAGCCATCAGCCCGGAGCGAATTGCCGGATGCGGGCGGCGTCGGAGCCGCGACGCTCGCGGCGGGAGTTTCGGTATCAGAGATCGCAGGTTTGTCGCTTGCGGGCGTGCAAGCTGCGAGCGCGAGGACGGCAAGGAGGGTCAGGTGTTGCAAGGTGAGCTCCCGTGTTGAGCGATTTCCAAAGCATAGGGCGCCGGGCGCGGAGACGCGACATGCTGGCCCTATTCCGAAGCGTTGAAGGTCACGGTCACCGGCACATGGTCGCTCGGCTTCTCGCCGCCGCGTTCGGAGGTGTGGATGCGGAAACTTGCAAAGTCGGCGAGCTGCGCGGCGGCCTGGTCGGCCCAGATGTGATCGAGCCGTCGCCCCCGATTGGACAGCCGCCAGTCGGCCGCGCGATAGCTCCACCACGTGTAAAGTTTTTCCTCCGGCGGATGCTTGACGCGGGCGACATCAAGGAAGCCGCCCTCTTCGAGAATGCGATTGAGACCTTGCGTCTCGACCGGCGTGTGGCTGACCACGTCGAGCAATTGCCGATGCGACCAGACGTCATGTTCCTGCGGCGCGATGTTGATGTCTCCGACCACGAAGAGGGGGGCCAAGGCCGCGCCGGCCCGGGCCCCGTAGGCGGCACGCATGCGCTCGATGAAGTCGAGCTTATGGGCGAATTTGTCGTTGACGGCCGGGTCGGGAATGTCTGCGCCGGCCGGCACGTAGAGATTGTGGATCTCGACGCCAGCCACGCGGACGGCGGCGCAGCGGGCGTGCCCGTGCTGGCAGAAAGGCGGCGTCTCTATCGCGTCGAAGGGGAGGCGCGAGGCGATGGCGACGCCATGCATGCCCTTCTGCCCGGAAATGTGGACATGGGGCAGGCCGACCGCCTCAAAGGCCTTGAGGGGAAATTCCGCCGGCTGGCACTTGATCTCCTGCAGGCAAAGAATGTCAGGCGCTTCACGATCGATGAAAGCCGCGACGCGATCGATCCGCAGGCGAACGGAGTTGATGTTCCAGGTCGCCAGGGAGAGGCGGGGCATGGGCGTGGGGGTGTCCGCACGGATTGGAGGGCGGCCGGACTGTCGGCCATGGCTCACGTCAAATCAATGACGAAGCTGCTCGGCAGCCAATCCATGGCGGAGGCAAACGTAAACGCGCCCGGCCGCGGGGACAGCCAGGCGCGCTTGGCGCCGTTCAGGGCGCGGGCGCCAGAGGGGATAGCTCCGGCTTGTCAGGACGGTCCGAGCGCGATGTTTCACAACCCGCGACAGTCAACGACCCAACATGTGGCAATAGAGCCACACCACGGGTCGTCGGGCAACGCGGCGACCAGCGGAAATTGTGCAGAACGCGCGCCGCTCGCGCATTTGTCAGATCAGCGGCGGTCGTCGGCCGCATCCGCAGGGTCTTTGACTATGAAAAGGGTGGGCTGCAGTTTGACGTTGGTCCGGGTTTCGGTAAGCCGGACGCGGGTCTGGGCGCCAGTGCCATCGATCGAGGTCCAGCCCAGCAGCTCGAAATCGGATGCGCGGAATTCCAGCACCATCTGGCCTTCGGCCTCGCCGGTGCGGTCCTCAAGGGTCACGAAATGCGAACCATTGGTCGATTTGACGTCCACGACGCTGCCATCACGCCTGAGATCGACCGTGCCGCGAAGAAAAAGATTGAGCGGTGTGGAGGCCAGCGGCACCGCGTCATAGGCGTCGCGCCTAGGCTCCTCGATCGAGACGCTGACGCCGTCGGAAACGATGAACATCGGCTCGGGCTTTGTGTACTCGAATCGGACCTTGCCGGGCCGGTTGATGTAAAATGCGCCGGACGAGGCGCCGCCGAGATCGTCGCTCTGGGTGAATTTGCCCTGGGCCGTCTTGACGCCTCCGAGGGCCTTGCCAGCCCGGTCGATAATGGAGGCGCGATCAGGCGACGCAACAGCGGGCGGCGTCGCCGGTTTGA
This sequence comes from Alphaproteobacteria bacterium, assembly GCA_034439955.1. Taxonomy (GTDB): domain Bacteria; phylum Pseudomonadota; class Alphaproteobacteria; order Caulobacterales; family Hyphomonadaceae; genus UBA7672. The sequence continues at coordinate 9,894 of JAWXBJ010000231.1, forward strand.
TTGAGGCTGGCGCCTGGGCGAGGATCACCTTGGGGGAGGGCAAGTCCCGCGCTGCGGTGGCTGGGGCTTCCACCGGAACGCTCGCGGGCGTCAGGTCGAGGCCCGTGAGGAACAACGGAAGAAGGCTCGATACGATCATGCTCATGCCTGCAACCTTGTCTGGTGGGCAGGCGAAAACAAGACGCAGGCAAGGAATTCGCGCCCTGTTTCGCTGAACGCCAGTTCAGGCGGGGCAGGCCCGGAATTCGCGTATCGCTAAACCAGGAGGCTGACGCCGATGACCGAAGTCGAGTTTCGCGCATTGGCGCTGAGCTTTCCAGAGACCGTAGCGGCGACCTCTCATGGTCAGTCCTCGTACAAATCTTTCGGCAAGTTCCTGACCCGCCTCAGAAGCGAGGACGACAGCATCGTTCTGGGCGAGGTGGATTTCGACGAGCGGGAGCTGCTCTGCAAGGAGGAACCGGCGACGTTCCACTTTACGGACCATTACAGGGGATACCGCTACGTCCTGGCCCGGTTGGGCCCGATGGATGAGGCGCGTGCGCGAGCCTATCTCACGCGGCAGTGGCGAAAGAGCGCGCCAAAGAGATGGCTGAAGGCGTGGGATGCGGAGCGGTGACGCGCGATCGAAGTATCGCGGCGCCAGGCCATCGGGCGAAGTTCGAGGTTGTGGAACAGGCTTATGGTCTGCGAGCCATTGCAGACATGAGCGGCGCTGTTTCTGTTCGCTCCGGCCCGCGCGCCCTGAGACTCGAACCTTTGGCCGCTCAGCATAAGGGCGCGGCGTCCGCCACCCCCGATCTACGACATGGAGGAGGAAAAAGGCCGGTGCGCTACGCCGCCGCGTCGTCCCGGCTTGAGCCATGTGAGTCGCGGGCGAGGATCTGGCGTTTGCCCGAATGGTCGGCGCCGGAGATGACGCCCTCGCGCTCCATGCGTTCGATCATCGAGGCGGCCCGGTTGTAGCCGATCCTGAGGACGCGCTGGACATAGGAGGTGGTGGGACGCTTGTCACGAACCACGGCGGCGACGGCGTCGCGGTACATGTCCTCTTCGGGATCGCCGGACGAGGTTCCAAAGGCGGCGTCGGCGACCGAGGGGTCTTCCTGTTCGATCTCGTCGGTGACGCCCTGGATGTACTGGGGCGCGCCCTGATCCTTGAGCCAGGAAACGACGCGTTCGACTTCCTCATCCTTCACGAAGGGTCCGTGGACGCGGACGATCTTGCCGCCGGAAGCCATCCAGAGCAGGTCGCCCATGCCCAGAAGCTGTTCAGCGCCCTGTTCGCCGAGAATGGTGCGCGAGTCGATTTTCGAGGTGACCTGGTATGAGACGCGGGTCGGGAAGTTGGCCTTGATCGTGCCGGTGATGACATCGACGGAAGGGCGCTGGGTCGCCATGATGAGGTGGATGCCGGCGGCGCGGGCCATCTGCGCGAGGCGCTGGACAGCGGCCTCGATGTCCTTGCCTGCGACCATCATGAGGTCGGCAACCTCGTCGATGACGACCACGATATGAGGCATCGCCTCGGGTTTCATCCGTTCGGTTTCCCAGACGGCCTCGCCGGTCTGCTTGTCCCATCCGGTCTGGATCTGGCGCGAGAGATACTCGCCGCGCGCGGCTGTCTCCTCGGCCTTCTGGTTGAAGCCGGCGATGTTGCGCACGCCGAGCTTCGACATGATGTCGTAGCGGCTCTCCATTTCGCGGACGACCCATTTGAGGGCCAGCACGGCTTTCGTCGGGTCTGTGACGACCGGCGAGAGGAGGTGTGGAATGCCCTCATAGATCGAGAGCTCAAGCATTTTCGGGTCGATCATGATGAAGCGGCATTTCTCGGGCGGCAGTTTGAACATCAGCGACAGGATCATCGCGTTGATGCCGACCGACTTGCCCGAGCCGGTGGTGCCGGCGATCAGCAGGTGAGGCATCTTGCCGAGGTCGGCGATGGTCGGCTGGCCCTCGATCGATTCGCCGAGGGCGAGCGGCAGTGCGGCGCGCGTGCGGGTGAATTCCTGGGCGTTCAGAAGGTCGCGCAGGTAGACGGTTTCGCGCGTGGGATTGGGCAGCTCGATGCCGATGGCGTTGCGGCCGGGAATGACGGCCACACGCGCGGCGGTCGCCGACATCGACCGGGCGATGTCCTCGGCCAACGCGATGACGCGCGAGGATTTCACGCCGGGCGCCGGCTCGAGCTCGAACAGCGTGACCACGGGTCCAGGGCGGACTTCGGTGATGCGGCCCTTGACGCCGAAATCGTTGAACACGATCTGCAGGCGGTCGGCCATTTCAAGCAGGCGCGCTTCATCGACATCCGACCTCCGGGGAGGCGGAATGTCCAGCAGCTCGATGGGCGGGATGGCGGTCGAGGCGTCGCGCGAGACGATCGGCGCCGGAACGCCCGGGGGGGGCTGCGGGGCGGCGCCGAGAGAGACGGGCTTGGCGGAGACGATCGAGCGCGTTGCGGGATCCATCCTTGAGCCCGCTTCAGGAATCGGCCGGCTTTCCAGAACGCGGGGCACGACGGGGAATACCCGCCCGCCCACGCCCTCGGCCTTTTCGACGGCGGTGAAGAAGCCGCGGTCGCCGGCCTCGAACTCGTCTTCCTCCGTGAAGACGATCGGTTCGATGACGTCTTCCTTCTTTTTTCCGAAGAGGGCCCGTATCGAGCCAAGGGCGGACAGGAGCGGCGACGGCGCGGTGACGGCTGGCGCGGCGACGCCGATGACCTGGAGGTCGGTTGCTTTCGACGGTCCGGGGTTCGAGGCGCGCAGCGCCCGCATCAATGCAGCGCCGTCCTGGGCGCCGAGGCCCATCGCCATGGCGGCGAAGATCACGGTGCAGACGCCCGCGACGGCGGACGCCCAGACGTCGGCCTCGGGAGCGTTGAGGGCGGCGAATGGTGTGGCGGCGACGCCAAGCAGAGTGTCGCCGATGACGCCGCCAAGTCCGGCGGCCAGCGGCCAGGTCTGCGGTATCGGCCATTCGGCGAGGCAGCAAGCGGCCAGGATCAACGCGGCGCACCCCCACATCCAGGCGGCGGGCTCACGCGGCCCGATGCCCAGCGTGCGGCGCAGCCCCCCGATCATCAAAGCAAATCCCATGAGCCAGGCCGTCCACCCAAATCCCTGTGTCAGCAGGTCAGCCCCGAGGGCGCCGGGTTTTCCGAACAGGTTGGCGGCGGCGCCGGATGCGGCGGTGTTGAAGCTCGGATCCGTCGGCGAATAGGACCCGCAGGCCCCGCAGATGAAGACTCCCGCCGAGAAGGCCGCAAGGCCGGTCAGGAACCGCATGAGCGGGCTGGGCGCGCTTCGCGCGAACTCGACGTCGTGTGGGTGGGGCGTTCGTGCATGTGACAAGCCGCCGTCCTCGCTGTTCAGGGTTAAAAAGTGAGCCGGACGACGTTGGCGCGGCGGCCCTTAACGGCTCGCAAACGACGCCCGAATTTCGAGGCTCTTTTTCATTGCGGGCCACTCGCGGACGGGTCGGGTCGGTGCATGGAGCCGATGGTTTCCCTTGGGACGGGGAGGGTCTGAAAACTGTTTAGCGCCTGATGCGATCGACCTGGGCGAGGTCGATCGTTGAATCAGTCTCTACACTCATGAATCCAGAGCAACTTTCTTCGATCGAACGGGATCGACCCTGATCCAGATCGACCAAAGGTTGCTCTGGCGCCCTGTCGCGGGGCGAGTCTGGCCTCCGCCGCTCATTTTTTAGGCATTCAAGTTAAGCGCTTGGGCGGCGGCGAGACGATTGCTTGCCGATCTGGCGGCGGGACCCGCCTATTTCGGGTGCGCCAGCCGGGGATGTCCGCGGGCGGCTGCGCCGAGCTTTTGCGCCGGGCGCAAGCAGGATCAGGGGAGACAGATGACCAACACAATCAGTCGATTGAATCGACTCATACCCTGGAGAGACGGACTTCGCGCCGGCCTCGCCGCGCTCGCCGTCGCCGTGATGCTTGGAACCGGTGGCATCGCCGCCGCGCAGACGCCGCAGACCCCCCCGGTCGTCGCAACGCCTCCTGCAGACGCCGCAGCTCCAGAGGATGTGCCCGTCGTCGAGCCGGTCGTGGAACAGACGCCGGCCGTCGAGGAAGTCGTCGCGGACGTGGTGGAGGAACCCGCCGCCATCCCGGTTCCGGACAAGGGCGACACGACCTGGATGCTGGTTTCGACGGTTCTGGTGCTGTTGATGATCGTGCCGGGCCTCGCGCTTTTCTATGGCGGCCTCGTGCGCTCGAAGAACATGCTGTCGCTGCTGATGCAGGTATCGACCGTGACGGTGATCGGCATGCTGGCCTGGGCCATCTATGGCTACAGCCTCTCCTTCACCGACGGAGGCGGGCTCAACAAGTTCATTGGCGGCGCCAGCAAGGTGTTCCTCAACGGGGTGAATTACGCGACCCTGGTCGAGACCTTCTCGGTCGGCGTCTATCTGCCCGAACTGGTTTTTGTCGCCTTCCAGATGACCTTCGCCTGCATCACCGCAGCGCTGGTTCTCGGCGGAACGGCCGAGCGCCTGAAATTCTCGGGCGTCGTCATTTTCGCGGTTCTCTGGCCGCTCCTGTCCTACTATCCGATCGCGCACATGGTCTGGTGGTGGGCGGGCGCGACCTCCGCCGTCGGCCAGACCGCGACGGACCTCGCCAACGGGGCTGGCCAGATCTGGGCCTGGGGCGCAATCGATTTCGCCGGCGGCACCGTGGTCCACATCAATGCCGGCATCGCTGCGCTTGTGGGCGCCATCGTTCTCGGCAAGCGCTCGGGCTACAAGACCGAGCCGATGCCGCCGCATTCGCTGACGTTCACCTTCGTCGGAGCGGGCCTCCTGTGGG
>JAWXBJ010000232.1:0-28431 GCA_034439955.1 Alphaproteobacteria bacterium
CTCCACTCCCCCGCGCATCCCCCCGCGCCTTCCGATTGCGCCTCTCTTTGAAAGCCGCTATAGCCCCCGCTCCGTCGGAGTATAGCTCAGCCTGGTAGAGCGCTAGCTTCGGGAGCTAGAGGTCGTTGGTTCGAATCCAGCTACTCCGACCACGTCCCGCCCCTCATGGTTGGCGGTCTGGCTGCCGCAACCCTTTCATTCCTCCCCAGTTCCACCCGACATTGTTTCCCGATAAGGATGACCTCACGCCGCCCGCTGCGGCGCGGAGACACGCATGAAGACCTTCATCCTGAGCTTTCTGGGCGGCCTTGCGGCCCTGATATTGTTCTTCGTGTTGATTCCGATCGTGCTCCTCCTGTCATTCATCCCTTCGGGTGAACCCCGGGCCGCTCAGAACGCCGTTCTGGAGATCGACTTGCGCGGCGCCTATCCGGACCAGCCGGCCGGCGACAGCGTCAGCGCGCTGTTCTCGCAAGTCTCCTTTGTCGAAATGCTGCTGCGCCTCAACGCGGCCGTCGATGATGACAACGTCAAGGGCGTTTTCTTGCGGGCCTCGGAATTCGACCTTGGCTCCTCGCGCGCCGAGGAGCTTCGGGAAGCCTTCCTGCGCCTCAGGGCCGCCGGAAAATTCGTCATCGCCCACAGTCAGGGCTTTATCGCCTCGGGACCTTCATCGTACCGCGCTATTTCGGCGGCTGACGAGATCTGGATGCAGCCTGGCGCATCGTTCGAGGTTCCCGGCATCACCTTTGAGACGCTCTTTCTCGGTGGCGCATTCGCCAAGTTCAACCTGACTGCGGACATCGAGCAGTTCCATGAATACAAGAACGCCGCCGATGTCTACAAACAGACCGAGTACACGCCCGCCCACGCCGAGGCGATGACGGCGCTGGCCGAGAGCGTCTGGTCCCACTCCATCGCCGACATGGCCGCCGACCGCAAGCAGGATCCGGCGGCCTTGCGCGCCGTGCTCGAGAACAGCCCCTATCAGGCCGAACAGGCGGTCACGCTCAAACTGGTTGACAAGGTTGGATGGCCGGAAGAGGCCGCCGACGCTGCCAGGGCGCGGGCCGGAGGCGAGCTCGTCGGGATTGACGACTACGCGGCGCCTGTCCGCGACGGCGAGGTGGTCATCGCGGTCGTCGGAGGCGAGGGCAATATCGTCACGGGCGGTGGCGGAGGCACGGACATTTTCAGCGTCGGCACGCCGGTCTTCGCGTCCGACACGATCGCCGCCAACCTCTTGGCGCTCGCCGAGGACGACGAGATCGACGCCGTCGTGTTTCGTGTCGATTCAGGCGGGGGCTCGCCGACCGCCTCCGACCAGATCTGGCGGGCCGTGGAGCGTGTTCAGGAATCCGGAAAGAAGGTCGTGGTCTCGATGGGATCGGTCGCCGCATCGGGCGGCTATTATGTCGCCGCTGGCGCCGACGCCATTGTCGCCAGCCGCTCGACCATTACCGGCTCGATCGGCGTCTTTGGCGGCAAGTTCGCCTTTGCGGACGGCCTGCGCACCTATCTTGGCGTCAACCCGGACGAGGTAGGCGTTGGCGGGCCTTACGCCTCGACCTATTCGACCGAAAAACTCACCGACATCCAGCGAGCCAAGCTCCGCGAGTCACTGGAGGGCGTCTACCAGCGTTTCACCACGCTGGTGTCCGAGGGACGCGATCTACCGATCGACCGCGTGCGCGAGATCGCCAGGGGTCGCGTCTGGTCCGGCGAGGACGCCTTGAAGATCGGTCTTGTCGACGAGACCGGCGATCTCATCGACGCCGTCAGCAAGGCCAAGGAACTCGCGGGTTTCAAGCCCGAAGACCGCGCCGAAATTCGCCTTCAGCTCCATGAGGCGAACCCGCTTGACCTGCTCGGGACGGTGTTCGCCTCCACGCAGGCGTCCGTCGGAGAACGCCGGGCCTTTGAGACCCTGGGCGGCATTGTCGGCCGCAAACGCGCCGCCGCGCTATTGCAGCAGCTCCGCGCGCTTGCCGGTGCGCCGGGCGCGCAGGTGGTGATGCAGCCGGTGATCGAACGCTGAACCGGTAAACGACAGCATCCCGCTTCCGCCTCGACGCAGACAAGTTGCTCCAGCCGGAGGTGGCGACCACAAATTGCGGCAATGCCTTGCCGTTTCGTTTTTTTGAAGACCTGGAATTCTAGGCTGCGACCAGCGGCCGGTAGTCGGTCGCAAGGCCCATCGGCCCATCGGCCCTGACCCGGCCGGTCTCAACCAGATGGATCATGTGCGCCAGAACCGAATGACATGCAGCCGGATGTAACCGCTTGTCCACGTCCCGGTAGATCACCTCAACCATGTCCGGAATGCGCGTGTCGCCCTCCCGCAGCCGGCCAAGGATCGACTGCTCTCGCGCCTTGCGATGCCGGATATAGGCATCCATGAACGGGGCGACCTCGGTCACTGGCGGTCCGTGCGTGGGCCAGATCGTAGAAAAGCCCCGGGCACGCACTTTCTCGAGACTCGCGAAGTAATCGCCCATGTGCCCGTCCGGCGGCGAGATTACCGTCGTCGACCAGCCCATGACATGGTCCCCGGCAAAGAGCGCATTTTCCTCACGCAGCGCGAAGCAGAAATGATTGGACGTATGTCCCGGTGTCGCGATCGCCTCGACCGTCCAGTTCGGACCGCGGAACACGTCGCCGTCACGGATGGTGATGTCCGGCTTGAACCGCAGGTCGTCGCCCGCCTCCATGCGGACTTCCGATTCGCTCGGGATCGCCGGCCCGCCTGCATAGACCTTGGCGCCAGCCCAGTTCGCCAGCGGATGCGCCAGCGGCGAATGGTCCATGTGCGAATGCGTCACCAGCACATGCGTCACGTGTTCGCCCTCCAGCGCGCGCTTCAGGGCGTCGAAATGCGAATCGATCATCGGGCCGGGATCGATCACGGCGACCTCGCCCTGCCCGACAATGTAGACGCCGGTTCCCAGATAGGTGAAGGGGCCCGGATTGCTGGCGATGACACGGCGGATTCGCGGCGACGCCCTCGCGGCGTCGCCATAGCCGAACTCAAGGTCGCGTACGAACGGGATGCCGCCCATGATCGTCTAACCCTCGCCCGTCATGTCTGGCGTCGTTTCAAGGTGCGAACGCGGTGGCGAAGGCGCGCGCGAGCAATCGCGTGGCCCGCAGCTTCTGGCCAAGCGGCAGCGCGACCGGCGGCCCCATGTCTGTCTTGTTCGCATCAACGATGTATATCCGACCGTCCTGCCTGTTGCGGAGCACGTCCACCCCGCCCCAGTCAAGCCTGATCTCCGAGGCGAATCTCCGGATGAGGTCGATCTCTGCGGGGGAGTACACCTCGCTGGGCCGGACCCAGTCAACGCTGACATTTTCATTGGCGAAACGCCTTTCGAGCGGACGCCGCTTGCGAAAGACGAGAACCGGCTCGCCATTCACCGTGCAGGTACGCAAATCCTCCACAAGACCGCCCTCAACCGTGTTGTCGATCAGTTTCTGGTAAGACCGGCCAGGTTGCCGCTCAAAGGGTCCGAGCATGATCCGGCCGTCGTGCGCGGCGTTGATCTCGGACTTGTCGACGATTGGCCCCGCATACTGTGTGGGATCCACCGCAAGGTCGTAGCCGGCAACCCGGCCGAACGCCGCCGATATGGTGGACTTCGAAATGTCGCGGCAATTGAAATTGAGTGTGCGCACCTTGCGAGTTCGCCGGCCGAAATCGGGCAGGGTCGTGGCGGAGGTCGTTGAATCGTCAAACTGCATGACGATATCGGCGTGCTGGGTGTCGTCCACGATGTGCGCTCCGGCGCAGTGCATCACCGGCCACACCAGATACCAGGGCCTCGGCTTGTCCGGAAAGAAGGCGATTGTCGGACGCTTGTGGCCGGTGAGCCTCCGCTGGACGCGCCAGAACTGCGTCATCGTGTAAAAGCAGAACCAGGTGAAGATGCTGTGCCAGAGTTTCAAGTCTAAAGCGAGCCGATGGCCCGTCTTCTTCACCAGAACAATGTTGTCCTCTACGACGAAATCAGACGTCCACAGCCAGTTGCTCATTCGCCACGCGCCTTTCCTGGCTTATCGACCCAGCCTGCCCTCCCGGATGTTTCCCGGTGTCGAGCCTGCCTGGTTAGTCCTGTCGGGCGCGATCCTGCGTCCGACAAAGCCCTGCTTCCCCCAACCCGTACCGGCGAATGCGCGCCGGTGTACCCGATCCCGCCTATGCCTTCACCGATCGACTTCGCAGCAGACCACGCATCGGTGACAGGTCATACCCGGCTGCATGTGCTTTTTCCACAATCGCATTCGTGTCCAGTCTGCCCGATTCTGCCTCGACAAGAGCCCAGGCTGAAATCGATCTTGTGCCTGACCGGCAATAGGCGAGGACCGGACCGGTATCCCCATCCAGCGCGGCGCTCAACCTGGCAATAGCAGCTTCGGTGGGCGAACCCGTGAAGGGCGCGTGAACATAAACCAGCCCCGCCGCGACGGCCGCCGCCTCGGCATCGACGCTCGACAATTGTCCCGGCGCTTCGCTATCGGGACGGTTGTTGATGACAGTGCCGTATCCCAGCGCGGCGATAGCGGCAAAGTCCCCGGCCTCGACCTGGGGCGCCACAGCGAACAGATCGGTCACGTGCCTGATGTCCGCCATTCGCTTTTTGTCCCTGCCTGCGGTGGTCCCGGCATCGCCGACCGGATTCAAAGCGACGATCAATTCGCGGCTAGCACATCCTTCTATCAAACGCGTCAGTTTGACCAAAGAAAGCGTCATTGGGGAGCATGAACCTGGTCGTTTCATAGAAGGCCCGTGCGTCATGGCGCTGGGCTGAAGCATCGGTTGCGACATCGGCCCCGCCTGGCTCCGGCTGGCATCCGGCGACGATAAACAGTCCGATGCAACACGTCGCAAGAGCCGCAGACCGGAACATGGCCATCTCCCTCTTTCCCTTGCGCCAGCATGAAACCGCGCTCGTCGAATCGCAAGCACCGCGTTGATTTGCCTTCGTAGCGCGTTTCCGCGCGCGCTTGACAGCGCATCGCGGCATACGGCTCCTAGCAATGCGTCAGCAGGCGCGATAATCTGTTCAGTCGCCGAGGCCCGCGTCGTTCGTGCTTGAAACTTCCGCTTCCCGTTCCTCGCCCCTTGGCAGATCGCTTGCGCGCCTTCCCTGGGCGTATGCGGCCCGGCGGATTCTCGCGGCCATACCGACCATGCTGGCGATCATCACCATCGCCTTCTTCATGATGCGCGCCGCCCCCGGCAACCCCTACTCGACCGAGCGCCGCCTGACCCCCGAGGTCGAGGCCAACCTCAAGGCCAGCCTCGGACTCGATAAACCCCTGCACGAGCAATACCTCCAGTATCTCGGCCGCGTCGTCACCGGCGACCTTGGCCCCAGCATGAAGAACAAGGACAAATCGGTTTCCGACCTCATCGGCGAGGGCCTGCCCGTGAGCCTCACCATCGGCGCCTTCTCGATGGCGCTGGCGATCTTTCTCGGGACTTCGTTCGGAATCGTCGCCGCCGTCCGCCAGAACTCGCCAGCCGATTATTCCGCCATGGGCCTCGCCATGGTCGGCATCTCGATTCCGACCTTCGTGACAGGGCCGCTGCTCTCGCTCATTTTCGGCGTCTGGCTTGGCTGGTTCGCGGCCGGCGGGCTCGACCTCGGACGCATGAATTTCAACAACCTCTTTCTGCCCATCGTGACGCTGGCGCTTCCACAGATCGCCATCATCTCGCGACTGATGCGGGCCTCGATGATCGAAACGCTACGCTCCAACCATATTCGCACCGCGCGCGCCAAGGGCCTGTCCGAGCGCGTCATCCTGCTGCGCCACGCCGCCCCCGCCGCCATCCTGCCGGTCATCTCCTATCTTGGACCCGCCACCGTCGGCATCATCACCGGGTCGGTCGTGGTCGAACGCGTCTTCGGGCTTCCCGGCGTCGGTCAGTCCTTCATCGACGGAGCGATCACCCGCGACTATCCGCGCGTCATGGGCACGGTGATCCTCTATGGCGGGCTGATCATCCTCTTCAACCTGATCGCCGATCTTCTCTACGCGGTGCTTGATCCCAAGGTGCGCTACGAATGAGCCCGCGCGCATGACCCTGATCGCCGCTCCCTCTGAGAACGCCGCCTTGATGAACGCGGCGGCCGTCAAGGGCCGGTCGCTGTGGGACGATTCGCGTCGCCGTCTGCTCTCGAACCGCGCCGCCATGGCGAGCGTCGCCGTGCTGGCGCTGCTGATTCTCATCGCGCTTCTGGGCCCCGCGCTCTGGCCTCATAAATTCGCGACGCAGTATCGCGACGCCCTGTCGATCGGCCCGACCTGGGAAAATCTCCACATCCTCGGCACCGACATCTATGGCCGCGACATGGTGGCCCGCATCATGACCGGACTGCGCATCTCGCTCGCCGTCGGCGCCATCGCCACTTTCGTCAGCCTGGTCATCGGCGTCGCCTGGGGCGCGATTGCGGGCTATGTCGGCGGGCGCACCGACCAGATCATGATGCGCATCGTCGATGTCATCTATGCGATGCCCTTCATCTTCTTCGTCATCCTCGTGACGGTGGTTTTCGGACGCTCGATCTTCCTCATCTTTCTCGCGATCGGCGCTGTCGAATGGATGACGATGGCGCGGATTGTCCGGGGCCAGACCCTGATGCTGAAGCAGAAGGAATTCGTCGAGGCCGCCCGCGCCGCCGGCGTACGCCCGCTCGCCCTCGTCGCCCGGCACATCCTTCCCAACCTGCTTGGACCCGTGGCCGTTTATGTCACGCTCACCATGCCGGTTGTGATCCTGCAGGAGAGTTTCCTCTCGTTCATCGGCCTTGGCGTGCAGGAGCCCTTGACCTCGCTGGGGCGGCTCATTTCCGACGGCCAGCGCGAACTCGGTACGCCATGGATGCTGCTCGGGCCTGCCGCCACCATGGTGGTGACGCTTTTCTCGCTCAACTTCATTGGCGATGGTCTGCGCGACGCGCTCGACCCGAAGGACCGCTAAGACCGAGCGCCTACTCCACCCGCTTGGCCTTGATTGCCGTGCGGTTGTCGATATTGAGGAAAAAGCTCCCCAGCGCCGCCTTGCGGATATGCGCCGTCCACGGCCCCTTGCCGAGAGAGGCCAAGCGCGACGTATCCGTCTGCCGCCAGATCTGGCCGTTCTCCATGGTCAACTCCACCTTGCCGTCGCCTGTCTTGCGGATCGATTTCACAGCCAGCGACACCCTGTCGAGCTGAACCGGCTTCTCAACCGCCCTCATGCCGGTGGCCGCCGTCAGCGCCGGCAGCGACGGCATCGCGAGGCCGAACGCCTCCTTCTCGACCTTCTGGATCTGCTGGCGCGACACCACCGCCACATCGCCGCCCGTCTCGGCCTGTTTCAGCCCGGCCACGGCGCCGTCAAAACACACCAGGCGCTGCACGTCGTCAGCAATCGCCGGGCAGGCATATAACCTCTCCAGCGGGGCCTCCTGCGCCGCCGCCCCCGGTGCGCCCGCGATCAGCCCGACAGCGAGCATGGAAACAAGACCAACCCGAGCACTCATGGACAACCTTTCTCAACAATGCGCAGCGAAGCGCCAAGCCCTTTCATTTAGGCATATTCTGACGCTAGTTTCACCGCCAGAAATGCGGTCGCCCTTCCGTGCGCGCAGCCGCAGGAGAACATGTCGATGCGACTGAAGTCCAAGACGCTCGCCAGCGCTGCCGTCGCGCTCGCCCTCCTCGCCGCCTGCGGCGACGCCGGCGGCGGCGCTCCCCCTGAAAACCAGCTGCGGCGCGGCATCGGCGCCAATCCCGATTCCATCGACCCCCAGCAGGCGGAGGGCACCTGGGCCAATGACGTCATCGGCGACATGTTCATCGGCCTCTTCACGGAGGACGCCGCCGCCAAGCCCGTGCCCGGCGTCGCCGAAAGCTGGACGGTCTCGGAGGATGGCCTCGTCTGGACCTTCAAGCTGAAGCAGACAGTCTGGTCGGACGGGGCTCCCGTCACCGCACATGACTTCGTCTTCGCCTTCCGGCGCCTCCTTGATCCGAAGACCGTGGGCGCCGTCTACGCCTCCATCCAGTACGGCATCAGGAACGCCCGCGAGGTGAATGGCGGTCGCATGCCGGTCGATCAGCTCGGCGTTCGCGCCATCGACGACTACACGCTGGAAATGACCCTCGAAACGCCGATGCCTTTTCTACCGGGGGTGCTGAAGCACTACACTGCCTATCCGCTTCCACGCCATGTGCTCGAGAAAGTCGGGGATGCCTGGACGTCTCCCGAGAACATTGTCGTCAACGGCGCCTACAAGGTGATCGAGTGGCGGTCCGGCGACTTTTTGCGCGCCGTCAGGAACGACCGTTTCCAGGGCGCGGCCGACCTCTGCTTCTCGGAGATCGTCTACTATCCGCAATCCGACCACGACCAGATGGTGCGCCGCGCCCAGGCGGGCGACATCGACATGAACAACTCCTTCCCCACCGGCCAACTCGACGAGACGCGCAGGAAACTGCCGGGCTGGCCGCGCATCTCGCCGATGATGGCGACCACCTATGTCGTCGCCAACACCAAGCGTCCGCCCTTCGATGACGCGCGCGTCCGCAAGGCGCTGGCGCTCGCCATGGACCGCGAATACATCACCGCCTCCATCCTCAAGGGAGGCCAGATCCCGGCCTATGGCTTCGTGCCGCCGGGGATGAACGGCTATCCCGAAACCGCCGAGTTCAGCTGGAAGGACGAGCCGCGCGGACAGCGCCTGAAGGAAGCCGCCGCCCTGTTGCAGGAGGCGGGCTTTGGTCCCGACAAACCCTTCGTTTTCGAATACCTGCACCGCGCGACCGGCGACAATCCGCGCATCGCGCCCGTGCTGCAGGCCAACTGGACCGACATCGCCCCCTGGGTGAAACCGGAAATCCGCCAGGTCGAGACCCAGGCGCTCTACAACCAGCTTCAGTCCAAGGACTACACCCTCTCCGACACCGGCTGGGTCGCCGACTACAACGACGCCTACAACTTCCTCTATCTGCTGGATTCGCGCACTGGCCCGATGAATTACGGCGACTACACCAACCCGGCCTATGACGCGCTGCTCGACCGGTCGAGCGTCGAAATGAACGCCGGCCAGCGCGCCGCGTTGCTGAAAGAGGCCGAACAGCTGATGTTGTCGGACACGGCGGTCCTGCCGCTTCTCACGCGCGTGACGCAGGACATCGTCTCCCCCACCATCACCGGTTACGAGGACAATGCCGAAGATATCCACCGCTCCCGCTTCATGTGCCGGACAAGGACGGCGGGTTAGAGGCCTTTCCTTCCCCGGTGAAGCGCTATGAAGGTCGGGCGCGGACCCTTGCCGACGCGCTATGTCGTACCGGGGGTCATTGTGTCGAGGGCTCGATCATTGCGGACTAGGCCGCGCGGCTAGAGCATTCTTCGCTTAAACTGAATCAGTTTGACCGAAAAAGGATGCTCTATCTCAACAGTGTGGAGCAACGTCTCCTGTTTTCTGCGGCGAACTGTTCTTCTAACTTTCGAACTCCCGTGCCGGATCCTGGCCCGGACCTAGCAACCGCTCGACCAGGATACCGTCGGTCTGCTCGCTGTAGTAAATTGCGTGCGACCCCTGCACGACCATCCGAAGGCAAGGCGCGATGTTTTCGCGTGCCGCGCCCATTTTTGGAAAAGTCGCCAGCATCTCAATGGCGTTATGCAAACTCTGAAGATACTTGCGCGTCTGCGTGGCGCCGAACGCTTCGAACGAAAAGTCGGCGATCGACGAGAGGTCACTGTCAGCTTTTTCCGTGAACCGAATGTTAGCCGGCATGACGCTTGTGCTTGGCGCGCTCCTCTGCATCCGCCCATATCTGGCCGAATGTGCGGTTGCTGACGCCGCTCGCGCGACCCTCCTCGATCAGAGCCCGCAGCTTGTCGTCCGCCGCCCGTTTTTCCTGGTCTCGACGCACTAGGTCGCGGAAGTACTCGCTGGTGTTGTTGTAATCGCCCGACGCCACGCGGCTCGACACGTAGGTCTCCATGGTGTCACTCATCGAGATCGAAATCTTGGCCATTTCGCTCCTCCGGTCCAGAGTCGAACCTAGCACCGGGTCGGAAGGCCTCGCAACTATTCCCACTGAGTCACTACTTCACTCTGCGCCGCCGTCCTTCGCCGCTGGAGGCTCGCGCTCTCCCGATCCCCGCAAGGCGAAGGCGACATCGTCCAGCAGAAGCTTTATGCGCCGTGCGTTGGCGCCCATGTCGGAGCCTCGGGTGCGGCTTGTCGCCCGAACATCGATGCGCGACCCTTGGCCCTGCGGCGCCACCCGCACGGCGGCGTCCGTGGCGAGACCGTACCAGGCGCTGCGCGTCACCGCCTCGATCTGTCCGCCCGGCGGATCGTTGAGCATCACCAGCCAGCCCAGCCGCTCCGCCGCCTCCGCGACCGCCACCGTCGCCTCGGCCGGCGGCGCGCCAACCAGCAGCGGCTTCAGGTCGAACGCTTCCGCCTGCGCCCGCGAGAAGGACATCCCCGCCCAGCGACCAGCGCCCGCCTGGATGATCGCATCATCACGAACCGGAGCGGCGCCCGACTGTTCGCGCACCTGCAGCGTCTTCGTCGTGAAAGCGACCGGCCGGCTCCAGTCGGTCTGCACGTCATGAATGGGCGGCAGGGCCTCGTGCTGCAGGCGATAGGAATAGATGCGAAACCCGACCAGCAGCGCTGTCGTCATCGTGACGATGGCGACAATCACGCCGCGAGATCGCTTGCCGACCGCCGACCAGCCCAACGCCACCGCCGACACCGCCACAGCCAGGAGAGCGAGCGGCCAGGCGACCGAGGCGACGCCCCAGGTCGCTGCATCGATATCCAGCACGCCGGCGCGATAAAGGGCTGGCCCGGCCAGCAACGTCCCCAGCATCGCCAGTACAAGCGCGACGCTTAGCGCCGCCAAAGCCGCCCCGGCCTTTCCACTTCGCCTGCCGGGGGTGCGCGCGATCGGCGACCCCGGACCCGGATTGGGTTCGGGGACGGTCTCGCGACTCATTCAGCCGCCTGAATGGTCGGCAGCTTGTGCGCCTTGAACGTCTCGCGCAGCGACAGCTTGTTGATCTTGCCGGTCGCCCCGAGGGGGATCTTGTCGATGAACGCGACATCGTCCGGCGTCCACCACTTGGCGATCTTGCCTTCGAGATAATTCAGGATGTCCGCCCGGGTGGCGCTCGCTCCAGGGCTCAGCTCGATGATCAGCAAGGGCCGCTCGTCCCATTTGGGATGCGGCAGTCCGATGGCGGCCGCGTTCGCGACGGCGGGGTGTCCGACCGCAATGTTCTCGATGTCGATCGAGGAGATCCACTCGCCGCCCGACTTGATCACGTCCTTGGCCCGGTCGGTGATCTGCATGAAGCCCAGCTCGTCGATATGGGCGACGTCGCCCGTGTCGAAATAGCCGTTCCTGTCGAGAATCTCGCCGCCGGCATTCTTGAAATAGGCATTCGAGATCGCCCATCCCTTGACCACGAGATGACCCGAGGTCTTGCCGTCGCGGGGGACATCCTTGCCGTCATCGTCGAGGATTTTCATGTCGACGCCGAAGGGCGGTCGGCCCTGTTTGAGCTTGTACTTGACGATCTCGTCGCGGCTCTTGGCGCTGACCTCCGGCGTCATCGAGCCGAGCGATCCCATCGGGCTCATTTCCGTCATGCCCCAGGCGTGCACGACCTCGACATTGTAATTTTCCTCGAAGGCGCGAAGAATGCGCTCGGGCACCGCCGAACCGCCGATTACCACCCGGTTCAGGTGCGGAAGTTTCAGATTATTGGCCTCGAGATGCTGCAGCAGCATCAGCCACACGGTCGGCACTGCGGCTGAGAAGGTCACTTTCTCGGTGTCCAGCAGTTCGTAGATCGAGGCCCCGTCCATCCGGGCGCCTGGCATGATCAGGGCCGCCCCGACCAGGGGAGCGAGGAAAGTGATTCCCCAGGCGTTTGCGTGGAACATCGGCACGACCGGAAGCACGATGTCGCCAGCGCCGATGCCGAGGCCATCCTTCTGCGCGCCCATCAGGCAGTGCAGCACGTTCGAGCGGTGCGAATAGAGGACGCCTTTGGGATCGCCCGTCGTGCCCGACGTGTAGCAAAGACCGCAGGCGGTCTTCTCGTCGAAATTGCCCCAGACCACGTCCTTGCGCTTGCCGGCGATGTAGCTTTCGTAGGCCACGAGACCCGGCACCTTGCTGTCCATGGGCATGTGCGCCTCGTCGGTGAACAGGACATAGCGGCGCACCGTCGGGCACTTGTCGTGGATCGCCTCGACGATCGGCAGGAAGGTGATGTCGAAGAAAAGATGGGTGTCTTCGGCGTGGTTGATGATCCACGCGATCTGTTCCGGGAACAGGCGGGGGTTCACGGTGTGGAGCACGCCGCCAATGCACATTGCGCCATACCATGTCTCCATGTGGCGGGCGGTATTCCAGGCCAGCGTCGCGACCCGGTCGCCCAGCTTCACGCCGTCGTCCAGCAGCGCCGCCGAGCACTGCTTCGCCCGGTCGTACATCTCGGCGTAGGTCTGACGGATGATCGGCCCTTCGACGGTACGCGTGATGACCTGGCGATACCCGTGATTGACCCTTGCGTGTTCCAGGATCTTGTCGACCGTCATCGGCCAGTCCTGCATCATGCCGGTCGTTATCCGGGTCGCCTGCGCATCCGCACCGGGCATTGCCGAACCGGGCATTGCTGAGGCGACGCCCGGCGCCGTGGCCACCGGCGAGGGCGTCGTGCTCTTGGCCTGTGTGGCGGGCTCAGCCGGCTTGCTCTTGCCAAATCCGAAAACCATTTCGAGCATCTCCCACGAGCGCTATCAACTGCGCTATTGCAATCGACCCTAAACGCCGGGAACTGTGTCGGCAATTCTTTCAAGGGGGTGGACGATGAACAATCCTGTTTCGGGCCTGCTGGGGTCATGCCAGGTTGCCGGCCGGGTTGCCGGCCTGCTTGCCGGCCTGCTTGCCGGCCTGCTTGCCGGCGCCTGTGGAGACGCCGCCGATCCGACTGCCGTCGCCTCTACCGACGCCATCGCCGTCGCCACGCCTGCGCAATTGCCGGCCAGCGTACCGGCCAGCCTGTCCGGCCGCCTCGACTGTCTCCGCGAGAACGCCGGCGCTGTCGTCATCGCGCATCGCGGCGGACCGACACGCGAATATCCTGAGAACGCCATGGAAACCCTCCAGCGCACACTCGAAGCCGGCGCTTCCGCCATGGAGGTCGACATCGCGCAGAGCAAGGACGGCGTGCTGTTCCTCATGCATGACGACGACCTCGACCGCACATCCACAGGCGAAGGGCCGCTTGCCGACCGAACCTGGGACGAAATCAAGGCGCTCGATCTTGAAACCTATCAGTCAAAGACGGCCTATCATCCGCCGACACTCGATCAGGCGCTGGATTGGGCCGTCGCCAACAAGGTCCTGCTGGAACTCAACCGCAAGCGCTCGACGCCGGTTGAAAAAGTGATCGCGGCGGTCAGGGCCCGCAAGGCCGAAAACAACGTCTTCATCATAACCTACACCGACGATCAGGCCGTCGAACTTCACCAGGCTGCGCCCGATCTGGTCATCACCGCATCGGTGGACAGCATAGAAAAGCTCGGCGAGCTGCTGTCCAGGGGCGTGGTCGCCGAACGCCTCGTCGCCTGGACCGGGATGGCGACCCCCGACCCCACATTGTGGAAAGCCTTGGCGGACCGCGGCGTCGAATCCATTTTTGGGACCCAGAACGCCCGCGATACCCAACGCGATTCCGATTTCTGGGAGGATGATGACGGCTCGGAGTACAACGGCCTCGTCGCGGGCGGTCTCGCCTTCATCGTGACCGGGTACTCCGACAAGGTGTCCCGCCAGCTCTCCGCCAGCGACGGGGTTCGCAAGGCTTGCGGTCTCTGAGCCGAATAGCTGGTAGCGGTCCTCGAATGCGGCGGAACGCACACGCACAATGGGTTCGCCCATCGAATTGTTGCGCTGCACACGATTGGCGATCAAGCGGCGGCTCGCTCGCCCGCCAGTGGAAGGGGCGCCCATAAATCCGTCAAACCGGACGCCGCACCGCAACTTCCATCGGCTCACCCGGTCGGATACGGGACGAAATTGCCGGGCCCGCTGGGATTGGGAGACCGGCACCGCGTATTTTCCTCTCGACGATGGCAGCGGCCTCTCGCTAAGGGAGGCGTGGCATATGGTTTTGTACGAGAGTAGGCTGAGTGCTGCGAAACCCGTCGCGAACGCATTCTATCCTGTTTTGATTGTACGATGGGCCGCATGATCTCGAACTCGCCTGGCGGGCGATCGCGGCTGGCGCGAAAGACGGGGAGAGACGCAAGGGTGGCACATAAACTGCTCAGCAGGACGGTTCGAGGGACTTGACGGACGATTGAGCTTCGCGAAGGCCTGCAGGCCTTTCCAAAGCGGATTCGGTCAGCGGACATGAGATCCGCCGCCCGGAAATCTGGGGCGAAGGGTGGTGGCGGGATGTTTGGGATGAAGATGACGGGCGAGGCTCTGGTGATTTCAAAGGACGAGACCTCCGAACGGGCCGGAGTCTCAATTCCCGGGCTCGACATGCCCCCCACCGATCACAGGCGTCTGTTAGCTTGGGTGCGCGAGATAGCAGCCCTCACCAAGCCCGACCGCGTCCACTGGTGCGATGGCTCGGACGCCGAGTGGCAAACCCTTACCGCCGAACTCATCGCCCTTGGCACGTTGAAACGCCTCAACCCGGACAAGCGCCCCAACTCTTTCTACGCAGCTTCCGATCCCAAGGATGTCGCGCGGGTCGAAAGTCGCACCTTCATCTGCTCGGAGAAGCAGGAAGACGCAGGACCTACCAACAATTGGAAGGCGCCCGCCGAGATGCGCGCCATTCTTGATCCGTTGTTCGACGGCGCCATGCGCGGCCGCACGATGTATGTCGTGCCTTTCTGCATGGGTCCGCTAGGATCGAAAATTTCCGCCCTCGGCGTCGAGATCACCGATAGCGCCTACGTCGCCATCTCCATGCGCGTCATGACCCGTATGGGCCGGGGCGCTCTCGACATGCTGGGCGATGACGGCTTCTTCGTGCCTGCCGTCCACACCTTGGGCGCGCCGCTCTCACCTGGACAGAGAGACGTCGTCTGGCCATGCAACGAAGAAAAATACATTACGCATTTCCCCGAGACCCGAGAGATCTGGTCCTACGGCTCGGGGTATGGCGGCAACGCGCTCCTGGGCAAGAAGTGCTACGCCTTGCGCATCGCCTCGGTGATGGCACGCGACAATGGCTGGCTCGCGGAGCATATGCTGATCCTCAAGCTCACGTCGCCTGAAGGGGCGCAGAAATACATCGCCGCCGCCTTCCCGTCGGCCTGCGGCAAGACCAACCTCGCCATGCTGGAGCCTACCCTTCCTGGCTGGAAGGCCGAGACGATCGGCGACGACATCTGCTGGATGCGCTATGGCGAGGATGGCCAGCTTTACGCCATCAACCCGGAGGCAGGATTCTTTGGCGTCGCCCCCGGCACCTCCTTGGCGACCAACCGCAATGCGCTGGAAAGCTGCAACAGCAACACCGTCTTCACCAACGTCGCCCTCACAGCGGATAGCGATGTGTGGTGGGAGGGAATGACGAAAGAGCCGCCCGCCAACCTCACGGACTGGCGCGGCCGCGCCTGGTCGCCCGCCATGGGCGAGCCTGCGGCTCACCCGAATGCGCGCTTCGCCTGCCCGGCCGAGCAATGCCCCGTCATCGCGCCCGAATGGGCCGATCCCGCTGGCGTGCCGATTTCAGCCATCCTGTTCGGCGGACGTCGCGCCTCGGCCGTGCCGCTCGTCACCGAGGCGTTCGACTGGGAGCATGGCGTCTTCATGGGATCGACGGTCGCCTCCGAAGGCACCGCCGCCGCCGAGAACAAGGTCGGCGAACTGCGTCGCGACCCGTTCGCGATGCTGCCCTTCTGCGGCTACAACATGGGCGATTATTTCGGTCATTGGCTTGAGGTCGGCGCCGCCGCCAAGGATGCCTCAAAGCTTCCGCGCATCTTCTTCGTGAACTGGTTCCGAAAGGACCAGAACGGCAAGTTCATCTGGCCGGGGTTCGGCGAGAACGCCCGCGTCCTCAAATGGATTGTCGAGCGCCTCGAAGGCAAGGCGGCTGCCGTAGATACCGCTATCGGCCGCGTTCCCGCAAAATCGGCGATCGACGTCGCGGGCCTAGGCCTGACTGACGCCCAACTAGACACCCTTCTGGGCGTCGATCATGCCGTCTGGCGCGAGGAGGCCGGCCTTATCCCCGCCTTCTACGAGAAGTTCGGCGAACGCCTTCCGAAGGCGCTCTGGGAGCAGCACCAGGCGCTGGTCAGCCGACTGGGTTAACGCGCCTCGACCATCAATCAAAAAAAGACCCGCCCACACACCGGCGGGCCTTTTTTTGCGTTCGAGCCGACCGCACCTCAAGGAACCCCCAAAGAACCGTGATCGCCTTGATTTGTTCTCCTGATCCGCTCTACTGAACCCGCTGGAGCCCGGGGGGACAAGGCAATGCTGGTAAACTGCCAAGAATGCGGCAAGCGCATTAGCGACAAAGCACTACGATGTCCGCAATGCGCGGCTGAATCCGAAGATTTTTTGGGATCGGAAATCACATGTTCAGAATGCGGTGCAGGCGTTCGTCGTGCTTACGATGCATGCACGAATTGTGGAGCACCGACATCACAGCTTGGAGCCACCACCAGGACCGCTCCGGTGGACCCAACTACCGTAAATTCTTCTGAACATACGGATACCGCGATCAAGCCAGAACCGCCGAACATTTGGCGGCGCTGGGTCGCGAAGTGCTGTGATGGCGTTCTGTATCTAGGCATGTTTATTGGGCTCGCGTTTGTTTTGTACTGGTCCTACGACTTGTTCGGCTACTATCCTCCTGAATTCTCCGGACCGATCTTTGAGAACCCGCTTTTCTTCACACTGATCTACGGCATTTCGTTCGTTTTTTTAGACACTGTGATCGTCGCAATATTTGGTTCATCGCCAGGCAAAACGATCATGGGTCTAAGACTCAAAAATGTGCGGGAGACACCGCTAACGCTTGGGCGCTCCTTGCGAAGAGCCTCCGGCTGTTACCTGAACGGAATTGGCCTCAACATCCCGATTATAACCTTGATTGGACATATCCGGTGTGGGGTGCGACTTCACGACGGCTACCCACTATCATGGGAGGCTGGTTCGGGACTTGTCGTTCAAGAGACCAAAATCAGTTGGCTTCGTTGGACGGGTGGCGTGCTTTTCACGATCGCTTGGATCGCGTTTTTGATCTGGTTGACATATCTGAATGCCATCGAACAGTACCAGTACTGACCAGCGCATAGGTGCGCGATGACTATCGAGCTTATTGGGCAGGTTCGCCTACCCCAACCCCAACTCCCGCCGCTTCCTGCCCGAAAGCCTCGCAGCAACGATGGCGTTCGTCTCCCGCAGATGCGCCTGCAGTTCCTGGTCGCGAGCCACGGCCTGTCATACGCCGATATCCACGTCATCCCGCGCTACGTCAGATACAGCGCCGGCCGGCAGCCCGGCGCATTTCTGATGCGCCGCGAACGCAATCTCCGATACATTAAATGTTACCGCCGGATGATGGCCCCGCTCCCACCCGCCAACCGCAAACACTATCCTGTCGTTGCGGCAGCCAACCTTCTACAATACCGACCCGCCCGACTGGCAGACATAACGTAGCCTGCAGCGAGCCGCAGAAGGCGTTGTAATCGGCGCCGGTCCGCGCCCATCCCGACCCACACGCGTGCGCCTACCTGATCGCCACCGGATTGATCACCATCTGCACTGTCCCCTGCATCCTTGGCGCGCCTAGCACGAACAGGAATTCCTTGACGCCGTCGGCGGCCAGAGGCGCGGTGTTGAGCGCCTCCAGGATATGGACGCCATTCTTGGCCAGCAGCGTCTGGTGCACGATGAACGCCTTTGCTGGGTCCTCGAACGGGATCGCCTCCAGCGCCACCGTGTCGGCGCCGACCGCGACCACTCCCATGTCCGCCAGATACTGAGCCCCATCCACGCCGATGCCCGGCTGCTGGCTTCGGAACAGGTCGCGGTCCTTTGTCGCCATCGCCATCCAGCCGGTGTGAAAGATCACCACGTCGCCCTTGTTGATTTTGATTTTCTGCGCCTTCATCGCGGCGGCGATCTCGGTCCGGTTGAAATTATCGCCCAGCTCCAGCATCGGTTTCTTGAAGTGCTTGGTCATGTCGATCAGCACGCCGCGCGTCACGATCGGTGGGATCGACGCGAGGTCCAGCTTGTAGGATTTCGCGACGTCCGCGCCCGTGATCCCGTTATAGTAATGGTGATCCACCCCGAGGTGGGCCAGCCCGTCGATCTGCGTGCCGATCCCCATCGAGGTGGTGACCTTCTCATCGAAAGCCGTGACCCGCTGCGAGCCGTCCGGCGTGAAATCGGCGCCGCCCGAGGGCACCCGCTCGACCGTGTAGGTGCGGGCGCCGAACGCGGGCGTCTCTGGTCCGGTTGGTATGCCCAGCGCATAGGTCTTGCCGGTCTTGATCAGCTTTGCGGCGCGTTTGACACCCTCGGGCGAAAGGTTGTTGACCGCCCCCAGCGTGTCCGCCTCGCCATACTTGGAGGTCCACCAGCTTTCGGTATGCGCCTGCTGCGCGATCGCCCCTTCGGACGCAAGCGACAGACCGACGGTCAGAGCGAGGCGCTTCAGCAGGATCATTTGTCTCTCCCTGACCCTCGGCCGCATCCTTCGCCTCGAACGGCGCGGCGCGGACTCAATGTGTCGGATTGCAGCATGCATGGCGTCGCCGCCGAAGCCAAGCCTGCGCACCTGGCGTTACGGATACAACCGGGCCGTCACCCACGCCGCTTCAGGAGTCGCGCGCGTGAATTCCAGCCGGTCATGCAGCCGGAATGCGCCGTCACGCCAGAACTCGATCCGGCTAGGCGCGACGCGATAGCCCTTCCAGTGCGGCGGACGGGGCGTCGTCTCGGCGCCATATTTCGAGGCGTAATCGGAGAGCTTCCGTTCCAGCTCGACCCGCTCGCCCATCGCCCGCGACTGGTCGGAAGCCCACGCTCCGATCTGGCTGTCCTTGGTGCGGCTGGCGAAATAGGCGTCGGCTTCCGCCTCGCTCACGCCCGAAACCCGCCCCGAAATCCGCACCTGACGGCGCAGGCTCTTCCAGTGAAAACACAGTGCAGCAACCGGGTTTTCCTCAATCTGCAATCCCTTCCGGCTTTGCGAATTGGTGTAGAAGACGAACCCCTCTGGCGAGACGTCCTTCAGGAGAACCATCCGCACGTCCGGCGCGCCGAGTTCATCCGCTGTCGCCAGCGCCATGGCGTTGGGATCGATGGGCTCGCTCGCCCGCGCGTCCTGCAGCCACTCGACGAACAGCGCGAACGGATCTGTCCGCGCGAACCACGCGCTGTCGTCAGGAAACGCCGCCGCCGCCTTTGCGTAGTCCTCGGCGCTGGGAGTGGCAGGGATATGCAGAGAAGACTTGTCCATGAAGCCTTCTAGCTCGGTCACCGCCTACATGGAAAGTTCAGGACCTCAGCGCGGCCTTCACCGCGTCGGTCACCTTCTTCGATTCCGGTAGCGTCGCGGAATCGAAGGCGGTGATCGCCTTGCCGTCACGCCCGATCAGTATCTTGTGGAAATTCCACTTTGGCTTGGCGGACTCGCCCAACTGCGCAACCGCCCATTTGTGCAGCGCATTAGCGTCCTTGCCCTTCACGCTACTCTTCTCGGCCATCGGGAACGTGACGCCAAAATTCAGCTCGCAGAACTCGGCAATGTCCTCGGCCTTCGCCAGTTCCTGCCCCATGAAATCGCCGGACGGGATGCCGAGCACAACGAGGCCCTCATCCTTATGCGCCTCGTACAGGGCCTGCAGCCCCTCATATTGCGGCGTGAGGCCGCATTTGGAGGCCGTGTTCACAAGCAGAATCGCTTTGCCCTCGAACGCCGACATCGGCACTTGGCCGCCGGTTAGCCCAGGAAGTGTGATCGAATAGGCCGTATCCACCGGCCATCCGCCCTGCGGGGCCGACGCAGGCTTGAGATTCTGGTTGGCCTTCGCAGCGGCGATCAGGGCCAGGCTCTTCTCGGCGCTTGGCGGCGCAGCCGACGCGACAAACCCGGCGACAAGCGCCAGCCCGGACACGGCGGCTACAACTGCTATGCGCATCGTCAATTCCCCATGGCTTGTTCAGTTTAGAGAGCTACGGACGCTTACGCATGTCCAGCACTTCGGGATCACATCAGCGGGAGGGACCAGGCGTTCTTCAGAGCAACACGACCGCCACTCCCGCCGCGAGCAGCAGGCATAACGGGCCATAATAGCGTCGGTTGAGGCTGTGGAAGGGAGTGCCGCGAGCATAATCGAACACGCCAGGCGCGTAGGTGGCGGCGCCGCGGAGCAGAAATACCCCCGCAACGCCGATGTTCGCGAGCAGCCAAAGCACGTCCGGGACGCCAAGGCGATGTGCCAACTGGCTTGCGGCCGCCACAACATAACCTGCGATCCCGAGCAACAGCGCGACAGCGACCGACGGCAGGAATCCCGGCATCCTGCCTTTGCGGGTTCCCACGGCCAGTCGCTCAAGGTGCGCGCCGCTCCTGGCCGGCCACGTTCCGCCGCAGCCCCAGTAGAAATGAAGTGCGGCGATCACACCAAGAACGACAACGACCGCTGGCCCTGCGAAATTCACGAAGCCGCTTTCACACGATCATCCCACCATCCACCCGCAGTACCTGGCCGGTGATGTAGCCGGCCTTGTCGGAGGCGAGAAACGCCACGGCGTCGGCGACGTCCTGCGCCGAGCCCCAGCGCTTCTCTAGCGGCACCAGACGTCCCATCCGCTCCAGTGTCGAATCGCGGTCGAGGCCTTTGTCGAAGGCCGTCTTCCACATCCCGTCATCGATCACGCCAGGCGCCACCGCGTTCACGCGTACGCCGGCCCGGCCCAGATCGATCGAGGCGTTCCGCGTCAACGAATTCACCGCGCCCTTGGAGGTGGAATACGCAATCTGCCCTACACCGCCCGAAAAAGACGACACTGAAGAAATGTTCACCACCGCCCCTTTTTGCCGGATTAGCGATGCCGACAGCGCGTCAGTCAGCAGGATGAGATTCCGGACATTCACATTCAACGTCTCGTCAAGGCTCTCGGGCGTCACCTTCCCCATCGGCTGGCCGGCGCTGACGCCGGCATTGTTGACCAGGATGTCGATCTCGCCTAGTGCCGCCAGCGCCTGCTCCGCCGCCGTTCTCCACCCTTCAGAACTGGCCATGTCCGCCTCAATGGCGACCGCTCCGTTCGGCAGGCTGGCAGCCAGCGCCTTCAGCTTGTCTCCGCTGCGCGCCACCACCGCTACCCTGGCGCCGTCCCGCGCAAGCGTTCGTGCGATGGCCTCGCCAATGCCTCGGCTTGCCCCCGTCACTACCGCCGTCTTGCCAGTGAAATCGTAAGTCATTCCCACTCCCGTATCTTCATACCGGCCGAAGGTAGCCGCGCGCTTGGCTTTCGGCCAGATCCGTCGCCTCCGCCTGACCGCCGCAGTCGGAAAGCTGCAGCGCACGCTCCCGGATGAGGCTCTCGAACGCGACAGAGATCGCCGTTTTCAGTTTCTCCCGGTCGACCCAGCCAAGATCCACGGCCGGGCCCGTATCCGTCTTGTTGACGTCGACGATATAGATTCTCTGGGTCTCCCGGTCGCGAAGAATATCGAGCGCTGCCCAGTCGAGTTTCATTTCCTCCGCGAAGCGGGCGATCAGGGCTTGCTCGGACGGCGAAAACACCTCGTCGAGGCGCTTGAATGTAACTGTCGTGTTGTGGATCGAGAAGCGATCGGCGAGCGGCTTGGTTTTCATCAAAACGCAGACCGGTTTGCGGTTGATCACCATCGTCCGAAAGTCGATGGCGGTATCGCCGTCCGAGGAATCGACGAGACGCTGATAGACTTTTCCAGGCTGGGCCTGCGTCGGACAGGTCAGCAGCCGGCCGTCATGCTTGCCGTTCTCCTCGCTCTTCTCGACCGCGACACCCACATGGTTGGCGGGATCGAGCGCGAGCGGATAGCCGGCGCTTGCCGCGAAGGCGCAGGCGACGCGGCTTTTCGAAATGTCGTGGCAACCGCCATTGAGGGCTTGGCCTGATCGAAGCGCCGGCGGCGTACCCACGGTCACATCTTCAAAATAAAACACGACATCAGCGTCCGCCTCGGCCCGGGCGATACGCGCGCCGCAGAGCGTTACGGCCGACCACACGACATACCAGGGCCGGGGCCGCGAGGGCGTGAACCACACACGGTATTTGCGGCCGGGCGAGAGCCGCGCGCGGGCGCCTTGCAACAAAACCACGCCGAGATAAGCGAAGAATTTCGCCAGCTCTCCGGCCGTGAGATCCCTCAAAGTGATGCGCACGCCCGAAGCGCGCACCGTGATGCTGGCGTCCCAGTGGAATTGCAGGTCCGTGAACCAGTTCGCTCTTGGCGCCGACATGACCTTGGCCGTGATCGCGCCCAATCTGACCAAGTACAGCGGCGCCCTGAGGGATCAATCTATCCGGAAATGGATCGGCTTGTAGCGAAAATTGTTGGACTGCCCCGCCGAGCAAGCGGTCAGTCCGACGATCAGATCCATCTCCGCCCGGAACCGGATCGCGTCTCCCGGCCGGCTTAACGGCGCGATGACCCGGATTTCGCCGGTTGCCGAATCCACCGTCACGTTCATGAAGATGTTGAAAGCGATCGGAATGCGGTCAGGCATGACACCGTACTTGCGCAGTGCGTATTCGAGATTCCCCTGACAACCCCGATGCGGGTGCTCGTCGCCATAAATGATTCGGAACATTTCCCGGGAGCAGGGCGTCAACGAAAAATCATGCCGACCGACATCATCGCCCACAATCGTCAGCATCGGGTTGGACCGGTTGGAGTAAAGCACGTCGCCCGTCGTCAGATATATGCGGCTCGCATAGTCGATGGATCGTCCCGACGACATGTATTCCTCAATGTCGCCCGCATTGAACGCCACCAGATCCGAGACCTGCTCTCCCTCCGGATCGATGACGGCGAGGTGCTGGCCGCGTCGAACAACACGCGACGCTCCCGAACGCGGCGGGATGACGCTCGCATCGAGCGTCAAGTCAGCACCTTGAACGGACACCTCCAGTTGGGCCCCACACGCCGACCGCTATACTGTACCGCTTCTCCGCGGTCGCCGAAGTCCGCCAGCATCGGATTGATGCTGCCGGTGAAGTTGAGTTCTCGCTCTCGCACGATCCTCTGGAGGTTCGCATACCGTCCATCGGCCCGCAGTTGCTCGAACTGGTCGTGCGGATTAAAGATTATCGCTGGCCGGGCGAAGCGGCGCGCAGGACGTTCGGCGCCGGGGTGCAGACCCACCACGAAGAATGGGCAGCCACCGACGCTCATGCTGAACTTAGGCGACGCCGGATCCCTGGAGACGTGTTCGGGCCAGGGTGATCCGTGCAACGCGTCGAGTTCGTGCAGCGCCTGAAGACGGTTCCAAATAGCGGCCTCGAACACCGCCTCGCTCATCTCGGCGCCTGCGGAGAAGAGACAGGCGAATGAATCCATCCCGGGAGCTGCGCCAGCCACCTCACGCCCGAATTTGATAATCTTCGCCCGCAATTCCAGGTCGTGTTTCGAAGACGCGATCGCGCCTGCCTCGAAAACGCGAAGATGCCCCAGCGCTAGGGACGATTTCGCGCCGACACATGGAAAGCTTTCGGAACGGATAAACCCGGCGAGATCGCTTGGAGCCGCAGATTCGTTATGCGAGGCTTTGAACGTCACAAGATTATTCTTCTACAAAAAAAAGCTGTTGTCCGCCCCAAAACGGCCCGGAACGTCAGGCGTTCCGGATTCCGGTGCAAGGACCCGGCGGCTGCCCGGGTATCGCAAGATAGCCGCGAAGGAAGCGGGTCGGTGCGGCCTCGTTTCGAACCACATTGACCACGTTGAACGCCAGCCGATACCGTGTGACGACGAAATCGAAACAGCCGGTGCGACACATGACATTCGCCACGTCCCTCACCCTGCGTGGTCCGCTCCGTCAAGCGCGCCAGATGCTCGCCGACCAGGAGTATGGCGGCCATTCCTCGATCCACGATGACGCCATGGCCGAGAAGCTTGGCTTTCGCGCCGGGCCGATCGAAGGACCTACGCATTTCAGCCTCTACGCGCCGCTGCTTCTGTCGATCTTTGGACAGGCATGGTTCGAGCGCGGCTGTATCTCGGCCCACTACCAGAACATAACGGTCGAGGGCGAGGAAACACGCGCCTGCGCCAGCATTCCGGCCTCATCCGCCACACGCGCTTCGGTATGGGTCGAGAAGGCGGACGGCACGCCGGTACAGGAAGCCAGCGCGACCATTGGCCCGGACCATGGCGAGACACTTCTGGAACAGCGCCTGCGCGCAATGCGCCCGCCGGGCAGGCTGGTCATCTTGGCGGATCTGAGGGTCGGCATGACCGGCGCCGAGGACGAACCTGTCCGCATGGGGCCAGACCAGAACATGGGCGCACTCTATCCCTTCTCGCTCACCCAGAAGCTTGCTGCGATCACGGAGGCTTCGCCCTGGTATTCCGATCCCGACTCCTCACCGTGGGGCCGCGCAATCATCCCGATGGAGATGGTCAGCGTGCTGGCCGAGTACACCAGCCGCAAGGCAGGCTTTCCGGTGAAAGGCCCCGCAGTCGGACGTTTCGCCGACCAGGAAATCCGCATGATCGACGGCCCGCTGTTCGTGGACGAGGACTATCTCATCCGCCGCGAGATCGCCGCCCTTTCCGAAAGCAGGCGCACGGAAAGCTTCTGGGTCCGCACGCGCATCTTCGACAAGTCGGGCCAGACGCAGAAAGCTGAGATGCTGCTCAACCACGCCACGCTGAAACATTCGTACGCGAGCTACGAAGCGGAGCTGGCGGCGACCGGCTGATCTCGACTTCCATCGCCCCAGATTATATTGAACCTGGGACAACAGGAGTGAGGATACGACAAGAAGCTGGTTTTCTCAGGCGCCTTGCATCCACAGCCCGGTCATCCCGATTGAGTTTGACCACCAGAACCCGGCAGCAACGACCTCGATCAACCTGCCGGGCAGGCCGACGCGCGACCATGTCCACCTGATCGTCCGATCTCCCAACGGCAACGATTATGGCAAGGACCTGATGGCACAACACCTCGCCGAACATCCGCACTGACGAATGCGCCTCAGCCCGTCCTTGCCGCTCGCGCGAATTTATCAAGGGCGGCCGTCGCTGCGTCGAACCCCGCAGCGCTCGTCTGCTGACGCGGCATCCGGTTCCATGCGTCCAGCGCTGCGATCTTGTAGGCCTCCGCAAGCGTTGGATAGTTGAAGGTGTTCTCGACAAAATAGTCTAGTGTGCCCCCAAGGTTCAGCACCGCCTGACCGATATGGATCAGCTCGGTTGCGCCCTCGCCGACGATGTGAACGCCCAAGAGCCGCCGGGTCTCCAGCGAGAAGATCATCTTCATGAAGCCCGAACTCAGCCCCATAATGTGCCCCCGGGAGGTTTCGCGAAACCGGGCGACCCCGCTCTCATGGGGAATGTTCCTGGCCCGCGCCTGCTCCTCCGTCATGCCGATCGTCGAGATTTCGGGGACTGAGTAGATGCCGTATGGAAAAAACTCCGGCGGCGCATGAGAAGGCTCGTCGAAAGCGATGCAGGCGGCGATCCGCCCCTGCTCCATCGACACCGAAGCAAGGCTGGGAAACCCGATGACATCCCCCACCGCCTGGATGTGGGGGATGGCCGTCCGGAACGTCGCCCGGTCCACATCAATCCGCCCGCGCGCATCGGCGACAAGGCCGCAATTCTCAAGGCTCAGCCCGTCCGTCGCGCCTATTCTTCCAGCCGCGAACAGCACCATCTCCGAGCGGATCTGCCTGCCATCCTTGAGGTCGATCTGGCAGGTATCGAGTCCGGTCCTCTGAACGCTTTTCGCCTGGCTCTCGAACCGGAGTGTGATCCCCCGGTCGCGCATGTCGTGAATGAACTCATCGACAAGTTCGCGGTCGATGAAGGGGAGGAGCCTGTCGGTCGGCTCGATCACCGTAACCTTGACGTCGAGCGCGCTGAAAATCGTGGCGTACTCGATGCCGATGACGCTCGCCCCGATCACCGCCAGCGACCGTGGGAGTCGTTTCAGCTCGAGAATGTCGTCAGCATCGAGAATTGCGTCTCCATCGAACGGGATGTTCGCAGGCCGGTAAGGCTCCGTGCCGACCGCAAGAATGAATCTGTCCGCGCTGAATCGTTCCGCCGCCCGCTCCGACTGCACCTCTATGGTGTGAGGATCGAGAAACCGGGCCAAGCCGGTAGCCCACGCCACATTGTTGCGGGTAAACTGGTGCTCGAGCACTTCAACCTCATGATCCAGCGTGATCGACAGACGCTGCCTCAGGTCGGAGGCTGAAATGTGCCGCTTGGTCCTGTGGGACCGGCCATAAATGCCGCGCTCACGCCAGCCCGACAGATTCAAGACCGTCTCGCGCAGGGTTTTGGATGGGATGGTGCCGGTGTGGACGCAGACTCCGCCGACGCGAGGACTTTTCTCGACGACCAGAACGGACTTGCCCAGCTTGGCCGCCTGCACGGCGGCGCGACGCCCGGCCGGCCCCGACCCGACGACAATGAGATCATGGTGGGACATCGAACCAACCGTGCAATCAGCCCAGCGGAGTCTCCGCCAAGATCGTTAACGGATCGCCATGGCGCCGACCAATGGCGGCGCCCTGTTCAATCGCCCGATTTTGCGCTTCAACCGGCCTCATGTCGCACAACACCTATGGCCATCTCTTCCGAGTGACGACCTGGGGTGAAAGCCATGGCCCGGCCATAGGCTGCGTCGTCGACGGCTGCCCGCCCGGCCTGGTTCTGCGGCCTGGAGACCTCCAGCACTGGCTTGACCGCCGCAAGCCAGGCACGTCGCGCTTCGTCACGCAGCGCCGCGAGGACGACGTCGTTCGTATTCTGTCCGGCGTCTTCGAGGACGATAGTATCGCCGAACAGTATGGCGGTCCCGTCACCACCGGCACGCCGATCTCACTGATCATCGAGAATGCCGACACGCGTTCGAAGGACTATTCGGATATCCGTGACAGCTATCGCCCCGGCCACGCCGACTATGTCTACGACCAGAAATACGGCTTGCGCGACTATCGCGGCGGCGGTCGCTCCTCCGCACGCGAAACCGCCTCCAGGGTCGCGGCTGGCGGGATCGCCCGCTTGATCCTCGGTCCGTCCGTCACCATCCGCGCCGCCCTTGTGCAGGTCGGGCCCCACGCGATCGATCGTGGGAACTGGGACTGGGACCAGTGCGAACAGAACCCGTTCTGGTGTCCCGACGCCGGGGCGGCGACGGTCTGGGAATCCTACCTCGACGCCACACGAAAGGCTGGCTCCTCGTGCGGCGCCATCGTGGAAGTCGTGGCGGCGGGCGTTCCGCCAGGCTGGGGGGCGCCGGTTTACGCCAAGCTCGACGCCGACATCGCGGCGGCTCTCATGTCGATCAACGCCGTGAAGGGCGTCGAGATCGGGGCCGGTTTCGCCGCCGCCGCCCTGTCGGGCGAGGACAATGCGGACGAAATGCGCCGCGCCGGAAACGGTGTGGAATTCCTGTCGAACAACAATGGCGGCGTCCTTGGTGGAATCTCGACAGGACAGCCCATTGTCGCGCGGATGGCGGTGAAGCCGACCTCCTCGATACTCACACCGCGGCGCACCGTCACGAAGGACGGCGAGAACACCGACATTCGGACGACGGGCCGGCATGATCCATGTGTCGGCATCCGGGCGGCGCCGGTGGCGGAGGCCATGCTGGCGGCGGTTCTGGCGGACCACAAGCTGCGCCATGCCGGCCAGACGGCAAGCTGACCGGCGCCGTGTCCGGCAGCCGCCGGTTGAATGGTCAGTTCATCGGCCATTCAGGAAGCAAAGCTGACTGTAAGCCCGTAACTGCCTCACAGTTCAGGGAGACGTCGATGCGCCTGAAACTCGCTCTCGTCGCGTTGGCCGTCGGGACGACGGCGGCGCCGGCGTTCGCACAGCGGTATCCGGACGGATGCGGCGGCGCCCGGCGGGAAAACCAGATCGCCGGCGCCGTGATCGGCGGCATCCTCGGCGGCGTGCTCGGCAGCAACGTGGCGAAGAGCGGTCACCGTGGCGACGGCACAGCGGTCGGCGCGGTGGTCGGCGCCCTGGCCGGTTCCGAGGTCGGCCGCGGCGGCACAAGATGCGGCGCCGGCGCCGGCTATGGCGACCCATACGGCAATGGCTACGGCAATTCATATCCAGGGGGCGGGCAACCCTATTACGGGGCCTCAACCCAGCCCTACCCGCAG
>JAWXBJ010000233.1:0-3909 GCA_034439955.1 Alphaproteobacteria bacterium
GCGCCGTCGACGGCGCGGTTGACCATGCCGATGCGTTCGGCCTCGGCGCCCGAGATGACATCGCTGAGGAGATAGAGTTCGCGCGCCTTGGCCGTCCCGACCAGCTGGGTGAGGAAATAGGTGCCGCCGAAATCGCCCGACAGCCCGACCCTCGCGAACGCCGTGGTGATCTTGGCGTCGCGCGCGGCGAGGCGGAAATCGCAGGCGAGGGCGAGGGAGAGGCCGGCGCCGGCGGCAGCGCCGGGTATGGCCGCGATGGTGATCTTCGGCATCTCGTGCAGCCAGCGCGAGACCTCCATCGTGCCCCGCAGCCTGAGCGCCGCCGCTTCCTGCGTCATGCCGCGATTGGCCCCGCCATCGGATGAGGCGAAGCTCTTGACGTCGCCGCCGGCGCAGAAGGCGCCGCCGGCGCCGGTGAGAATGACGGCGCCGACGCCCGGGTCTGACGCCAGCCTTGGCAGCGCCTCCAGGAGACCGTCCCACATCGCCGGGGTGAGCGCGTTGCGCGCCTCGGGGCGGTTGAGGGTGAGGGTCGCGACGCCGTCCGCGACGGTTTCGAGCAGATCGGCCATCAGAACCTCACCTGGAATTCGAGGGTGTAAATGCGCGGCTCGTTGTAGACGACGGCGCGTCGCGCTCCGCCCTGGTCGGGCGAATTTCCTGCAAGATTGCCGACGACCGCCGTCACGCCGGTCGGCAGCGCGGCGAGGTTGTTGGCGTTGGGCTGACCCGGTACGAAGCCGAGCGTCAGGGGAGCGTTGGCGACGATGCCGTTGATGATCTGTTCGTCCGTCGCGTTGCGGACCCCTGCGATCAGCGACCATCTGCGATCGGGGCTGTCGTAATAGACCCGCGCATCGACCCGCGAGAAGCCTTCCTGTTCGTAGAACGGGATGGAGAAGATCTCGTAATACTGCTTCGCGGTGTAGGAATAGGTGCCGATCAGGCTGAGCTCCCCTTCAAACAGTGGCAGGGTGTAGACGCCATTGACGGTCGCCTTGTGGGCGGGGGACCGGACGAGCTCGTTGCCGGACGTCGGCTGGAATCCGCCGCGCACGACATCCTGGGCGAGCGGACCCTCCTCGATCTTGGTGTCGAGATACGAATAGACGCCAAGCAGCTGGAGAGCCTCCAGAGGTTTCCAGGTCGTCTCCAGCTCCAGTCCGCGCGAATAGGATTTCGGGGCGTTCACGAACACGCGCTGGATGATGTTGTTGGCGTTGGTGACGGTTATCGGCAGCTGCAGGTCTTCATAGTCGTTGTGGAATGCGGCCGCCGACACCTGAAGGTTCCGGCCATAGCTGGCCTTGTAGCCAAGCTCGTAGGTGATCGCGCTTTCCTCACCCACATAGGGAAGCTGGTCGTACTGGCCGGTCTTGAAGCCGCCGGATTTGTAACCCTTGTTGACGTTGCCGTAGAGAAGTTTCGAATCGTCTGGCCGCCAGTCCAGGTTGAGGCGCGCCGTGACGCCATCCCACGAGGCGCCAAGCGGGCGACGCGCTCCGCGCCGGGCGTTCTGGGACAAGGCGGGATTTTCGAGCGCGAAGGGATCGATCGTGATGTCGAGGGCGAAGGCCTGCACGCCCGGCAGCGCGGGGTTGCGATCCTGATATGGGTTGAAGGCCACCTGGCGGTTGGCTTCGGTTCCAGTCTTGCGATCGAAGCTGTAGCGCAACCCGGTCGTCAGCCGCCATTGCGGCGAGAAATCATAGCTCGTCTGCGCGTAAGCGGCGTACGCCGTGCCCTTGACGTCGCCATCCTGGTAATAGCTGAGCCCGAAGGGATTGGGCGGCGCATCCGGGATCGCCGTTGTCGCGGCGTAGCGCGGCGTCCGCAGGGCGACCTCGTTGGGATAGCGGTTGGAGAAATACTGGAAGACGTTCTCGTAGTAATAGTAGGCGCCGGCGATCCAGTCCCAATTGCCGTCGTCCGTCGAGACCAGCTGAAGTTCATGGCTCTGCCATCGCTTGTTCTCGATGGTTTCATTGAAGGCGAACGTGCTGACATTGGCTCCGGTGGCCGCGTCGATAAAGCCGGCGCGGGAGGTGTTGTCGATATCCCCGACCTGCTTGAACTCGTACTCCGAATACCCGCCGATGTAGTTGAAGGCGACGCTGTCGAAATCATAGTTGAAATGGGCGATGAACTGGTTGTTTCCATCGAGCGTCTGGCGCGACCGGAAATCCTGCGAGATCAGGAACGGGTCGGACACCGAAGGGTTGGGTCCGAAGCCGAATTCCGGGTTGGGCGCAAGACCGCCCACACGCGGCGTGATGACGGTTCCGGCCGGCAGGGTCTGGCCGTTCGTCATCCGGAAAGGCGCGCTCAGCGTGAAGGGCTGAAAGCGGAACTGGTCGGCGATGATCGACGTGCCGCCGGCGCTGCCGCCGGGCGAGAAGTCGGATTCGGTCCGGCTGTAACGGACCCAGAGATTCATGCGCTCGCTGATGTCCCAGTCGGCCTGGGCCTTGATTGTCCAGTCGCCGACATCGCGAACGCTCGCACCGGCGAGATTGTCGATGAACCCGTCTTCCTGGTCGCGATAGGTGGCATCGACCCTCACGCCGAGCGTGTCGCTGACCGGCCCGCCATAGGCGGCCTCAACCTGCGTCAGACCATAATCATTCGTGGCCAGCCGGACTTCGCCTTCCCACGAATTGCCCGGCCGTTTGGAGATCACGTTCGCGGCGCCGCCAATGGAGTTGCGGCCATAAAGCGTGCCCTGCGGGCCGCGCAGCACCTCAATCCGTTCCGTCGAGATCGAGGACGTGGACAGCGAAGCCGTCTCCGAGGTATAGAAGCCGTCTTCATAGGTCGCGACGCCGGGATCATTGCCCGGCGTATTGTTGAGCCGGCCGAAGCCACGAATGGAAACGCGGTTGGGACTGTCGGAGAATGAAAAGTTCGGGGTGAACAGCGCCAGATCCTGAGCGTTGTTGATGCCGAGCTGTTCCCTCATCTCGCCAGTGATGGCCGTGACGGCGACAGGCGTGTCGAGGATATCGACCTCACGCCGTTCGGCCGTGACAATCACGACGTCGATCGATGGGCTCGGCGACGTCGGGACAGCCTGCGCAAACGCGCCGCCGGCAAACACGGTGGCGAGGCCGGTTGCCGCAAGCAGCATCCGCGTGCCGAACAGCCCGGCTCCAATTTTATTCGTACTCATCCGTCCCTCCCTTAAAATGTACTCTCCCGATGTCCGAAAGCGTCAGAATATCCGGCTTTCGATCCTCGGCGTTCCTGTCGCAATCCCGGCGAAAGTATCGGCGCGAGCAATCCGGGGCGCAAGTCGTCATAGGGACCGGTTCCGAAAACGTGACAGCATCCGGTCTCCATGGCGGCTGCGATACCGAAAGCTCGCAGGAACCTGCCCGGTCGCGCAGCGTTTCTGCGCCCGAGTCCGGGGGCGCCCCGCATCTGGCGGGCGCCTGGCTGTGGCTTGTGGAGATTTCATGGCCCATGTGACCGCACGCGACGGAACGAAGCTCCATGTGAAGGACTGGGGCTCGGGCCGTCCGGTGATCCTGATGCATGGTTGGCCGCTGTCCGCCGACAGCTGGGACGATGGCGCGATGGCGATCGCCGAGGCGGGCATGCGCGCCATCGCCTATGACCGGCGCGGCTTCGGGCGCTCGGACCAGCCCTGGTCGGGGTATGACTATGACACGCTGGCCGACGATCTCGCGGACGTCATCGAAGGGACAGGCGCGCAGGACGCCGCAATCGTCGGCTTCTCGATGGGGGGCGGCGAGGTCGCCCGCTACATGTCGCGCCATGGCGGCAAAGGCGTGAAGCAAGCGGCGCTGATTTCCTCGGTCGTGCCCTACATGCTGAAGACGGAAGACAATCCCCACGGCGTACCGCAGTCGATGTTCGACCAGATGACAGCCGCCATGAAGGAAGACC
>JAWXBJ010000234.1:0-2572 GCA_034439955.1 Alphaproteobacteria bacterium
ATATCGTTCCAGCCTGCCGGGGTCGTATAATAGGCGCCCATCGTCAAGGCCCGCATACGGCTGAAGAATTCGGCCGGCTTTTCAAGCCCGGCCTTCAAGCGCCCCCCGAAGGCGATGTCGTTGGCGATCGCTTTCATGGCGGCGGCGTCAAGCAGCGCGAACCGCTTGCCGCCTCGCGCAATTGCTTCTGCGTCCAGCCAGGCGAGACCCGGCACGATGAGCGCGCGATGCTCCTGCTGTGTTGGATACGGCGCGCTGACCCATTCGTCGATGAATGCCGGGACTCCGACTTCGGAGGCGGCTGGAGCGTCTCCCTCGGCAGGCAGAATCAGATCGACCAGCGCTTTCGTCGCCAGCAACTCCGCTTGGGTCAGGGTCAGGGGCCAAGGCGCGGCCGGCTCCAGCAGGTTGGGATCACGCCCGGTCCCATTTCCAGTGATTGGAGTCGGCGCAAGCCAAGCCGATTCCCCAAACGTCTCTCCACACGCGGCGAGTTGACCGACGGCCAAGGCGCCCGCCAGCCAGCGCAAAGTCGCTCGCCTGTCGATGACGGGAAGCGTTCGGATCAAGGTGTGTTTCACGTCGCGCCCCTAAATCTCGCCGGTTTTGAGCCGCGTCGCGATATGATCGGACGCGCGCATGGAAAGCGCCAGGATACTAATGGTCGGATTCTTGTGCGCCTTGGAACAGAAGATCGACCCGTCGGTGAGGTAGAGATTATCGACGTCCCATGTCCGGTTGAATCTGTCCGTCACCGACTGGTCCGCCTTCATGCCCATGCGCGCCGTCCCGACCTCGTGGATGATTTCACCGCCGACGGAGATAAGTTTTTCAGGCGCCGCCGCTTCGCTGGTAAGTTCCCCGCCGAGACGATCCATCAACGCGCGCATAGCCGTCTGGAAATGAGTGACCTGTTTCAGTTCATGGTCGGACCAAGCGAAACTGAACTTCAGCACCGGAATGCCGAGCTTGTCTTTCCTGTCGGGATCGATCGCGCAGAAGGATTTCTCGTTCGGGATCATCTCGCCGCGCTGTGTCAGCCTGATCCTGGCGCCGTATCGTTGTCTGACCTGTTGACGGAGGCCGCTCCCATAACCATCGAAACCCTCGTAGCCACCGACGCCCGGTTCGCCAAAGCCGCCGCCGATTTCGACGTGATAGCCGCGCGGAAAGTCCAGTCGGCCCGCCGCCTGCTCCTTATAGAGCCAAAATGGTATGTAGGCGTGCAGCCCCATGGCGCCGTCTTCGTTGTAGACGGGTCTTCCTTCCAGCGCCGGACAATACGCGCTGACATTGGAGCCCACCGTGTCCATCAGATTCCGGCCAACCTGCCCACTCGAATTGGCCAGGCCTTCTGATCGCCCGTTGGGCTGCGAATTGAGGAGAATGCGGGCGGTCTCGCCCGTGCTCGCGGCCAGCACGACAACCCGTCCCTTGGCCTCGCGATGCGACCCTGACGCCTTATCGATGTAACGGACGCCCGAAGCCTTTCCCGAAGAATCGAGCATCACTTCGTACACCATCGCCCCCGTTAGGACCGTCAGGTTTCCCGTCGCCTTCGCCCATGGAATAAGCGACGTCGTGGTCTGGAAGGCTGCCCCAATGCTGCATCCGCGGCCACACGGGGACGCCCAATAGCAGGGCTGGCGCTCGTCGATCTTGGTGGTCAGGATGGCTCGGCGCGCGGGAACGACCGGTATGTCGAGCGCTGCTCCGCCGGCCTTGAGGAACAGTTCCCATGCGCGCAGTTTTGGCGCCGGCTGGAGGACGCCTGGCCCGGAGTCCGGGTGGTTCTCAAGGCCGAGATTGGCGCCGTAGACGCCGACCAGCTTTTCTGTGCGGTCATACCAGGGCGCCATCTCATCGTAAGAGATAGGCCAATCGACTCCGAGACCGTCTCGCGTGAATGGCTTGAAGTCGTAGGGTCCCATGCGAAAGGAGTTGCGCGCCCAGTGATTCGTGCGCCCGCCCAGCATACGGCTGCGCCACCACATAAATGCGGAACCCTCGGCGACACTGTAGGGTTCGTCCGGCATTTCCCAACCGCCGTCCACCGTCGCATCGTAGAAGCCGAAGGGTTTGTCAGGCGTACCCGACCCTCGCAATGGAGCGTCCCGCGCCAGATTCAGCATCGGCGCTTCCTCGGGATCGTAGTCACGCCCTGCCTCAAGCATCAGCACCTTGGCCCCGGCCCGGGTCAGGACATAGGCGGCCATCGCGCCGCCCGCGCCTGATCCCACGACAACGGCGTCGAATGGACCGTCTCGCGTCGTAACCATCTCGCAATCCCCTGTCCGCTGGCGACTACACTAGATGCCGACCCCTTCACCGTCGAGCGCGGATCAGCAACGCCGTCACCGACGGCGGACGAGCCTAATTCTGCGAGGAGATTGCCCGCTAACTCTCCTCCGCCCACACGGTTCTGCTACTCGCGGCGCGGGAGGAAGTCCGGCGCGACGCACTTAGCGTCGCGCCGGCAGGTGGATGGCCCCAAAAGGAGGTTAGATACGGGGCTCACCGATCGAATGCGATTGGTCGATCAATATCCGTCGTCCGAGGCAAACCAGAAATC
>JAWXBJ010000235.1:0-7918 GCA_034439955.1 Alphaproteobacteria bacterium
CTTCTCACCCATCATCGACGCCTCCATCGCTGCCGGAGCAGAAATGGAATCATCGTTCGCCCGAAAACGCACGGGAGTTTTTCAACGGAATTGGCGATTTTCTGCCCGTCGAGCGTGGCGGTCGAAGGTCAGGTTTTGGCGGAGGCGGTCGGGTCCGGATTGAAACTGAGACACTACATGCCTGTTCCGTGACTTGACATTTGCCGCAATGCAGCAGACATGTCCGCTGCGTTCCGCGACCAGGTCGCCCCTCGGGGCCTTTGGGGAACGCTATCGGCGCTCCGGATGCGTGAAGGCTCCCAGTAAGGGATCCAGCCCGTTGAGCGCCCTGAATCGTTCACATGATTGCCCGCGCACGCAGGGCCTTCCCATCAAGACAAGCGCCTCCGAGCGGACCCCACATGATGGGCGCCCGCCGCACGCGCATACCGAAAGATCAACTTTGACCCTCCCCAACGCGACCTTTACCGACCTCAACCTCAATCCTCTTATTCTCAAGGCGCTCAACGCCAAGGGCTATGTCGATCCCACGCCGATCCAGAGCCAGGCCATTCCCGGCGTGATGGCCGGGCGCGATCTCCTGGGCATCGCCCAGACCGGCACCGGCAAGACGGCGGCGTTCGCCCTGCCCATCCTCCATCGTCTGGCGGCCAACCGGAAATCCGCGCCGAGGGGCGGCTGCCGCTGCCTCGTCCTGTCTCCCACCCGCGAACTCGCGACGCAGATCGCGGAGAGTTTCCGGGACTATGGCGCCGAACTCGGCTTTTCGGTCGCGACCGTCTTCGGAGGCGTCGCCCACGGCCCGCAGAAAAAGATGCTGGACCGCGGCGTCGATGTGCTTGTCGCGGCGCCTGGCCGGCTCCTGGACCATCTCGGCGAGCGGACGGCCAAATTGACGGGCGTCGAGATCTTCGTCCTCGATGAAGCCGACCAGATGCTCGACATGGGTTTCATCGTCCCGATCCGCCGGATCGTCGGCTATCTGCCGAAACAGCGCCAGAACCTGTTTTTCTCGGCAACGATGCCCGCCGACATTGGAAAGCTCGCCGGAGAGCTTCTCAACGATCCGCTGAAAGTGTCGGTCGCCCCGCAGGGAACCACGGTCGACCGGGTCAACCAGCAGGTCGTGTTCGTCGAGGCCACGCGCAAGAAAGGCCTGCTCGTCGAGCTGTTCCAGCGTCCTGATTTCACCCGCGTCCTGGTCTTCACCCGCACCAAGCGCGGCGCCGACAAGGTGGCGCGCATCCTCGAAGGCGCCGGGGTCGCCGCCAATGCGATCCACGGCAACAAGAGCCAGAACCAGCGCGAGCGGGCGCTCGCCCAGTTCAAGGCGGGAGACGTCCGCGCGCTTGTCGCGACGGACATCGCGGCGCGCGGGATCGATATCTCCAGCGTGACCCATGTCGTTCAGTTCGAACTGCCCAACGTCCCGGAAAGCTATGTTCACCGCATCGGACGCACGGCGCGGGCCGGAGCCGGCGGCTCTGCTGTCGCGTTCTGCGCCGAGGACGAACGCTCGTTGCTGCGCGACATCGAGAAGGTGACCCGGCAGAAGATTCCCGCCATGGACCGCCGCGGCGACGATGCGCTGGGCAGGCTG
Source organism: Alphaproteobacteria bacterium (assembly GCA_034439955.1). GTDB lineage: Bacteria > Pseudomonadota > Alphaproteobacteria > Caulobacterales > Hyphomonadaceae > UBA7672. The sequence continues at coordinate 1,601 of JAWXBJ010000235.1, forward strand.
ACCTCGTCCTCGCCCGAAGCCGCCGGCGACGCTCATGTCGAGACGCGGGGACCTGCTGGTCAACGCAAGCGTCAGGGCCAGCGTCCGCCCCAGCGGAGGGCGGAGGGAAGGGCCGACGGTCGCGAGGACTATCGCGGGCAGTCGCGCCAGTCGGCGGACGGCGCCGCCAAGCGGCATCCGCGCCCGCCGGCGCAAGGCGACCACGCCGGAAAGCCGAATGGCAAATCGCGTGGGGCCGACACGGGCGGAGGTGCGAAGAACCGCAATCACACCAACGGCCAGCGCGACGGCCAGCGCGACGGTCAGACACGGAACGTCCCGGGTCGTACGGGCGCGGGTTCCGGCGCCGCCCAGGGCGCCTCGAAGTCCGGCCGCGACGGCGCCTCCGGATCGCGGGGAGCAAAGTCGCCGCCGCGCAATGACGTGGTCAGCGGCGCCGGCAAGCCGGCGGGGCCGATGACCCCGGCCGGAAATGTCATGCAGTATCTCGCCGCCGCTAATCCCTGGTCAAAGGGCTGAAAACCAGAGCCTCAACGCAATCGCCGCCGTGTCTTGCGACACGGCGGCGACGCTCTTTTCCCGGCGGGGGGACGTGGGGGGACTAGGTCGCCGGGATCAGAACCTTGTCCACGACGTGGATGACGCCGTTGGAAGTCTGGATGTCAGCGCCGACGACGTTCGCATCGGCGACCATCACGCCATTGCCGGCGGTCTTGCCGACCGTCAGGTCGCCATTCAGCGTCTGGGCGGTCGCGACCGTCATAAGGTCGGCGGATGACACGCTCCCGGCAACGATGTGATGCTGGAGCAGGGCTTCGAGCTGGGCCTTGTTCTCCGGCTTCATGAGGTTGTCGAGCGTCCCTGCGGGGAGGGCGTCGAAAGCGGCGTCCGTCGGAGCAAAGACGGTGATCGGACCTGCGGCGGACAGATCGTCTTCGAGACCTGCGGCGCGCGCAGCACTGAGGAGCGTGGTGAACTTCCCGTCAGCCATGGCGACCTCGGCGATGGTCTGGTTCGACGTGCCGGCGGTCGGAGCGTTCGGATCGGCGGCGGGCGGCGTGGGCTCATAGGGTTCAGCGACCGGATCCACCGTAGCCATATCGACCGGCGCCGCCGGGGTATCGCGGGCGAGTTCGGTATTGTCGGAGCAGGCCGCGAAGGCCAGTGCGGCGAGCGACGTCGAGAGAAGCGTTCTGAAAGACATGGGTTAACTCCCTGGCTGACCCGGACCTGGGGTCGGGGGCCGTGGCGCGACAACGCGCCTGCATGGGCCAAACAACGGGGACGTCCCCGGCTGGTTCCGGAGGCTGACCCAGAGTTAATCCGTTATCACGCGTTCGCGATTCACCGGGAGCGGGTTTCCAGACCCTGGCGCCTTACCAAAGCCCGCATCGCCATGCATACTGCATTTGCATGAGTATCTGGTCGCATTTGGCGCGGTTGGCGCAGCGGGCTTTCGAGGACCAGAGCGAACCCGCTTACGCCCTCGCTGGTTATGGCTGCGCGCCTGATCCCAATGATGTCGGATTCACTGCGGCGATCGTGGGTCTGGGCGCGAAACTCGCCAAGGTCGATGGCCTGGTGACGGATGAGGAAGTCAGCGTTTTCTCCCGGGTCTTCAAGGCGCAGCCACGTGACGCGGCGGCGATGCGCCGTGTCTTCAACATCGCCCGCCAGACGGTGCTGGGCTATCAGGGATATGCACGGCAGATCGCGCGCAAATACCGCGATCGCCCCTGCCTGCTGGAGGGCGTTCTCGACGGGCTGTTCCAGATCGCCATCGCGGACGGTGTCATTACCGGGGAAGAACTCGATTATCTGAAAAGCGTGTCGGATGCGTTCGGCTTCAGCGAGGCTGATTTCCGGCGCATCACGGCCAGTCATCTGGGCCAGGCAGCCGATGATCCCTACACCGTTCTGGGTCTTTCGGCGGACTCATCCTTCGACGCGGTTCGCGCCGCTTATCGCCGGCTGATGCTCGACAACCATCCGGACACCGTCGTCCAGTCGAAGTCCGCGCCTAGGGAGTTTGAACCCGTCGCGCACGAAAAGGCGGCCGCAATCACGACGGCCTATGCGCGCATCCGGGCCGAGCGCGGTTTTCTCACACGCGCTGATTGACTTCGGCGCGGCTGAACGCACGTTTGTGGATTAGGAGGACTCGCATGACTGAGACTCTTGACAGCTCCGGCATCGCCGCGCGGACGGGCGCAATCCTGAAACGTCTTGTCGGACTGATGGCGCGCGCCGGGTTCGGGGTGTTCCTGCTGACGGCCGCCGTGTTCGCGCTGGTCGCCACCACCTTCATCGGCATCATGCTGGCGATCGCCGCCTTGTGTCTCGGCCTCGCGCGCGGATCGCGTCGCGGCGGCGCCCCTCGCCGTCCTGGACGAAACGGCGAACCGGCGACGCTGGAAGCCCACCGGACGGCCGATGGCTGGGTGATCGAGCCCCATGGCGCTCCGGTCCGCTGAAGGCTTGCACGCGGATAGCTTGGAGCCGGCCCTCTTTCACTCCCGATAGACGCGGCGGCGCTCGGGCTGGCCGGAGAGGGGAGTGATCATGGCGCGCGGCGCAACCATCGCTTCCCCGAGGCGCCTGTCGGAGGCAGGATCGGGCCATGACCCTGAAAATGATAAACGCGCCCAGTCCCAACCATGACGGGCGCCGCCACCCGATAGACATGCTGGTCCTGCACTATACCGGGATGGCCGATGGCCCCTCGGCGCTTGAGCGCCTCCAGGACCCGTCTCCGCCATGTGTGTCGGCGCATTACATGGTCGCGGAGGACGGGACCGTTTTCGCCCTTGTGGCGGAAGACAGGCGGGCCTGGCATGCGGGACAAAGCGCCTGGCAGGGCGAGGAGGATCTCAATTCCAGGTCGATCGGTGTCGAGATCGTCAATGGCGGCCACGACTTTGGTCTTCCGGCCTATCCGCAAGCCCAGATAACTGCGGTGATCGAGCTCTGCCGGGACATTGTTTCAAGGCAGGCCATTTCCGCGACCCGCATCGTCGGGCACTCCGACATCGCACCGGACCGGAAGGAGGATCCGGGCGAACGGTTTCCGTGGCGCGATCTGGCTTCGGCCGGCATCGGTTTGTGGCCGGACCTCGCGCCCGTGTCCGAAAGGGGAGAGGCCGCAGCCTCCACCGACGGCGTCATCCGCTTGCAGCAGGATCTTTCGGCGATCGGCTATCGGATCGCGGTGTCCGGCGCCCTTGACGGCGAGACGCAGGCGGTGGTGCGCGCCTTTCAGCGGCGCTGGCGTCCGGAGGAAGTTACAGGCGTCGCCGACGCCGACACGTGGCGTCGCATCGCGGCGGTTTCCCGGCTGTTCCGCCGCGCCCGGGACGCCGCGTTAGATATGCCTAAAGACATTTGAGATAGTCAGACGCATTCAGGCCGGCCAAGAAGGACACCCCATGGCTGCGACGCACCAGGCAAACCTCTACCGCATGATCTATCTCAGCTCCGCCCGGGGCGAGGTCAGCGATGCGGATCTGGACTCGATCCTGAAGTCGGCCCGCAAGAACAACACCGAGGCCGGTGTCAGCGGCCTGCTGCTTTTCCATGACGGATCCTTCTTCCAGGTGCTGGAAGGGGAGCTGAAGGACGTACGCCGCATCTATGACGTGATCTTGCGCGACCCCCGGCATCACGGCTTGATCCTGATGGAGTCAAAGCCCGTCCAGGAGCGCGCCTTCGCGGACTGGTCCATGGGATATGTCGCGCCGTCGCGCCTGTCGCATCAGCAGCGGGCGGGCTTCATCGACCTTGCCGGCGCCGCGAGGACGGATGCGACCTTCACCCCGTCTCCGCACGTGTCGGTTCAGATCAAGTCATTCATTTCCAGCTTCCGGGAACTCGCCGAAATCTGACGCCTGGACGCCGTCCGGCGTCAGGAAGCCTTCTTCGTCACGAATTCGGCGATGTGCTTCTTGTCTTCGTCCGAAATGCCCGACGCCATCGCCGCCATTGTCCCGGTCGTGAGTTTCTCGACGATCGAGGCCGAGGTGAGCGTCGCCAGTTTCTCCATCAGCGGCGCCCCGCCGACGCCGGCGCCATGGCACATGTTGCAGCGGGCCTGATAGAGCGCCTCGCCTTCGCCGCCGGGTTCGGCCAAGGCCGCCGGAACAGCCGCAAGACCCAGACTCAGGATAGCCGCGAGCGCCAGTTTCATCATCACCCTCCAGAAAGCATCGGAGCTGGTCTTAAAGGCTTGAACCTGAACGGACCATAACCAACAGCAGTATTTGCGACCGCGCCAATCGTCGCGCATCCGTCCGAAGCATGCTAGTCCAGAGGATCGATCAGGCGGCCGGGCGATCGCTGGCAGTTATACCTGCTGGAGGAAAGTCCGGGCTCCACGGATGCAAGGCGGCGGGTAACGCCCGCCCGGGGAGCCGGCCGCAAGCCGGGAAACCCGAGGGACAGCGCCACAGAAAGCAAACCGCTCCGCCAGGCCTCGTCTGGGCCGGAGCAAGGGTGAAAGGGTGCGGTAAGAGCGCACCGCGTGCCTGGAGACAGGTACGGCATGGCAAGCCCCGCCTGGAGCAAGACCGAATAGGGACGGGCGTCCGTGGGAAACCATGGGCAGGTGCGCATCCGCATTTCCGTCCGGGTTGGTCGCGCGAGGCGCTCCGCAAGGAGCGTCCCAGAGGAATGGTCGCCCATCCGCCCGCATCTTTCGGGATCGGGCGGGGGACAGAACCCGGCTTACAGGCCGCCTGATCGATCGCCGGGGCGGGTCGGACGCCCTGGAAACGGGCGCCGGGCCTGATGCTGCGCCGGGCAGTACTGACCGCGCAGCTTTTCCGGTGTTCACGCATCGATTCGTTATGCACACGCCAACACTTGGACCATCCCGGTATATCCACTTTTTGTTCCAGTAATCTTCCAGAATTCGTCCACCGCCCATGCATGCGATACCTAAGCATCCCGTTGTTTCCCATATGCTCCCATGCTATCCCGGTCGCCTGCGGCTCACTGGGGGCAGTGGGACGACGCCGAAAACGACGATCGGGTTCTTGAGCGGGCATTAGTGGGCAGGCGAACGAGCCATGTTTCTCTCTTCGTATGAGAGCGGCGTTGACGTGAAGAAGCGGGTTTCGATCCCCGCTTCCTTCCGCAAGGCCATGTCGGGCGAGGAAAGCGTCTTCCTCTGGCCGTCGATCGACAAGGCCTGCCTCGAGGGTGGCGGTACCGAACTGGTCGGCAAGTGGCGGCGCGCCATCTCCCGTATGAACGGACCTCGGCGTGTCGCTTTCGCCAATCTCATCCTGGGTCGCGGGCGCTTCTACAAGTTCGACGACGGAGGCCGGATCGTGCTGGAAGACGATTTCCTCGACCACACGCGGATCACGGACAAGGCGAGGTTCGTGGGCCTTGGCGATTCCTTCGAAATCTGGACGCCGGACGTCCATCAGTCGCGCTATGACGCATTGCTGCAACTGGCGCGCGAGACCGTAGACGAGGTCAATCCGTTCGAGGATGGCGAGGGCGGCCCCGCATGACCCATGTCCCCGTCCTCGTGGAAAGGATGATCGAGGCCCTCGCGCCGGTCGATGGCGCGGTTGTGCTGGACGGCACCTATGGCGGAGGCGGCTACTCCCGCGCCGTGCTGGCGGTCGCCAACTGCACGGTGCTCGCCGTCGATCGCGATCCCGACGCCATGGAGCGGGCGTGGGCCCATGCGGGCAGGGACCCCCGGCTGGCGCCTGCGCCGGGCCGGTTTGGCGAACTCGATGCGATCGCTCGCGCCTCCGGTCACGAAACGGTCGATGGCGTGATGCTCGATCTGGGCGTCTCCTCGTTCCAGATCGACGAGGCCGGGCGCGGCTTCTCGTTCATGCGCGAGGGTCCGCTGGACATGCGAATGGAAAAGCGCGGGCCCAGCGCCGCGGATGCCGTCAACCGCCTGACGGAAGCGGAACTCGCCGACATCTTCCACTTCCTGGGCGAGGAGCCAAAGGCGCGACGGCTTGCGCGGTCTCTCGTCCATCGGCGCAAGACCCAGTCGTTCACGACGACGCTCGATCTGGCCAATTTCATCGAGGGCGCCCTTGGAGGGCGTCATGGCAAGCGCACCCACCCGGCGACGCGCGCCTTCCAGGGACTGCGCATGTTCGTCAACGACGAGACAGGGGAACTGGTGAAGGCGCTTCTGGCGGCCGAGCGCGTCCTCAAGGCAGGGGGGCGTCTTGTGGTGGTGACCTTCCATTCGATCGAGGACCGCATCGTCAAGAACTTCCTGCGCGCCCGCTCGGGCCATTCTCCCGGCGTCTCGCGGCACACGCCCGACGCGCCGGCCGGCGC
>JAWXBJ010000236.1:0-7710 GCA_034439955.1 Alphaproteobacteria bacterium
CTGCATCGTCACCGAGGCCGCGACGGGATCGCAGGCGCGCGTCTGCCTGCAGACCCCGGGCAGGCACAACCTTTCCAACGGCCTTGCGGCGATCGCCGCCGCGCTCGCCTGCGGCATCCCGCTGCGCGAGGCGTGCAACGCCCTGATGAACTTTGTGGGCATCCGTCGCCGTCTCGAAGTCGTCGGCACGGTGCGGGACATCACCGTCATCGACGATTTCGCCCACAACCCCGACAAGATCGCCGCGACGCTCGCAACGCTGCATGCTTTTCCTGGCCGGCTGCTGGTCATGTGGCAGCCGCACGGCTTCGGTCCGCTGCGCCAGATGAAGGACGCCTTCATCGACTGCTTCGCCCGAAACCTCGCGCCGAAGGACATTCTGCTGATGCCCGAACCCGCTTATTTCGGCGGTACGGTCGATCGCTCGGTCGGATCGGCGGACATCGCCGGTGGGACCGCCGCCGCCGGCCGCACAGCTTATGCCCTCAAGGACCGGACCGCCTGCGGCGACAGGCTGGTGGAACTCGCCACCCCCAGCGATCTCATCGTCGTCATGGGCGCGCGCGACGACACACTTTCGGAATTCGCCGCCGATATGCTCCGGAGGATCGGGGAGAAAACACTCTGAGTCCGCCTCCGACTTTCAGCGGGTGGAGGATGCTGCTTACCGCCCCAGCTTCCGCTCCAGCTCCTCGAGCCGCTCGCGCAGGGACTGAAGCTCGGCGGCGTCGCCGGCCGCAGGCGCCGGCTCGGGCTTCTTCGCGCCCGCCACGCCCGGTATCGCTCCGCCCCAGAATCCCGCCAGCTTCTGCTGGTACTGCCGCTGCAGCTCGGCCATCGATCCGGGATCGAACACGTTGACGCTCCAGGGCGGGGTCATCGAGGACGACATCTGGCTCGCGATCTGTTCCTGCTGCGCGCGCATGAAGGCGATCGACTGCTCGAACAGGCCGGTCATCATTTCCGACGCCTTGGACTGATGCATGCGGATCATGTCCATCATCAGGTCCGAGGAGAGGATCGCCTGATCCGCATGGTTTTCCTGCTCCATGATGATCTGCAACAAAACCTGCCTGGTCACATCCTCGCCGGTCTCGGTGTCCTCGACGCGCACATTGGCGCCGGCCCGGACCATCTCGGCGACCTCGGGCAGCCGCACATAGCTCGACGCGGTCTTGTTGTAGATTTTCCGGCTCGGATAGCGCCGAAGCTCGATCGTCGGAACGTCACTCATCACTCGATCCTGAACGCCAGACCCCAACCTCAGCGCATTAGCCAGGCGCGCATGGCCCTGTAGAACTCATCGGGTTGGTCTAGCATGATGTAGTGGCGCGCGTCATCGATCCGCAACTTCCGGCAGTCTGCGAGGTTGGCGTAGGCCGACGCATAGGTCTGGTCGAGAACGACACGGGACGAGTGCCCGGCCTTGTCCCAGGCATAAACCACTTCGACCGGACGAGTGATCAGTTTGAGGTCCGGTCGCAGGTCCGTCACCATAACTTCGGCCATGATGTCCGCCGTCGTCTGCCGGTCGGATGTGAGGCCCCACTGCGCGATGCGCTCGACCATCGCCGGAGAGCGCACGAGCTTCTCTGAGGCGCGCCAAACGCCTTCCTCGAACGCGGCGGCGTCGTTCTCGACATAGCGGCGGCGCGCGGCGTCGGCCAGCCCGGCCGCCGACGAACTCGTCAGGAATGGGTTTATCAGCACGGAAAAGAACGCAGGCACATCGACAACCATCAGCCTGTCGACCAGCCTGGGCGCATCGCGGGTCAGAATCAGTGCGACCAGCCCGCCCATTGAGTGGCCCGCCACTGCAGCGGGTCCCTTGATATGCGTGCGGATGTAGGTCGCAAGCTCGTCGGCCAGCGGCTTCAGGAAATCGGCGGGTCTGCGCGAGGGACTTGGCGCAAGGCCCGCAAAGCCGCGAATATGGATGAAATGTGCGCGCATCTCCGTGCCAAATCGCGCCGCCACGCCTTCCCAGCTGTCCGGTGAAGCCGTGAGCCCATGGATGAAGACCACATCCCTGCCGCGCCCGGACACGCTGACGCTGAAAAGATCGCCCTCGAAAGTCCGCGCCTCCCGGCTCCACAAACGCGCGATCGAGCCAATCTGCATGGGCAATGCTGGACCTGAAGATTGTGTGCAGCCGCAGCAAAAGCCGGGCCTGAATCCTGTTTACCCGCTTATCGAAAATTCCCGAAGCCGAGAATTTTGGATCTGGCGAGTTGACGCAGGTTACGAGCCGGCGCAGCGCGGTCAGTGTTTTTGGAGCATCCTTCAATCGAACTGAGTCAGTTTGATCGGAGAAAGATGCTCTATCTCAAGAGTGTAGAGCAACTTGTCTGCGTCATAAGCGACGCAGGTTGCTCCAGTCGCCTGCCCCGGCAGCCAATAACCATGAACCCGGGGCCATGGAGGTTCACGCGAGCGACTGGCCGACCCTTTTCGCAGCGCAGCATATCTTCCGCCGTCGCGGGCGCCAGCGATTGCGCAAGGCGTTTAATGCATCCTTACGTCCTTTGGATTAGCGATTTGACCGCGAGGCCGGGAGTGTTAGCGTCTGGCCGCTGAAGCAAACTGCGTCCGATCCGACCCAGCCTGCTTTACAATCTTGAATTGGATCAATTTGTTCGCTCTCGAACACTTCTGGATTGGGCGGGTTGATCTAGGGACACCGGGCGCCGCGATGGACGGAAAAGACAGTCTTGGCGCCGCGAGCGCGCTGGAGCTGGGACAGAACTTCCAGCGCATCAATTTTCTGTTCCAGCGTCTGTTTCTTGCCCTGTCTCGCAAGGAAATGCGCAATCCCGGCGTCGAGGGTCCAGGCCAGCCTTTCTTCCTGCGCGCGATGATGGGCCACGCCGCCGGCGTCTGGTCCAATCCGATGAAGGCGTTCAACACCCAGCTGCAGTTCTGGCAGAACACCACCGCGCTTTATGCCGAACTCACCCAGGCGATGTTGTCGGGCGCCTCGCACGCACTTCCCGCCGAAGGCGACGACAGCCGCTTCACCGACGAAGAGTGGCGGAAGCATCCCTTTTTCTACTATCTGAAGCGCCAGTACCAGATCATGAGCGCCTATCTCGAGAGTCTCGCCGAAACGTCCGACCTCGGCGACGACGCCAAGCATGCCGAGCAGGTGCATTTCTTCACCAAGCAGCTGGTCGACCTTTTCTCGCCGTCCAACTTCCTCGCCTCCAATCCCGTAGCGATGCGCAAGGCGGTGGACACCAACGGCCGCTCCCTCGTCGAGGGCCTCGAAAACCTCGTCAAGGACCTCGAGCGCTCCGACGGCGACATGCTGGTGACGCTCTCCGATCCCGAAGCGTTCAAGGTGGGCGAAACGCTGGCCGCGACCAGGGGCGACGTCGTCTACGAAACCAGCCTGTTCCAGCTGATCCGCTACGCTCCGGCGACTGACAAGGTTCATTCTCGGCCGCTGCTGATCATCCCGCCCTGGATCAACAAATTCTACATTCTCGACCTGCAGCCGAAGAGTTCGCTGGTGAAATGGCTGACCGGCCAGGGCTTCGCCGTCTACATAGTGAGCTGGCGCAATCCGCGCGAGGATATGCGCGACGCCGGTCTCGACACCTATGTCTTCGACGGCGTGCTGACGGCAGTCGCGGCAGTCAACGATCTCTCGGGTTCGGCCGACTGCAACGTCGTCGGGTATTGCATCGGCGGCACAGCGCTGGCCCTGTCGCTGTCGTGGCTCAGCCAGCAGCCGGACGACAATCCGATCCGGTCGGCCACCTTCTTCACGTCGCTCTCGGATTTCGAGGACCCCGGCCCGCTGAAGGTCTTCATCGACGAAAGCTTCGTCAGCGGCATCCTGTTTGAGGCCCAGAAAAAGGGCTATCTCGACCACCGCATCATGGCGCGGACCTTCAGCTATCTGCGGCCCAATGACCTCATCTATGGACCGGCGGTGAAGGCCTATCTCCTTGGCGAGCCGCGTCCGAAATTCGACCTTCTGTTCTGGAACGAGGATTCGACCCGCCTGCCGGAGAGGATGGCGCGCGAATACCTCATCCATCTTTATCGCGACAATGATTTCGCCAGCGGCAATTTCGAATTGCGGGGGACGCCGGTCAGCCTCGACGACATCAAGATCCCCCATTATGTCGTGGCCTGCGAGAAAGACCACATCGCGCCCTGGCGCGCCTCGTTCAAGGGGCTTGGCCGGCTGCGCGGAGGCGGCCGCTTCGTCCTCGCCCAGAGCGGGCACATTGCCGGCATCGTCAATCACCCGGATCGCAACAAGTACGGTTACTGGGTCAGCGACGAGAGCCCGGCCGATCTTGACGACTGGCGGGAAGGCACGGAGGCCAAGGAGGGCTCGTGGTGGCCCGACTGGTCGGCATGGCTGGCCAAGCGCTCCGGCCGCAAGATTGATGCGGCATCCGCCTGGCCGGCGGAACTGCCCAAGCTTGAACCTGCGCCGGGGCGTTATGTCCGCGAATAGGCTAAAGGTTGCAGCCCGGACGGGATGCTGAGGGATTCGTCATGATGCGCAGCGCCGGTCTCTTCCTGGCCGCACTCGCTCTTGCCGGCGCGGCAGGCGCTCAGGCGCCTGCCTATTCGCCGCCGCGCCTCGCCGACGGACGCCCCGACCTGCAGGGCGACTGGTCCAACAAATGGCTGACGCCGCTTGAAACATCAGCGCTTGGACCGCAGCTGTCCGTCCCGCCAGAACGGGCGGCAGTCCTTGTCGGTTTGATCCGCGCGACGGCGAAGCGCCTGGGCGAAATTGCACTCGATCCCGAGGCGGGCGATCCGGATGCACATTCCCTCGCCATCGTGCGGGGCGAACACCGCACCCGTTTGATCGTCCAACCGGCGGATGGACGCCTGCCCTTTACGTCAGAGGCCGCAAAGGCCGTCGCGGCGCGGCAGGTGCTGTTTGCAGGTCAGGTTCGTGGCCTCGCGACAGACGGCCCTGAAAGCCGGCTGACCTGGGAGCGATGCCTTGCCGGCATGGGTCAGGCGCCCCTGATGCTGAGCTGGGCGATAAACATGGTGCGCCGCGTCGTCCAGACCCCGGATGCGCTGGTGATCTGGAGCGAGGCGGGCGGCGAGACCCGCATCATCCGCATTGGCGGCGAGCCCGCAGCGCCGGTCATGCGCTCGTTTCTCGGCGATTCCATCGGCCGCTGGGAAGGAGACACTCTCGTCGTTGAGACGACAGGCTTCCGGCCCGACGACGGCTTCCGGCTTGCAGTTGTGGGCCGGCCGATCATGGTGGGCCCGGACTCCAGGGTGATCGAGCGCTTCAGCCGGGTCGCGGACACCGAACTGCTCTACCAGTTCACGGTCGAGGATCCGGGCATCTATGCCGCTCCCTGGCTTGCCGAATATTCTATGATCCGGACTTCCGATCCGATGTATGAGTTCGCGTGCCACGAAGGCAATTATGGCCTGCCCAATATCCTCACAGCCGCCAGTGCATCGAGGGTCGCGCAACCGCCGCCCCCTTAATATTCGATTGAGATTTCGTTCGCACCTGCGACATTTTTTTCGCACCTGCGGCAAAAAATAGCTTGTCTTTGCCGCAGCGCGGCATTAGATGCTGGTCAACAACCAAGGAGCACTGCAAATGAACCCCAACGACATGTTCGACTATTCCAAAAACATGGATGCCTTCACGAAATTCTACCCCGATTTCGGCGCCAACTCGCCGATGAAAGCCATGACCGACATGGCGGCCAAGTATCGCGCCGTCGCTATCGAAGCCCTCAACCGCAATGTCGAGCTCACCACTGCCTGGATGAACGACGCCGCCAAGGACGCGACGACCCTGATGACGGTCGAAGCTCCGGAAGCCTACGCCAAGAAAGCCGGCGAAGTCGCCACGGCCGCCTTCCAGGACCTTCCCTCGCGCCTGTTCGCCTACGCTGAAGTCGCGAAGAAGGCCCAGGCCGAAATCCTGGACACCGTGATCGCCGCGACCCCCAAGGCCGTTGACGACGCCGCCAACATGACCAAGTCGGTCGTCAAGACCGCCACTCGCAAGGCTGCCTGAACACCTTTTCGTCGCATCCACATGCTGGGCGCCGACGTTCCGAGTTCGTAGAGTGGCGTTGAGTAGAGTCTGTAAGCGGAAGGGGCGCTCCTCGCGGGCGCCCTTTCTTGCTTTTGTAGCACTTGTTTCTTGAGCGTGGGTCTTCCTAAGCCACAAAATCCCCGCTGACGCCGCCGGACTTTGCAAGAAGCCTCACCCCCTCGATGCGCATGCCCCGGTCCACCGCCTTCAGCATGTCGTAGATTGTCAGGCACGCGACCGAGACCGCCGTCAGCGCTTCCATCTCGACGCCGGTTGGCCCGGTCGTCGCGACCTCGGCCCTGACCTCCAGCCCTGTCCCATCGCTGGTCTCGTTCACACGGACCTTGACGTTCGACAGAGCCAGCGGATGGCACATGGGGATGAGCTCCGAGGTGCGCTTGGCGGCCATCACGCCGGCGATCTCAGCCGTCGCGCGCACATCGCCCTTGCCGCCCCCGGACCGCGCCAGACCGAGCGCTTCGGCGCTCATCGTCACGCGGCCTGTGGCGGTCGCCCGTCGCGCGGTTTGCGCCTTGCCGGTCACGTCCACCATGCGGGCGCGGCCATCGGCGTCGATATGGGTGAGTTTGCCCGTCATGTATCCTGCCCAGTTGGACGGCGTCTATTGTGCATGGACGCGCTCGCATGCGCCAGCATACTTGCCGGGACGGATTCCAACACCGGGCAGACCACCACAATGATCCGAATGGCAACTGTCGACCAGGCCCTCGCGCTGATCTCCGAGCATGGCGGCGCGAATCTCACCCCAACCGTCACCCTCCCCCTGGTCGAAGCCGAAGGCCGGCGTCTCGTATCGCCCGTGATCGCCGCAATCTTCCAGCCGCCCGCCGACGTCTCTGCGATGGATGGCTATGCCGTGCGCTTTGCGGACATGACGGAGGGCGCGCGCCTCGCCATCATCGGCGAATCCCGCGCCGGCCGACCCTTCGCAGGCCCTGTCGGCCAGCACCAGGCCGTGCGCATTTTCACAGGCGCCCACGCGCCCCCCGGCGCTGACCACATTCTCATTCAGGAAGACGCGCGCCGGGAGGGCGGGACCGTCGAGGTCGCCTGCCGTCAGCCGGCGCCTGCCTCGATCCGCCGGCAGGGCCGCGATTTTGGCGCCGGCGACACGCTTGTCCCGGCTGGCAGCGTGATAACCCCAGGCGCGATCGCCCTGGCCGCGGCCGGCAATGTCGCGAGCGTATCAGTCCGCGCGGCGCCACGCATCGGCGTGCTCGCCAATGGCGATGAACTGGCGGCGGCGGGCTCGGTCCTGACGACCGGGCAGGTCGTCAACTCGATCGGTCCCGCCCTTCTGGTTCTTCTCCGGCACTGGGGCGCCGATCTCGTCGACCTTGGCGTCGCCCGGGACGAGCAGGCCGATGTCAGAGCCCGCATCACCGCGCCGTGCGACGCCATCGTCTCGATCGGCGGCGCATCGGTGGGCGACTATGACGTGGCGCGCGACGCTTTCGCGGCCGAGGGATACGCGCCCGTGTTCGAGAAAGTCGCGGTCAAGCCTGGCAAGCCGACCTGGTTCTCGGCTCGCCCCGGCGCCCTCGTGCTAGGCCTGCCGGGCAATCCCGCCGCAGCGATGGTGACCGCCCGGCTCTTCCTCAAGCCGCTGATCGAGGCGATGACGGGCGCGCCGCGCA
>JAWXBJ010000237.1:0-4910 GCA_034439955.1 Alphaproteobacteria bacterium
GAACACGCGATACGACAAGACAGATTCAAGCTATGCAGCAACCTGGAACATCGCCGCCACCATCATCGCCTTGCGGTAATTGTCCACAGAGCCTAGAGCCGGACGTCCATCTTTCTCGGTATGGCTACGCCATCCAGCATGATCTGTCGTTCACCCGGCAGTGCGAGATCCTGAGCAATGTAATCGGACGCCAGAATGTTGGCCCAGACCGTGCGAGTCAGTTTGTCGCCGCGATAGACGGCCTTGCCGCCATGCCCTGAGACCGGTTTGAAGAAGAGGCGCTTGCGCGCAGTCCAGAGCGCCTCGGCGGCGGCCGATGTCACAAGCACAGCATGGGGCAGGGTGGAGAGCGCGTTGATCGCCGCCTCGCTGGCGCCTACCATGCGGAGCAGGGCTGCATCCGAGAGCAGTGTCAGGTTTCGCTTGTCTGCGAACAAGGCGTGAGTATGAGGGTTCGGCGTGACAACCGTAGCGCCATCAAGCCAAGCCTGTTGCAGTGCGGCATGGTGAGGCTCTGCAAGAGCGAAATCCACCAGGCGATTGTAGACGAGATCGATGGATTTGTCGCCGATGCGCAGCTGGCCGTCCGCGTAGACCAGTTCAGCGGGGTCAGCAATCAGGGCGTCGATGCCGTTTGCCTCGAATAGCCGCTGGGCGAGAACAAATTCTGGATAGAGATACTGATCCCTCGGTCCGTCATCCACAATCGCGATATGCTGCGGCCGGCCAGTGCTCCGCTGGCGTCTCCATTCGGATTCGAACATCGCAATGACGGCGCTGTCGAACACGTCCGCCAAAGCGCCGTCCTTCGCCGCTTCGACCTCCGCACAACACGCCTTCTGGGCGCGGGCGCTGAAGGCGTTCAGAAAAGCACCGCCCGCGTTGGTGTTGATCTCGATCAGCCGTGGCGGTCCATCGGTAAGATGAAAGTCATAGCCCATCATGGCGCCTATCGGACCGAAGTCGCCACGTATTGGGCCGGGAGCCCAAGCCAGAACGGCGTCGCGGTAAGCTGGGATGCGGGCGGTTTCCTCGACCGCTCTCGCTACCGCTAGCATCGCTTCGCGATCCGAATCGGGCAAGAAGACCGGCACACTCGAGAACAGGTGCGGACGGGCGACCATGTGGGCGTCGTAGAATTCCGGATCGCGTGAGGCCGTCTTCATGGCGCCAGCCATGACAGCGCGGTCGAGCGTTATGCAGAAGCAGCTCTTGTTCAATTCGGCGGCGAGCCGCCGCGATCGTTCAGACGTATTGAAAGGATCGAGCGCGCTGGCGCAACCGCTTTCGGGCGCCGGGTTGGTCTCGCTGGTCATTCGGGGAACCTGTTCTGACTCACGCGGGCGCTACGCACCCACCTAGCGCGCTTTGCCTGACTTGTTATGGCGATCTTTCCGCTTCGACTGCGCCGGAGCGCCATGCTTGGCGAGGCTTTTGGCGATCATCCGCGTATATCGGACGACGGCTCTACCGCACCTGTTCGGATGGCCTGGGGATTGCCGCCCCGAACACGGAGAGTGTGATGGATATCCTGCCCAATGGAACGAGGTCGAAGCGCGTTACTTCTTCCTACCGGCGTTACGAACGGTCCCGCTCAGAGTGTTCGGCGCCGTACAGAGCGCTCCTCGTGCGCGATGGTCTGGTTCGCGGCGTTGTTTTCCTCGGCGCGGCGAGGCCTTCCAGGATCGGACAATCCGATCGTTCGTCGCCATGGCAGTTCTGCGTCAGCTCTCGCAGGGTGCGAACGACGGTCCGCATGTCCTTGATACGTTGCTCAAGGTCCTCGATATGCGCTTGCGCCAGACGCTTCACCTCCCGCGACGACCGCTTGCGATCGCGCCACAACGCCAGCAGACTGCCCACTTCTTCGAGCGAAAACCCGAGATCGCGGGTGCGGCGGATGAACTGCAGCAACACGATGTCTGTCTCCGCATAATCGCGATAGCTGTTATCGCGACGCGCAGCGGGCGCCAGAAGGCCGATCTCCTCATAGTAGCGGATCATCTTGGCCGACACGCCACTGCGCTCAGAGGCTGCGCCGATGTTCATGCTCCTGTTTTCCCCAATAGAAGATCTACGTTGACCTTCCCATTGTGGGAAGGTTGAGCCTTGACCTCAAGTGAAATCAGGCGCGTCGCTCTGACGACGAGGACCACATGACCAAGACTGATCAAATCCATCCCGACGGCGAGGCCGTCGTCATGTCCACCAAGGATCCGGTCTGTGGCATGACACCCAAACCCGACACCCCGCACCGACTGATGCACGAGGACAAGGAAGTCACTTTCTGCAGCGCGAGCTGCAAGGCCAAGTTTGCGGCCGACCCAGCCAGATACCTTGATCCAGCTTCTGCGCTGACGGCCCCCGGCATGGAAGTGGCAGGCAATGGTTTGGGCGCCACGCCGCCTCATCACGCTCATGCGCATGGCGGCATGGCCACCGGGTCCGAAGGCGCTCCTGCCAGGGCCAAGTGGACGTGCCCCATGCATGCGAAGATCGTCCGGGACGGACCCGGGGCGTGTCCGATCTGCGGCATGGCGCTCGAACCTATGGTTCCGACCGCCGAAGCGGGCCCCAATCACGAACTGATCGACATGCAGCGTCGTTTCGTGATCGGCGCGGTGATCGCGGCGCCTGTACTGGTCCTTGAGATGGGCCGTCATGTCCTGGGGATTGATCGCTTTGTACCGGCTGCCTGGAACCCCTGGCTCCAGTTTGTCCTCGCGACGCCGGTCGTGCTCTGGGGCGGCTGGCCCTTCTTTGAGCGCGGCTGGGCGTCGCTCATCACCCGGCATCTCAACATGTTCACCTTGATCGCTTTGGGGACAGGCGTCGCCTGGCTCTATAGCGTCGTCGCGACCCTCGCGCCTGGGGCTTTCCCGGTTCAGTTCCGCGGCGCGGACGGCGTCGTCTCGGTCTATTTTGAAGCTGCTGCGGTTATCACGGTTCTTGTTCTCCTGGGGCAGGTGCTGGAGCTTCGGGCGCGCGAGCGCACCAGCGGCGCCATTCGGGCGCTCCTCGACCTTGCGCCAAAGACCGCGCGGCGCGTTCGCGATGGCGCCGAAGAAGAAGTGTCGCTCGACGCGGTCCTTGTTGGTGATCGCCTGCGCGTGCGGCCAGGCGAGAAAGTCCCGGTCGACAGCATCGTCCGCGACGGCCGCTCGACCATCGACGAATCCATGGTCACCGGCGAATCCATGCCCGTCACCCGCAATGTCGGTGACAAGGTCATCGGCGGCACACTCAACCAGACCGGCGCGCTGGTGATCGAAGCCGAGCGGGTCGGCCGCGACACCATGCTGGCGCAGATCGTTCAAATGGTCGCCGAGGCCCAGCGCAGCAGGGCGCCGATCCAGCGTATGGCGGACCAGGTCGCAGGCTGGTTCGTGCCGGCCGTTATCGCCATCGCCGCTCTGGCTTTCGTCGTTTGGTCGCTGGTCGGGCCCGAGCCGCGGCTTGTCTATGGCCTGATCGCCGCCGTCTCGGTCCTGATCATCGCCTGTCCCTGTGCGCTCGGTCTCGCAACCCCGATGTCGATCATGTCGGGCGTCGGGCGCGGCGCGCGCGCCGGCGTCCTCATCAAGAATGCCGAAGCGTTGGAACTGTTCGAGAAGGTCGACACGCTGGTGCTCGACAAGACCGGGACGCTGACGGAAGGCAAACCTGCCGTCATTGCGGTCAGGGCGGACGGCATCGCGGAAGTAGAGCTGATCCGCCTGGCGGCCAGCCTGGAGAACCGCAGCGAGCACCCGCTGGCGCAGGCGATCGTCGCCGCCGCCAGCACCCGCGGCATTGCCTTGGCTGAGCCAACCGCTTTCGACTCGCCGACAGGCAAGGGCGTCGTAGGCGTCGTCGATGGCAAGGCCGTAGCGCTGGGCGCTGAACGTTATCTTTCTGAGCTTGGCATCGACGCCAAAGATCTGGTTGCCGCCGCTGAAGCCATCCGGCGGGATGGCGCCACGGCGATCTTCGTTGCAGTCGATGGCGTCGCCCGTGGCGTCTTGGGCATTGCCGATCCAGTGAAGCCGTCTACGCCTGCGGCGCTGGCGGCGCTGCGCTCCCAAGGCATCAAGCTTATCATGGTGACTGGGGATAATCGCACGACAGCCGAGACTGTCGCTCGCCAGCTTGGACTGGATGCCGTCGAAGCCGAGGTACTGCCGCAGGACAAGTCGCGCGTCGTCGCGCGGCTCAAGGGCGAAGGCTGCACCGTCGCGATGGCGGGGGACGGCGTCAACGATGCACCGGCGCTGGCGGCCGCCGATGTCGGCATTGCGATGGGGACCGGCACGGATGTCGCGATCCAGAGCGCCGGCGTCACGCTTCTCAAGGGTGATCTCGGCGGGATCGTCCGGGCACGGGCCATTTCCAAGGCGACGATGCGGAACATTCGCCAGAACCTGTTTTTTGCGTTCGCCTATAACGTGGCGGGGATCCCGATTGCAGCCGGCGTGCTTTACCCAATCACGGGCGACCTCCTGTCGCCGATGATCGCCGCCGGCGCCATGGCGCTGTCGTCAGTCTCGGTCATTCTCAACGCCTTGCGGCTCAACGGCGTTCGCTTGGCGTGAGAGCCGATCCGGGTCCGCGCGCAAACCGTCCGGACGTGAATCCGGAAAGGCGTGCGCCGGCAACGCGATGCAACACATCCGGCACCCGTTACGGTGGATTTTCGTGAAGGCGATTGGCAAAAGCCTGGCCGCTATCTTCGATTCTATTGGGATCAGCCGGCCTGACCGTCGCGGGCATCGGCGCGTTCTTCATCCTCTTCAGGCCGCCGCTTCTAATGGAGGACATTCTCTATATGCAGCTGTCGGCGGCAGAGCTTGCCGCCATTGGCTCGCGGGTCGAACCGTGGCTCACTCAGGTATTCCGGGTCCTCGGCGGCTACGCGCTTGCGGCGGGGGTGC
>JAWXBJ010000238.1:0-16125 GCA_034439955.1 Alphaproteobacteria bacterium
CCGGCCGAACCGTTGCCATTGCATCGCTTCCTGCCATAGGGCTGTCGGCCACAGACCAGCATCACCTTCGGAGACACCGCAATGAAGCTCTACAACTCTCCCCTGCCAGCGCCGAATCCGCGACGGGTCCGCATTTTCCTGGCCGAGAAAGACGTGTCGATACCGCTGGTCGATGTCGCGCTGGTGAAGCGCGAACAAAAGTCCGCCGAGTATCTGGCCCGCAACTCGCTCGGACAGACTCCTACGCTCGAGCTGGCTGATGGAACGCACATCAGCGAAACGGTTGCCATCTGCCGCTATCTCGAAAGCCTGTATCCCGAGCCAAACATGTTCGGTCGAGACGGGCGGGAGCAGGCAATGATCGACATGTGGGTGCGCCGCATCGAACTGCAGGTGATGAGCCCCGTCTCAATGTTTTGGCGTCACGCGCACCCGTTTACCGCCAAGGTCGTCATGCCCCAGTACAGCGAGTTCGGTGAATCCAATCGCTCGCACTACGAACGCGCCCTCGCCTGGCTCGATGGAGAACTCGCCAAGGCGCCCTTCATCGCCGGCGCTAGCTACACGATCGCGGACATTTGCGCGCTCACCACCGTCGATTTCGCGACGTGGATCGGTCTGCCGCTTCCGCCCTCGCTCGGCAATGTCGTAGCCTGGCACGCGCGTGTATCGGAGCGGCCGAGCGCGGCCGCCTAGATCATTGCCGACGGCGCAAGCTGCGCATCATAGCCGCCTTCCAACGCCGCAATCGACATTCGCGGCGTCAGCCTGCGGACAAGCGCGACCGGAAACGCTTCGAGCCGCCCATAGCCCTCAAAACTCCACCGGCGCACGCCTTCGGCCAGAACCAGCCAGGCTGCGTCGTCGAGCGTGAACATCGCGCCCGCGGGGAGCAGCGAAGCATCAACCGCCTCTCTCTCGCCAAATCGGATCATGGCTGACATTTCTTCGCGGATCGCCCGATTGATCGTCGGCGCGTCCGGCCGAACGCCGGTCCATCTGGCGATCGCATCACAATAGGCGCGGGCGTCCTCCCGCCGGCATTCAAAGCAGGGACGGTGCCCGGCCGCCAGCGCCGTCGCCTCGTCGAGAAAGAACAGGTGCGTGTAGCCGCGGGGCGCCATGGGCACGCGCTTGCGGTCCTTGAAGGTCAGCGTGCAAATGATCCAAGCGTCGGTCCGCCACCTCTGCGAGACGAGCCATCCGCCCTCATGGTGCAAGGCGCCGCGATTGCCGGTGAAGAGGCCGCGCGCGGGATGGCGGTGAATACGGGAAAGCGGGTCGACCCGGTTCTGCAGCGGCATGATCGCTAGCCGCCTCCGAACCGCGCCGTCCACTCCGCCACTTTCGCGTCCTCGATCTTCGCAAACAGAACAGGCGGCGGCGAGAAAGACATTCCTCGCGGCAGGACGTCGAGCAGGCCCGCATGATCCTGGCCCGGCCGCATCAATGCAAAGGAGCGATTGGCCTCTGGAACGCCCAGCGCATCGAGGATCGTCCTTGCCGCGCCAGGAATGATCGGCTGCGCCAGAATGCCGAAAAGAGCCGCCAGGTTGAGCCCGGTTCGCGTGCCAACAGCCGCCGCCTCCACGCTGGTCTTGTATTTCACCCACGGCGC
Source organism: Alphaproteobacteria bacterium (assembly GCA_034439955.1). Classification (GTDB taxonomy): domain Bacteria; phylum Pseudomonadota; class Alphaproteobacteria; order Caulobacterales; family Hyphomonadaceae; genus UBA7672. Next base: position 1,619 of record JAWXBJ010000238.1, read on the forward strand.
CGCCCGGGTCAGGTATTCGTTTCCGGCCGCCCAGATGGCGCGGGTCTCCGCGGCGGCCTTGCGAAATTCCATCGCCTCGTAATGGGCGATCAGAAGCGGGAGGCGCGTTTCCAATTCCCGCACCATCCACGCCTCATCCTCGCCAGCCTCACCATCCACCGGAACCTTCCCGGCGAATTTCGACTCGGCGTACTTCGTGATGCGGTTGACGAAATTCCCAAGAACGTTGGCGAGATCCGAATTGATCGACGCCTGAAAGGCCTCCCATGTAAATGGAGAGTCCGATCCCTCCGGCGCATTCGCCGTCAGATACCAGCGCCAGTAATCCGCCGGCAGCAGCTCCAGGGCTGCATCCATGAAGACGCCGCGCTTGTTGCTGGTCGAGAACTTGCCGCCATACCAGGTCAGCCAGTTGAACGCCTTCAGCTTGTCGACCATTTTCCACGGCTCGCCCGAGCCCAGAATGGTCGCCGGAAAGCTAACGGTGTGGAAGGCGACATTGTCCTTGCCCATGAATTCCACATAGGTGACGTCGTCGGCCCCGCCGTCGGTCCGCCACCAGCGGCGCCAGTCGCCGCCGGTCGCCTCCGACCATTCGCGCGTCGCTCCGATGTATTCGACGGGTGCATCGAACCAGACATAGAACACCTTTGTCTCGAACCCCGGCCTTGGCGCGCCCTTGCGCGTGACCGGCACTCCCCAGGATAGATCGCGGGTGATCGATCGGTCCTGCAGCCCCTCGTCCAGCCATTTGTAGGCGATCGAACTGGTCAGCTGGGGCCAGTCCGCCGAACGTGAATCGACCCAGGCGCGAATCCGGTCCTGCATCTCCGACTGGCGCAAATAGAGGTGCTGGGTGTCTCGAATCTCGACGCGCCTCGAACCCGACACCGCCGAATACGGATTGATCAGATCGACCGGGTCGAGCAGGCGTCCGCAATTGTCGCACTGGTCTCCGCGCGCCTTCTCGAACCCGCAATGGGGGCATGTTCCCTCGACATAGCGGTCAGGCAGAAAGCGATTGTCGTCGATCGAATACACCTGCCGCGAGGTTCGCTCCTCGATCAGTCCGGCGTCCTCCAGCCGGTCGGCGAAATGCTGGGTGAGTTCGCGGTTCGCAAGGCTCGACGACCGACCGAACCAGTCAAAGGACAGCGCGAATCCTTCCGCGATCCGCGCCTGGATTTGATGCTGTTCCGCACAATAGTCGGCGACGCTCTGGCCTGCTTCTGCGGCGGCCAGCTCGGCCGGGGTCCCGTGCTCGTCGGTGGCGCAGATGAAAAGTGTTTCATGGCCCATGAGACGGTTGAACCGGGCGTACACATCAGCCGGCAGCATGGACCCGGCGAGATTGCCGAGATGCTTGACGCCGTTGATGTATGGCAGGGCCGAAGTGATGAGCACGCGCGCCATGTCGTCCTTCAGCCTTTGCCAATCCGTTTGATCTGCACCGCCGCGTGATACCGCATGGTCGAGAAGCCGGCATAGCTGTAGCCGATGTCGTTCACCGCGACGAATTCCTGCCAGGCCCGGTACTCGTGCTCCCGCCAGTTGGGATAGTTGTAGTATTCATCGAAGAGGATCACCGTCCCCACCCGTAGCCGGTTCTGAAGCTGGTTGAGCACATAGATGGTCGAATCGTAGACGTCGCAGTCGATATTCACGAATGACACCGGCCCGGAATGCTCGGCAAGGAATGCCGGCAGAGTCTGGTTGAACCAGCCCTGGTGCAGCCTGACATTCGTAGGAAGCCGCGGCGTCTTGCCGTGCTGCGAATAGCTGCCCCGTTGGGCGCCAGTACCCGACCAGTCGCTCGGCAATCCCTCGAAACTGTCGAAACCGTGGATAATGCGAGGCGAGGCGCAACCCGCAATCGCCCGCGTCGAAACCCCGGCCGCAACGCCGAACTCCAGGATCAGACCGCCCAGGCCGGCGGTTTTTTCCCGCCGCATGCATAGTTCGATCAGCTCCTGCCGACCGCTGCAAAGCATGGCGTCCTTGAGGTTCGCCTCGATGTAATCGACGGTGTCCGCCCGGGCGCGGAGGCGCAGGTCGAAATAGAGATCGTTGAGAAAATACTTGTGAATCAGCCGGGAGTAGGCTCGGCCCAGTATGCGCTTGTCCATCCCTCTCCCTATTGCGCCGCTCATGGCAGGCCAAGCTTGACTTTCCAGTTCAACCGGAGGCGCGCGGCGAATGGCTCAGACAGCGGGTCGGACGGGGTGCGAGACATCTGGTCTCCCCGGACAATTCCGCATAGGTTCGCCGGGTCGGGGCCGTAATGCTCCAATCAAAGGGGGTGCACTTGCCGAGGATAGCTGGCTTGAACCTGGTGGCGGTGCTGGCCGCCGCGATAGCAATGTATTTCGTCGGCTTCGTGATCTACGGGCTCGTATTCCAGGAGGTCTGGTCCCAACAGACACTGGAGAATCACGGGATTCTAGCGCCCGGAGAAGGCGCCAACCTCACCGGTCAGGATCTGGCCAACGCGGTTATGGGCATACCCGGAGCCATGGAAATGGCGCCTGCAATGTCGCTGGGCTTCGTCATTTCCCTCGCGGCGGCCATCGGCATCGCCGTCATGCTGCGCATGACCCGCCCGCGATCCCTCGCTGCCGCGCTCGGGACGGCCGCTATCCTCTGGGTCGGCTTCGCGGCGAGCACGCTCGCCTACAACGTAGTATACTCGTCGGAATCGCGAATTATCTTCGGGATCGACCTGTTGCACCTGTTTATTGGATATCTGACAGGCGCGGCGGTCATCTACATCATCGACGGCAAGGCGATACGCGGCGGCGTTCCGGGCTAGCTGACGCCGGGCGCAACAACTATACGAACACTGGCGCCGCGCTGGACGACCGGATCCGCTTTGTCGTACGCCATCGGTTTGCGCGACGAACCGTTCACCAGCAGCACCTTGACACCCATCTCCGAAAACGCGCTCGTCAACGCTGCAGCGCGAGGCGATTGCAATCCGCCTTGGGGGGCGTCTGCAACCACTTGGGCGCCCTCGCAAGACTGAACCGCCTTTGCCAGTTTCTGTACCAGCGCCTTCGAGCCTTTGTTGACGGCGGCCTGATCCTTGTCGAAATAGATGACCACTTCCCGAGTGTCGCAGAACGGTTCAGCCTGCGCTGCACCGGTGAATGCTGTCGCCGACAGCAGGATCATTCCAGCCACGCCGCCCAATTTGGTCTCGCCCAATAGGCGCATGCCAACCTCTTGAATGTCCGGGGCCAATGTCCGGGGAGGTAATTCGGAGCGCATGCGAAAGTTCCCCGGCGGGAGGCGCGCCAATTGATTAAATCGGGCGTTACCGGGCTTCCGACCGGAATCGCGGCTGTAGTCGAACCGATCGGGGCTTGCGCGGGCGGACGCGGGCGCCTAAGCCGTTTTGTCACCACCCTAGGCACGCCGGCTTAGCTCAGTTGGTAGAGCGCATGATTTGTAATCTTGAGGTCGACGGTTCGATTCCGCCAGCCGGCACCAACCTCTTTGTCCACTGACAAAACTGGGGTTTTGCCGGCTATCACCGCTAAACCGACACGATCTGGCCTTTCATTCACCGGGCACGCTCAGCTATGGTGAACGTATTCGGGCGGGTGGGGATCGGAGGACGTCGTGGGGACGAAGACTTTCTGGCGCACGCTGTCAGTATTGGCGGCGAGCTCGGTCGCGGCTGGCGCTCTCGCAAGCTGCAACCGCTCGGGAGGGTCGGGAGACGCCGACACCATAAGGGGCAGACCAGACGGTCCCCAGTTTGAATCACGACAGGCAAGTTCGAAACGCGCCGGCCTGCCAGCCTCGCGCGACTTTGCCTTTGTCCGCTATGCGATCGACGTCACTCAGGACCTTCCCCGGGCTTGCCTCAGCTTCTCGAGCACGCTCGATCCCGACCGCGACTACGACCCCTACATCGCCGTGTCACCCGCCGCGCCCGTGGCGCTCGTCGTCGATGGCGCCAATCTATGCGTCGGCGGTCTCACTTTCGGTCAGCAGCGTGAAATCACGCTGCGCGCAGGGTTCCCCTCGCAAGATGGCAGGACCCTGCCGTTCGACGAAACGATCTCCGTCGAATTCGGTGACCGTCCCGCGTTCGTCGGGTTCAAGGGCGACGGGGTTATCCTGCCGCGGGTCGAGGCCGACGGCCTCGCCCTGGAAACGGTAAATGTTGACAAGGTAAAGGTCACGATCTCGCGTATCACGGACCGCGCGCTCGCCTTCAAGACCATAACCCAGGGTTACTCCGCCTCGCAGGGCGGCTATGGCTACATGGACTACGGGTCTGACGCTGGCGACGTCGCCGAGCAACTTTGGACAGGCGAGATCGACACACCCGGCTCGTCGAATGCGGCGGCCACCACGGTGTTTCCGATCGCCACGGCGATTCCCCGTCTGCAGGCCGGCGCCTACTTCGTGGAACTCGACCAGATCGACGCGTCGGGCAAAACGCCAGACGACGCCGCCCGCGCCAAGCGCTGGCTGATCATCACCGATCTTGCGCTGACTACCTTCACGGGCGGCGACGGCATGTCCGCCACGGTGCGATCAATCCAGTCCGCCAAGCCGATGCGCAGCGTCAAGATCGAGCTGATCGCCCGCAACAACGAGATTCTTGCGCGAGGCGACAGCGACGCGAACGGCCATGTCCGTTTTTCCGGACCCGTCATGCGAGGAGAAGGCAATGCGGCCCCACGCATGCTCATGGCCTATGGGGCCAACGGCGACTTCGCGATCCTCGACCTTGACAGGTCGCCGATCGACCTGACCGAGCGTGATATCGGCGGACGCGAGCCTGCCGCCGCAGCGGACGCCTTCGTCTATATGGAGCGCGGCGTCTATCGTCCGGGGGAAACCGTCAAGGCGACGTCTCTGGTGCGCGACGCGGCGGCAAACGCGATCACGGATCGTCCAGGCTCGCTTGTGGTCTATGGCCCTAACGGGCTTGAAGCCGGCCGGCAGCGCTTCAACGGCGCGAAGGAAGCCGGAAGCGTCCGCTACGACTTCGTCCTGCCGAAAGCGGCCGCGCGCGGCGAGTGGCGGATGACGACCGAAATCGACGGCGCCGGCGTTGTCGGCCAGGCGAGTTTTTCGGTCGAGGATTTTGTTCCCCAGAGGATCGCGCTCCAGCTTCGCGTGGACGCGGACACGCCAATTGGCCGCAACCAGACCCGGACGGTCGATGCGAATGTCCGGTTTCTCTACGGAGCGCCCGGCGCCGGACTTCCGGTCGAAAGCAGCGTGAGGGTCGAGCCAGACGCCAACCCCTTCCCTCAACTCGCCGGCTATGCCTTCGGGCGCCATGACGAGGAGTTCCGCGAATCGACCTTCGACCTCGCCAACGCCGTGACCGACGGCGCCGGAAACACCGCGCTGGTCATTGACCCGCGCCAGGCCAACGCGGAGTCCTCGCGTCCCCTGCGGCTGCGCGCAGTAGTCAGCGCCATCGAGCCCGGCGGCCGGCCGGTCCGCGACGACGTCCGCATCGCCTATCGTCCGAACGACCGCTATGTCGGCGTAAAACCGGCCTTCGAGGCCGGCTCGGCGGCGGAGAACAAGCCAGCCGTGTTCGACGTCGTGTCCGTCGATAGGTCCGGCGCGACGAAGGCGGCGGAAATCAACTGGCGGCTTGTTCGCATTGACTGGAAGTATGACTGGTACCGGGCCGATGGCGGCGCCTGGCAATGGCGGCAGTCGCGCGAAATCGTCCAGGTCGAGGAAGGGACAGCGCGTATCGCCGAAGGGCAATCGGGGAAAATCACGACGCGTGAACTCGAGTGGGGCGACTACGAGCTTGTACTGATGGAAACCGCCAATGCCGGCGAGGCGAGCTACGGGTTCTGGGCGGGTTGGGGAGGTCAGCCTCAAGCGGGAGGCGTCGAGGCGCCGGACCGCGTCCGCCTGTCCGTGCCCGATACGCTTCCGGCCATTGGGAGCGAGATCGAGATCGGCATCATGCCGCCTTATGCCGGCGAAGCCGAGATTGTGGTGGCCTCCGAGAACGTCATCCTGACACGTACGATATCGGTCAAGGCCGATGGCGCCCGCGTGAAGATTCCCGTCACCAAGGAGTGGGGCGCCGGCGTTTACATCATGGCGAGCGTCTACACGCCCCGCGATCCGGTCGACCGCCCCAAGCCTCGCAGGGCCGTCGGCGTCGCCCACATGGCGGTCGATGTTTCCACGCGCACCTTCAACCTCACCCTGACGGCGCCTGAGATCCAGCGTCCGCGTAGTCAGCTCAAGGTCGAGGTCGCCGCCACGAGCGGACCAATCCGGGAAGACGCCTATGTCACCGTCGCGGCCGTCGATGAGGGGATTCTCCTGCTGACGCGCTTCCAGTCGCCCAATCCGGTCGAGTATTTCTTCGGCAAGCGCCGTCTCGGCGTCGAGCTTCGGGATGATTATGGCCGGCTTCTCGACCCCAATCAGGGCGCTGCCGCTGCGGTGCGCTCGGGCGGAGACCAGATCGGCGGCGCGGGCCTCACGGTCGTGCCGACCAAGACTGTCGCGCTCTTCTCGGGTCCGGTGAAACTGGACAACCGGGGCCGCGCAACCGTCACGATCGACGTCCCCGACTTCAACGGCGAACTCAGGCTGATGGCCGTCGCCTGGTCGGAAACCGGGCTTGGGTCCGCCTCCCAGCCCCTCACGGTTCGCGACCAGGTGCCGGCGGAAGTCATCCTTCCGCGCTTCCTCGCTCCGGGCGACGAAGCCTTCGCCACCGTCACCCTCGACAATGTCGAAGGCGGCGCAGGCGCCTATCGCGCGGCCCTGACTTCCACCGGACCCTTCTCGACGGCGACGCCCAATGTATCCGCCACGCTGGCCGCCAGGCAGCGGCAGGACATCACGGTTCCGATCTCGTCATCCGCCGAAGGCGTCTCCAATGTCTCCGTGCAGGTGACCGGCCCCAACAACTACACCGTCGCCCACAGCTATGGCATCCAGACACGATCGCCCTATTTGCCTGCCAGCAATGTCGAACGCCGGATGATCCAGCCGGGCGAGACCTTCTCGCCGCGCTCGGACTCGCTCGCTACCTTCATCGCGGGATCGGGCGGTGTCCAGGTTTCGTTCTCGCCCATTCCGATGGACGCGGCCGCCCTGCTCGATTCGCTTGAGCGTTATCCCTATGGCTGCACCGAGCAGATCACCAGCCGCGCCTTGCCCCTGCTCTATGCCGGGCAGATGGCGGCTCTCGCCGGCCGGCAGACGCCGGGCGATATCCGCAACCAGGTCCAGGACGCCATCTCCACCCTGCTCAATCGCCAAGGCGCGGACGGCGCGATCGGGCTCTGGCGCGTCGGAGATCGTCAGGCGACGCCCTGGCTCGGGGCGTACGCCACCGACTTCCTCGCCAGGGCCAAAACCGCCGGCTATGTCGTTCCCGACGCCGCGCTCGACAAGGCGTATGACGCCCTTGAAGAGTTCGCCGTTCGCGAAAGCACATGGTCCACCGGCTATGCCTTCGAAGTCTATGAGAGCCGCTGGAATCCGGACACGGCGCAGCTTCTGATGGATCGCAGCGTCGCCTATGCGTCCTATGTGCTGGCGCGCGCCGGAAGGATGGACAAGTCCCGCCTGCGCTATCTCCATGACGACCGCATGAACCGCATACCGAGTGCGCTCGCCCGGGCCCAGATCGGCGCAGCTCTCTACATGATCGGCGACAACGCCCGCGCCAAATCGTCCTTTGATCAGGCGGAACGCGCCCTCGGCTACCAGAATGAGGGTGATTACTATGCGACGCCTCGCCGGGACCTGGCCGGAGTCCTGGCGCTCGCCGGCGAGGCCCGGGCCGCCGACCGCGTCCAGCGCCTTGCCAGCCGGGTTGGCCAGGATCTGCCCGAGCCCGACAGGCTGACGACGCAGGAAAAGGCATTTCTGCTGCTGGCGGCCAACTCCCTTTCCGGCGGCGCGACAGCGGTCAATGTCGGCGTGCGGGGGGCGGCGACGCCAGTCTCGCCGGGCCGCGTCTTCCGGCTGGACGAGACGCAAAGCCGTCAGCCGCCGACATTCACCAATTCCGGCGCCGGCCCGCTTTGGGTCACGAGCGTCGCGCGTGGATCGCCCGCCAGCGCGCCGCCCCCGGCGGCCGACGGCCTCACGGTCGACAAGCAGCTGTGGACGCCGAGCGGCCAGGCCATCAACGGCTCGGCTTTCACGCAGGGAGACAGGGTGATCATCGCGATCTCCGCCGCCTCGTCGGAGGCGCGCCAGACGCCGCTCATCATCGCCGACCTGCTTCCCGCAGGATTCGAGATCGAAGCCGTGCTGAGGCCGGAGGACGCAGGCGCGACAGGACCGTATCGCTTCCTCGGCGAACTTGACATTCCTAACATCGCGGAAGCCCGGGACGATCGTTTCGTCGCCGCGATTGATCTCTTCGACCGCGAGGCGGCGACGCTGGCCTACATGGTTAGGGCAGTGACGCCCGGCGAGTTTTCCATGCCAGGCGCCGTCGCGGAAGACATGTACCGGCCCGACACGTTCGGCCGCACGCCGGCCCGCACGATCACGGTGGCGCGCAGGAACTGATGGGACGTAACGGCTCAACCCCGGCGACTCTGGGCAAACGCCGCATCGGGTGGCCCGAAGAATGGTGGCGCAGGGCCGCCTGCATCGCGCTCCTTGTACTCATTCCAGTCATGCTGCTCGATCTGCTTTTTCCGCCGCCTCTGTCCAGGCTGAAGAACACCTCCGCCGTGATCACGGACCGCCGCGGAGCCGTCTTGCGGGTTTTCCCGGTGGATGACGGCAAGTGGCGCATTCGCGCCGACCTCGACCGGATTGACCCCGATTTCATCAAGGCTTTGCTGGCCTACGAAGACAAGCGATTCCACTCCCATTTGGGCGTCGATTTCCTCGCGATGGGTCGCGCAGCAGCGTCCTTCGCGTCGGCGGGCCGCATCGTGTCCGGCGGATCGACCATCACCATGCAGACCGCTCGCCTGCTTGAGCCGCGCGCCAGAACCATCGGCGCCAAGATCATTGAGTCCGTTCGCGCCTACCAGCTCGAGCATCGATTTTCAAAGGACGAGATACTCGAACTCTACCTCACCCTCGCCCCCTATGGAGGAAATCTGGAGGGTGTACGCGCGGCGTCCTTTGCCTATTTCGGCCGCGAGCCAGACAACCTGTCTCCAGACCAGATCGCCATGCTCATTGCCCTGCCCCAGTCTCCCGAAGCGCGCCGACCGGATCTTCGCCCCGGGAATGCGATCCTCGCGCGCAAGCGGGTTCTCGATCGCCTGTCCGAGGAAAAAGTTTTCGCTGCGGACCTATCCGCCGAATCCGCCGACTATCCCGCCCCAACCCGCCGCGATTTTCCGGCATTGGCATGGCATGCCTCCGAAGAAGCGCTGTTGCGCACCCGCCGGTCGGGCGACATTCGCACAACGCTCGACCTCGGCCTCCAGATAGAACTGGAGGCGCTCTCGGCGCGTTCGGGCGGACCCAAACGGGAAGGCGTCCAGGTGGCGATCCTCGCGCTCGACATCGCCAGCCGCGAAGTTCGCGCGGTCGTGGGCTCCTCCCATCGCGACGCCGACGGCGGCTGGATCGATCTCACCGACCGGCCGCGCTCGCCGGGCTCGACCCTCAAGCCGTTCATTTACGGAATGGCGTTCGACGACGGCGTCGCCAGCGGAGACACGCGCATCGCGGACGCGCCGCGCCGCTTCGCGTCCTATCGGCCCGACAATTTCGACCGCACCTTTCGCGGCGATGTGACGGTCGCCGAAGCTCTTCAGCATTCGCTCAACGTGCCTGCGGTCGCCGCGCTCGATTCAATCGGCGCCCGCCGCTTCGCCTCGGCTCTGGCAAATGCCGGCGCACAGTTGTCGATGCCGCTGGAAGCTGACGACGACGCGGGCCTCGCCATCGCCCTGGGCGGCGCCGGCCTCACGGTCCGGGAAGTCGCCGCTCTCTACGCGGCGCTGGGAGATGGCGGTCATGCGCTGCCCCTCGTGTGGCTTCAGTCCGAGGCGAATGCGCGAAAGGGGAAAAAACAGCAATCAACCCAGATCATGTCGGCCGAAAGCGCCCGTGAGATCGTCTCGATCCTGAACGGAGCGCCCAACCCCACGGGCCGGATGCCTGCGGCCCTCACGCAGGATGCGCCCGTGATCGCCTTCAAGACTGGAACATCCTACGGCTTTCGCGACGCCTGGGCTGCGGGCATCGCCGGGGGGCATGTCGTGGTGGTGTGGATCGGCCGGCCGGACGGGGCGCCCCGGCCTGGCGTTACGGGTCGTGAAGGCGCCCTGCCCATACTGTTCGAAGCCTTCGACGCCATCGCCCGCATCTCGCCACCGCGATCGACCGGGCCTTCCGTCCAGGCGCCCGCCTCGGACGACCATACGCCTCCCGCGCCTCTCACCCGGTTCGAGCGTGAGAACGCCCCGCCCCACATTCTTTTCCCTCCACACAATGCTGAAGTGTGGTCGGACGAAGAGCATCAATCCTTCGTCCTTGCCGCCGAGGGGCGCGGACGCCTGGCATGGTACGCGGACGGCCGGGCAGTTCCCAAAAATGCCGCAGGCGACACCGTCTGGAAGCCAGGCGCTCCGGGATTCTACCAGCTCTCCGTCGTTGATGCAGAAGGCCGGACCGCCTCATCGACTGTGCGGATCAAGACACCTGACGGTTGACCCCGGATCGTCATTCCTTCTCCGGAAGCCGGCCGGCAAACTTAATCCGCGCCCGCTCGACCAGCCGCATCGTGCTGGGATCGCGTTGGCCCGTTTCCCCGCCCGCGATGGCCGCGTCCAGCTCCGCCGCGAGGACCTTGCCGCGTTCGACGCCCCACTGGTCGAAAGGGTTGATCCCCCATAGCACGCCCGCCGCAAACGTCCGGTGCTCGTAAAGTGCGATCAGCGCGCCAACGCTCTCTGGAGAGAGATCGTCCAGCAGGATGGTCGTCGATCCGTGCCCGGCGTGCATCGCCATGTGCCGGGCCCTCTCTTTCGCTTCGCTTGCCTCGACACCCTGCTTCAGCAGCTGCGCCTCGGCATCGGCGGCCGGCCTCCCCGCCAGAAGTGCTTCGGCCTGAGCAAAGGCGTTGGCGAGCAAGGCGCGCCCCCTTTCCCTGTCGCCATTCCCCGCGCCGAGCGTGACGACAAACTCGATCGCCGTCTCCCTCATGCCCTGATGCAGGAGCTGATGAAACGAATGCTGGCTGAGTGTTCCCGCCGAGCCCCAGACGACCGGCGCCGTGACGGGCAGCATCCCGCCCGGCCCGCTGGCGACCGACTTGCCGTTTGATTCCATCTCCAGCTGCTGCAGGAAATCCGGCAGCTTTCGCAACCGGTGGGCGTAGGCAAGCACCGTCCGGCTCGGCACATCGAGCGCTGTGTGAAACCAGACATCCATCATGGCAAGGCGCGCTGGCGTGTTGCGCTCCATCGGAGTCGTCCTGAAATGGTCGTCCATCTCGGCCGCGCCGGCCAGGAATCGCTTCCACACATCTGCGCCAAGGGCGATCTGCAGCGACAACCCGACCGAGGACCAGACCGAATACCGTCCTCCCACGGCCTCGCTCATCGCAAAGACGCGAGCGCCGGACGCGCCCCAGGCCCTGGCCTTTTCCGGCGCCGAGGAGACGGCCGCGAGATGCTCGTTGGCCCGGACCTCTCCCACGCCGGCCGCCAGCCAGTCGCGCGCGAGCTGCGCGTTGGCGGCCGTCTCGGGCGTCGTGAACGACTTCGACACGACGATCACGAGCGTCGTCGCGGGATCGACCCCCATGGTCGCCTCGACAAAGTCGTCAGGGTCGATATTGGCGCAGAACCTGATATCCGGGCCTTTCCGCGAATGATTGCGCAAGGCATCCCAGATGAGCCGCGGTCCAAGATCGGAACCGCCGATTCCGACATGCAGGATTGTCTCGACCCGATAGCCCAGTTCGCCGGCTGCCGCCTCTGCCGCGAAGACCGCCGCCCTCGCGGCCTCAACGCGGATATCGTCGATCGCTGAAACACCCGCCCCGCCTCCTCGCAGCGCCCAGTGGAGCGCGGGCCGGCCCTCCGAAACATTCACGATCCCGCCGCTGAACAGCCTGGCGATCTGTCCCGGCAAATCCCTTTCCGCAGCAAACGCCTGCATCGCCGCCATCGAGCGATCATCATGCGCCCGCTTGATGACATCGACTTCGAGATGCGGCGCTGTCCACACGAAATCCGCGATGGACCGTCTACCCATGATCGTCTGAAGATCGATTTCGGACACACGGGCCGCCTCCGCTTCGATGCAAGGCCAACTGGAAACCGTCATGGGATGCTTTCCTCGCGGTATCGATCAGGCTCGCAGCGGGACTTGTCTTCACGGCCTGGTCCGGGTGTTACAGTTACTGCTTCCGTCCGTCACGTCCGGACTCGCGAGGAGATAGACATGCGTTCGACGATCATCGTCTCGATCCTGCTGGCCGTTGCATGCCTTTCCGCTTGCGGCGGGTCGGAGAGCGAACCTGTGCTGCCCGATGCGCCGGCCGTGACGGCGTCGGAGACGCCGGCTCCTACACTCGCGGAGCTGCCAGCTCCTTACAACGTAGCCGATCTCGCGAATGGCGCGACGACGTTCATCAAGTGCCGCAACTGTCATTCTCTCGTTGCAGGGGAGGCCAACAAGGTGGGGCCCAACCTGCACGGGGTATTTGACCGCCCCCCCGGCACGCAGGACAAGTTCAAATACTCGCAAGCCCTTATCGGGTTCGACGCCAATCGCTGGACGCCCGAACACATCGACGGATGGCTCACCAAGCCAAAAGACTTTTTGCCCGGCAGCTCAATGTTCTTCAACGGCATAGACGATCCGGCAGCGCGCCGAGACCTCATCGCCTATCTGCTGATCCAGACGCGCGGCTGAGCTTGAGACCGATGAATTAGAGAAACCTTCTTCTTGGCGATGTTCTGGCGTCAAAACCGCCGCCACGCAGCGACCACCAGCCCGTCTTCCTCGAACGCCCCGGACACTTCGCGCCGGTAGCCAAGCCCAAAGCTGTACTCGCCCATGTCACGGAGCACGCTCGCCTCGACCTTGGCCGACCGGGCGCCGTCGCCATCCTCCGACCAGGCCTTGCCGATCACCCGCCAGTCTTTTGCAACCTGAAGGCCGACCGCCGCCTCGATCACCATACGCTCGCATCCCGGGCCACGCGACCTCCAGCCCGTCTCGACATTCACGAAGCCATTGCGCGCGCCGAAACTGCGCGAGGCGCCCCAGGCCAGCCGGCCCTCATATCCGGTCGCGTCACAATCCGGCCCGTCGATCGCTTCGGCCCCGAGAACCGACGCCTGCAGGGCGATCGCTCCGCGCGGCCCAACGGCGAAGGATCGCCGAAGACCGGCTTCCAGCGAGAACCTGTCGTCGTAAATCTCGGCAATCCGGATTTGGTTTTCCAGCTTGACATGGGCTCCCCATCCGGACGCGAACCCGTATTCGGCAAGGTAGTCGCTACGCCACGTCTCGCCAAAATCACCCACTTCGCGCGACAGCGTCGAGATTTGCTGGCTGTGTCCGGGTGGTTGAGTCCAGGCGCCGGCCGCCGCCCTATCGGCAAGCGATGCCGCTCCTGCCGCCAAGATCAACCAGCGCACCGTGACGTCCCCCAATGTTCCGTTGACTGGACTCTAGCTGTCGTAGCCGGGAAGCTCCCTGTCGAGCTTGCGCAGGCAGCCTGGCCAGGCCAGCTGGCCGATCATGGCCATGCCGCGACCCATCTGCTCGCGCACCGTTTCGATGGCGTGTTCTGGAGCGAGGCGGACCTGGTCCCGGCCGCCAGCCAGCGCCTGAATTTGCATCCGGCATGCGCGCTCGAGATAGAAAATGCCCATCCAGCATTCGGCAGCCGTTGATCCGACCGCGAGGGTGCCGTGGTTCCAGAGCAGCATCAGCGTTCCGGATCCGAGATCGGTCACCAGGCGTTCGCGTTCGCCGTGATCGAGGGCGATGCCCTCATAGTCGTGATAGCTGAGAAAAGGCAGCGCGATCAGCGCATGCTGGCTGATGGGTAGAAGACCCTCCTTCTGAGCCGACACGGCAACGCCCTGGTCGGAGTGCAGGTGCAGCACGAATTTTGCGTCCTCCCTTGCGGCGTGAATCGCCGAGTGGATGGTGAAGCCAGCTGGATTCACGAAATAGTCGGTCGGATCGACAATCTTGCCTTCGAGATCGATCTTGACCAGCGAAGACGCGGTGATCTCACCGAAGAACATTCCGTAAGGGTTTATGAGGAAGTGGTGTTCGGGTCCCGGAACGCGGGCCGAAATGTGCGTAAAGATCGCGTCGTCCCAGCCATAGGCGGCTACCAGCCTGTAAAGCGCAGCCAGATCGACGCGCACCTTCCATTCCTCGTCGCTGATTCGATCCCGCGCGTGGATCAATGTCATGTCGTCAGCCATTGCGGCGTCTCCTGACTGGTCGAACAGCGTGGGACTCCGCCCAGGGAGCCTTCGATAGTCTCACATCGTCATAACGGACAAATCAGTCCGAGGCGAGACGTGCAC
>JAWXBJ010000239.1:0-12905 GCA_034439955.1 Alphaproteobacteria bacterium
AAGGCGGTGTCGGCGTACCGTCCGAGGTCGATCCCCTGGGCCGGCTGAATGAGAATGAAGGCAAGCGGCAGCAGGTAGACGAGCTGCAGGCCGATCTGCGAGAGCAGCACGGGATCGCGCCTCAGAAGCCGCAATTCCTTGCGGATCACCGACATCGACAGCCCGCCGCGCAGATTGTTGACACGCGCGTCGAGCCGCCGCCGCCGCGACGATCCCGATGCGGAAGCCGCCGCAGCGTCCTCGACGAAGCGGCGACTGAAGACGAAGACGCCAAGCGGAAAGAGCAGGACGCAGAAAGCGATCCACAGGATGAGTGCGCCAAGGTCTCCTGCGGCGGCGCTGGCGGGAATGAACCAGGGCGCCCCGGTGTCGAGATCGAGAGCCCCGATCGCCAGCATCATGTCTTCGGCGGACTGGCTACGCCGCCCGGTGATGTTGAAATACTGGAATGCAAGAAAGACGGCGCCGCCCGCGAATGCGCTGACCAGCTGGGCGATGGTGCGGGTGCGTTTCGCCCCGATTGCGCGAAACAGCAGGGTGACAACCAGCAGGGCGATCCCCGTCGCGGCGAAAGCGAGACCCAGCACGACCAGAATGCCTGACAGCCAGAGCGGTGAACTGAAAATGGCCAGCCAGATGAGAGGGACGCCGAGCAGACCCATGTAGAGCGGCAGGGCGCCAATCGCGATCGAAGCCGTGCGGACGATGAGGACGGTCCACGGGGTGAGGGGCGAGGACAAAAGGAGGTCGAGGTCATTGCGCGTGTAGATCGCATCGACGACCCCCAGAATGGCCTGGCTGGTCATCACCGACGCCATGAAGGCGAGGCCGAGGCTGACGAAGATCAGAACGGGTCCGGTGTAGGGTGTGTCGCCGAGCGGGGGCGGCGGAAGGGCGGGTCCCAGAGCGCGCGCAATCAGGAAGGAGACGACAGCCCAGCCCGCCAGAAGCGCGAGGGCGATGATGAGGCCCGTCTTGGGACCGAGCTTTCCCCGTCGCCAGACCAGCCGCAATTCATGCCGCATCAGCCAGAGCGCGCTTCCGGGCCGGTTCACGCCGTCGAATCCGAAAGGACGCTGACCGGCGCCTCGGCTGGCGCGGCGACCAGGGAAAGAAAGACATCCTCGAGAGACTGACCGGCCGCTCCGGCGCGCGCGCGAAGGTCTTCGAGGTTTCCCTCGATCAGCAGCTTGCCGTCCCGGATAATGCCGATGCGGTCGGCCATGCGCTCGGCGACTTCCAGGATATGCGTGGTCAGGATCACCGCCGCGCCGTCCTCGATGCGCTTGCGCAGCATGTCCTTGACCAGCCGGGAGGCGGCGGCGTCGAGACCGGTCAGCGGTTCGTCGAGCATCAACAGGCTCGGATGGTGGATCAACGCGCCGGCGAGCACTGCCTTCTGTTTCATGCCGCGCGAGAAGGTTTCGCAGCGGTCATTGCGATTGTCCCACAAGCCGAGCGTCCGCAGGAGATCTTCGGCGCGTGCGCGGGCCGTGCCGGCATCGATGCCCCAGAGGCCGGCGACGAATTCAAGATACTCCCAGACGGTCAGCTTGTCGTAAAGCATGGGTTCGTCCGGCAGCCAGGCGATCATCTGCTTGGCCGCGACCGGATCGGCCCGGGCGTCGACCCCGAACACTTCGATGACGCCGCGGTCGGCCGACAGCAATCCGGCGATCATGCGCAATGTCGTGGTCTTGCCCGCTCCGTTGGGCCCCAGCAAGGCATAGAGTTCGCCGGCCCGCACGTCGAAGCCGATCTGATCGACGGCCAGCTTGCCGCCATAGCTCTTGGCGAGACCGCTGACCCGGAGCGCGGGCACGGGCGTTTCATCCGACGCAATCGTCAACGGCTTTCCCCGAAGGTGTGAGATGTGTCTTGAAGCCCGGATCGTGTCTAGCTGCAAGCCGTGGCGGACATCGGGCAAGGGACCGGGCAAAATGAAACAGGCGGGCTCCGAGGAACCCGCCTGCGTCAAAATTCGCTCAAGTCCGATTACTGGCGAGTCCGATTACTGGCGAGTCCGATTACTGGCCGACGCTCTGCTCGGACTGGGCTTCCTGGATCCGCCGGTTCACGAGCTGCGAGACCTGGGCCAGCTCCGGCTCCTGAAGGAAGCCGTCCTTGTCGAGGTCGAGCTTGTCGAAATTGGCCGCGAGCATCGCCCCCATCCGTCCGCGGACTTCGGTCTTGGCGACCTTGCCGTCGAGGTTGGTGTCCATGATGCCGATCGAACGCGAAGCGTTGAGCCGGGTCATGTAATCGGGCTTGCGGTTCGCCACGGTCTCGTCATTCCAGCGGAAGCTGACGGAGGTGTACTGCATCTCCTCGTGCGACTGCTCTCCCCAGGTGACCTTGATGGTCGGATCGGGGTTGGCCGGGTTGTTCTTCGAGTTGTCGTACTGATAGCGCGTGATGATTTTCGATCCGGCCGGCACCTGCACCGGCGTCGCGAATTCATAGCCGCGCTGCCAGTTGAAATCATATTTCGGCAGGGAGACGATCAGCTCTTCCTTCTCGCCCGGCCTTTGCAGCGATACGGCGGCGTTCTCGCCGCGATAGTGGGCGTGCGGGAAGACCGAAAAGAGCGTCGCGTCTTCCGGGAAGGTGATGTAGGCGATCTCCTCGTGACGGGCGGCGTTCGGCTGGATCTCGATGCCGGCGTTGGCGATGACGGCCGACTGACGGATGATCTTCGGCGGGGCCTTGTCGTCGTAGAAATAGAGGCCGATGCGGGTGACGTCTGTCGTTTCCTTGCCATAAGGCGTGTAGTGCAGCTGGAAGCGCAGCGTCTGGCCCGGTTCGACCCAGGTGCCGGTGCCGTCCGGGGAAATCGTCGATTCAGCGCCAACCGCGTAACCGCCGACAGGCGACAGCAGGTGGTGGACAGCCTGGCGGTCGCCAACCTTGATGGTCGACGCCCTCAGCCACTTGCCCTCGGTGAGCGGGTTCTTGAGGGTCGGGTTCTGATAATCGACGATGCCCGAGGCTGGAACCTTATAGCTGGGCAGGGTGAGCACGAGGTCGGGCGTTCCCAACTCCCACTCAGGCGCGACCTTGGCGTTGACCTTGAGAGGATCGGCGCCGGAACCGCGCGGGGCGCCGGCCTCGACCCAGTGAACCAGCGTCTGCTGTTCGGCCTTCGAGAGGTTCATGTCGTTGGCGAACTGCCCGACATGCGGATCGGCCTGGTAGGGCGGCATGCGATCGGTCCGGACCGCCTCGCGGATCATGGGGGCGAAACCCCTGACCGCCTCATAGCTGTTCATGGCGAAAGGCGCGATGCCGCCCTCAGCATGGCAGGCAACGCAATTGGCCGCGAGGATCGGAGCGATCTCCTTCTCGTAGGAGATGTTGACGAATTCGGCCTGGCGGTCGCGCTGCGGGAAAGCGAGAGCCGGGCTATCGAGTTTCGCCGTTGCAACGGTCACCGGCTTGCCGGCCAGAGCCTGGTCGAGGGCGTTCGTCAGATAGGCGGCCTTGACCTTGGCCTTCGGGCTGGACGCCGCAGCCGCGAAACGGTCGTCGATCGGCCCGTGATAGAGGACTTTCCAGGTCTTCGGATCGATCAGGAAGGCTTCGGCGACCTGGCTGACGCCGAGGCTCTCGCCAACAAGCTGCGCGCTGTCGAGCAGGACGGGAATTGTGAGGCCGGCGGCTTTGACTTCCGTTGCGATGGTGTCGCGGGTATCGGAGAGGCTGGAGTTCAGCAAGAAGAACTGGACGTTCTTCCCGGCATAGGCGGTCTTCATGGCTTCGATCGCCGGCGCGGCGTCGCGCAGATGCTGCGAGCCATTGGCCTGGGTGATGATGACGATGGCGGCGGAATTCTTGAAATAGCGCAGCTCGTGCGATTTCGACAGGTGATCGACGAGGCGGAAATTATCGACGATCTCCGGCACCTTGGCGGCGGTGACAGTCGCGACCTGGACGGTCTGGCTGGTGGCGGAGACCCCAAGCAGGGCGGCGGCCGCGACGGTAGCCAGAGCGACGCTCAGGATTCTCTTGTTCATCTATAGCCTCCCAGGGTGGATGCCATCGTGTGGCGTCTGCAGAAGACCGGGTGCACATCAGGACCGGGCACCGCCGCAGCAACCCAGCGCTTATACGAAAACACGTGTTCCCACAACGTGCTGACGGGGAAGTGACGGAAAGGCCGGATCAGGATTGCGCCAGAGAGCCTGACCTCGCGGCGGGAAGGGGGGCGCCTTTCGGGCCTTGCGGAAGTATGCTTAAATTGGTCGGTACGCTGCGGCTCGCATCGCGGTGGCTGGGTGTGTGGGGTTATGTCGAAGGCTCTGCAGCAACAGGTGGCTACGGCGCGGGACGCAGGCGCGAATCCCGGCGACCTCCTGCAAGCCATCCTGCGCGACAAATACTCCTCCGACGTGGGATTGAGCCGATGGGTCCTGATCCTTCTGGCGTTCTTCATGATGCTGGTTCTTCCAGCCGTAGCGGCGCTGCTGTTCGCCGACGAGCTGGCGGACGTGCCCTGGCTGTCGGGGCTGTCCAAGAATTCGTACCTGCCGACGGTGACGGCCGCGCTTGCGTCCTTCGCGACGCTTTTTCTTGGCAAGCTGTTTCAGCTGCATTGTGACAAGCACAAGATCCTGGCCGCGCAGGTCATGCTTCTGACCGGCGATGTCGCGCACGCGGTCGAGGTCGCGTTCGGCAGCGGCAAGCAGAGCAAATTGGGGTCGGTACTTTCGGCGGCGGCCGGTGTGGTGTCGCCGAGCTAGAGCAACTTGTCTGCGATGAGATGATCCCATCTGATCGCGGGCTGATCCAGCGTTGGAGCGGGGAACGGCCGTACGCGCAAGCGCCGGCCGGGGAACAGGCCGGGGAACAGGAATGAGCAGAGCACCAGCGTCCCGCGCGGACCAGGCGACGTCTCCGGCGGAGATGCTGATCGACGAGATGAAGCGCGAGCGGCGCTCCTTCTGGAGCATCCTTTTCGTGTTCTTTCTCCTGCTGGCGGCCGTTGGCGGGCTGATGGTCTACAACATGCAGAAGGTGAGAGACGTCGCCGCCGACGCTCAGAAGGACCGTTTTCGCACCATCGGCGAGACGTCGTCCGCGTTGAGCGAACTGCGCTCGCAGCAGAATGACGGCGCCGTCGCCCAGCGGGCCGTGGAAAACGACCGGCTTGAAGGGCAGAAGATGATCGCCGTCTTCCTGACGGCCACCCAGGCGCCCGCAGCAAGTCTCGAGACGGCGGCGGTCGACTTCTCGAAGAATCATTTCCTCGGACGCTCATTGAACATGTCGAGCGCCGCGCTGGTCTCGAAAGCGCTGCAGGCGCCCGCGCTTCCGGCGCCGTCTCGGGCGCTGTTACAGGCGGCGCTGTTCGACTGGAACAGCGACAAGGGCGCGCTGAGCGAAGATGGTCGGGCCAGGGAGATGGCGGAGCTGCGTCCCCTGGCGGATCTGCTTCTCGCCGACCCGAATCTGGCATTCTACGGCCACGCCGCAATGGCCGCGCACCAGTTCCGGCGGGCGAGCAACAATGACGTGTACATGAAATGGGAGGGCGGGTGCAGCGAACTGGTCGATGCTGTCGATGCGGCCCTGTCCGATCCTGTCGCGCCGGCGTCCGCCGATCCGACCGCAGCGGGGCTGAACCTCAACTACTGGCGCGGCCAGTGCCTGCGCCGCCATGGCGATACCGACAAGGCCCTGCTGGACTTTCAGCACATGATGAAATTTGCCGAAAGCGACGGCATTCCGCCGACCAACCCCCTCAAATTCCAAGCCTATCATGGCATCGGAACCGTCACGACGACGCTCCTGGAATCAGGCGGAGGCGCGAACGGACAGCGCGCGGCGGCGATCGCGGCCGCCAAATCCTATCTCGAGAACGCCGGCGATTTCCGGATGAGTTCGGGGATGACGGAAGTCGGCAAGATCAGTTCGACCGGAAACATGGGCTTCCTGTTTCTCAAGGAGACGGAGCCCGACAGGTATGTGAGGGCGCTCGAACACACGCAGAGGATAGACGAGGTCCACGCCACCACATGGAACCTTGTCGCCCGTCTCGTCGCGGCCCGCGCAGTTCTGGACGAGGGCCTGCCGGATGTCTTCACCGATGAGGCCTTGAAGCAGCAGGACGCGGCGATGCGCGCGAAGTATGGACCTGACCAGCTCAGGGAGATCGTTTTCCGCACGCTGGCCGAGCTGGCCTACCAGAAAGCCGGAACGCTGCCCAAGGTCGAACTCAGCAAGCTGCTGGACGAGGTCCATCATCCCGTGCTGGACGAGGCCGAACAGTGCATTGGCCAGAGAGACGCCTGCTATCGGAAGCTGATCGCGAGCGGGAGGGGTTAGCGGCTCTTCTGTGCGTCGCGTTTCCGGCCGGGATGACAAACCGGGGATTCAAGGCGCCGGGCTACCAGATGGGCAACCGTTTTCCGACAAGCACGACGTCGGCGAATAGCCTCTAATCTGCGTCCATCTTCAGGGCGGCGACGAAGGCTTCCTGCGGGATTTCGACCTTGCCGAACTGGCGCATGCGCTTCTTGCCCTCCTTCTGCTTGTCGAGGAGCTTGCGCTTGCGGGTGGCGTCGCCGCCATAGCACTTGGCCGTCACGTCCTTGCGCATGGCCGAGATCGTCTCGCGCGCGACCACCCGGCCGCCGATGGCCGCCTGGATCGGAATCTTGAACATGTGGCGGGGGATGAGTTCCTTCAGCTTCTCGCACATCGCCCGTCCGCGGCTTTCGGCGCGGCCGCGATAGACCAGCATTGAAAGCGCGTCGACCGGCTCCTCGTTGACCAGCACCTGCATCTTGACGAGGTCGCCGACACGACGGCCGATCTGCGCGTAGTCGAACGAGGCGTAACCCTTCGAGATCGATTTCAGCCGGTCGTAGAAATCGAACACCACCTCGTTGAGCGGCAGTTCGTATTTCACCATGGCGCGGGCGCCCACATAGGAAAGTTCCTTCTGCACGCCGCGGCGGTCCTGGCAGAGTTTGAGAATTCCGCCGAGATATTCGTCGGGCGTGAAGATGGTCGCCTCGATCCATGGCTCCTCGATGTCCACGATCTTGATCGGGTCGGGCATGTCGGCGGGGTTGTGAAGCTCCATCCGCGAGCCGTCGAGCATGTGGATCTCGTAAACAACCGAGGGAGCGGTGGCGATGAGGTCGAGGTCGAACTCGCGGGAAAGACGCTCCTGCACAATCTCCAGATGCAGCAGGCCGAGAAAGCCGCAGCGAAAGCCGAAACCGAGAGCGGCGGAGGTTTCCATCTCATAGGTGAAGCTGGCGTCGTTGAGGCGCAGCTTGCCCATGGCGGCGCGCAGTTCCTCGAACTCGGCCGCGTCCACCGGAAAGAGCCCGCAGAACACCACGGGCTGGACATCGCGGAAGCCGGGGAGGGCCGCATCCGCCGGACGGCGCTCGTCGGTGATGGTGTCGCCGACGGAACAATCCGCCACGGTCTTGATCGAGGCCGTGAAGAAGCCAACCTCGCCAGGCCCAAGCTCGCCGACATCGACCAGCTTGCCGGGGCGGAACACGCCAACGCGGTCGAGTTCATAGGCCGCGCCGGTCTTCATCATCTTGATCTTCTGGCGCTTTCGCACCGAGCCATCGACGATCCGCACGATGACGACGACGCCAAGATAGAGATCGTAATAGGCATCGACCAGAAGCGCTTTCAGCGGCTTGTCGGCGTCGCCGGATTTCGGCGGCGGCAGCCGGGTGACGATGGCCTCGAGGACCGTATCGACTCCCAACCCGGTCTTGGCGGAAATCTCCAGCGCGTCGGAGGCGTCGATGCCGATGACGTCCTCGATCTGCGTCTTGACGCGCGGCACGTCGGCGGCGGGCAGGTCGATCTTGTTGAGAACGGGCACGATCTCGTGGTTCTGGTCGATCGCTTTGTAGACATTGGCGAGGGTCTGGGCCTCGACCCCCTGGGAGGCGTCAACCACGAGCAGCGATCCCTCGCAGGCGGCGAGGCAGCGGGAGACCTCGTAGGCGAAATCGACGTGGCCGGGCGTGTCCATCAGGTTGAGGACATAGGCCTCCCCGTCCCTGGCCTTGTAGTCGAGGCGGACGGTCTGAGCCTTGATGGTGATGCCGCGTTCGCGTTCGATGTCCATGGAATCAAGCACCTGCTCAACCATGTCGCGCTCGGCGAGGCCGCCGGTCATCTGGATGATCCGGTCCGCCAGCGTCGATTTGCCGTGGTCGATATGCGCGATGATGGAGAAGTTCCGGATCTTGTCTCGCGGCGTCATTTTTTGTGTCCTTGGCGGCGGCGTTTAGCAGAGGGCGCCGGGACCGCCAATGGGTGAGGGCGGCGAGGGCTGCGATCCGGCCGCAGGAAGCGAAACCTCCAGGCGCTCCGAGCGTTGTCAGCTGATCGGAGGCCCAATCATGCTCGATCATTCCCGCATCATCTGCAAAGACATGGCCGCCGCTCGCCGCTTCTACGCCGCGACCGCCCGGCCGCTGGGGTTCTCGATCATCGAGGAAGCGGATGACGGCTTTGCGGTCGGTCCGACAGGTCAGGCGGACGATTTCGTCCTTCTCGTGGTCGCGCCGCATGCCGCGAGGGTCGAGTTCAACGAAATCGCCGATGGACAGCCGGGACATGTGGCTCTGCCGGCCAAGGATGATTATTCGGTCCGCGCCTTCTTCCGGGCGGCGCTCGAAGCCGGCGGTACCCAGGTAGGCTATCCGGCGCCGCAGCCGACGTCCGCGCCGGGTTCCTACTATGCGGCGAGGGTCATCGATCCCAACGGCAATCTGGTCGAATGCGGCTGGCATCACTGAGCGAAGGGCGCTTCAGGGCCTGTGCCCGCAAAAGACGCTGGTGACTATGTCGCGGCGGATCTCGCCGCCAGATTCCCGGGCGAGGGCTTCGGCCACGGTTTCAAGGTTTTCGAGCAAATGGGCGCGGGTCTCTGCGGGCGCCATGCGCACGCGCGAGAAGGTGGCGTAGAGGCCAGCGAGCCGGGCTGGCGTGAAGGCCTCCGTCCACCGGAAAAGCGCGTGGCGCACATCGACAAAGCCGGCGGCGCGCATTTCTCCCATCCGCGCGTTGATGTCGAGGGCGAAAGGCGGACGCACGGCCGTGCGGCTGGGCGCCTCCTCGATGCCGGAGAACACGTGCGCGGTTGCACGGGCGAACGCGTCCGGGCTGGAGGGATCGTGATAGACATTCCACCAGGCGGCGAAGCTCCCGCCCGGGCGCAGCGCGGCGAGGACGAGATCGAACGCCTTCATGCGCCTGAGCCAGTGCAGGGAAGTGGCGGCGAAGCCAAAATCGAAGGCCGCCAGCGGCAGACGGCAGGTTTCGAAAGGCTCGATGGCGACGCGGAGCCGGGCGTCGCCGGCCCCCGACGCGATGAGCCGGTCGGCCAGGGCGTGATCGGGCTCGATCGCCAGGAGAGAGCGGACAGGGTATGCGAGGACGGGAAAGGTCGCCTGGCCGGTCCCGGCGCCGATCTCGAAACAGTCGGAGGCGGCGTCGAGGCTTGCGGTCCCGCGCAGCCAGTCGAACAGATCGGGGGGATAGCCGGGGCGGGCGAAATCATAAAGCTCGGCCCCGGCGCCGAACATGACGCGGCCGGGGGAGGCGTCGATCGAGGCCATGTGGGTCAGACCTCCAGTCGTTTCGAGACGAGCCAGCCGGCGATCGCGGCGTTGACCTCACCGCATTCATCGATCGCGAAGGACAGACCGTTGGCGTCGATGCTCCGCGTGCGGACGGGCGGAGCCGCGACGCCGGTCGGGGGACGGTTCAAGGCGCGAAGCTTGAGCGGGCGGTTAGCGCCCAGCGGTCGTTCTTGAACTCGACGATGTAGAGCGAGTCGAAGCGCGAGAGTTCCGAGCCGTCGGCCCGATAGCGAACAAAGGTGGTCAGCATGTGCGCCTTGGTCGGGCCGCACTGCACGACCTGACGGGCTGACCAGGCGCTGCGGTCCCACCCGATTGCGGCCAGCCGGCCGAAGGCGTCGAGATCGGCGCCCGAGTTGATGATGTTCAACTCACCGGCGGCGATGCGCACGGTGGGCATGTGGAAGACCGAGGCAAAGGTCGCAGGGTCCTTCGAATTGAAGGTGGTCATGAAATCGTCGGTGACCTTGTAGGCGGGTGCATAGGCCGGGCAGGACGCAAAGGCGGTATCGGTCTGCGATGCGGGGGCGGTTGCGCAGGCAAAGAGGGAAAGGGTGATCGAACCCAAGGCCATTCGACGGAAAAAGACCCCCACCTGACCGGTGTGTGCGGATGCATTCGTGCGCGTGGCGCCTCCCCCTTTCCGGGGGAGGGGCTGCATGCAAGTGGGGAGAGTCGGTCTGGATCGGGTGGGGGTCACTTTCTCTCCGTTGACTGAAGTTCGATGGAGGCTATCACAACGGCGCGCAGGCCTGCGCCAGCCAGGCGCGATCCTCGTCCGGCAGAAGCGGTCCGATCTCGCTGAGGACGCGGGCGTGGTAGCGATCGACCCACAGCCATTCCTGTGCGCTCAGCTGGCCGGTGACGATCAGGCGCTTGTCCAATGGGGCGAGGGTCAACGTCTCGAATCCCAGCATCTCACGGTCGCCGCCCGGGACCAGGAGCGCTTCCTTGACGACAATGAGATTCTCGATCCGGATTCCGTAGGCGCCCGCCTTGTAGTACCCCGGCTCGTTGGAGACGATCATGCCCGGTTCGAGCGGCACCAGATTGGCCGCCTTGGCGATGCGGTGCGGACCCTCGTGGACGCCCAGATAGCTGCCGACGCCATGGCCGGTGCCATGGTCATAGTCGAAACCGCCCTCCCAAAGCGCAAGGCGGGCCAGCGCATCGAGTGAAGATCCGGTCGTACCTTTCGGGAAGCGCGCCTGCGCCAGCGCGATATGTCCCTTGAGGACACGCGTGAAACGGTCACGCATTTCTGCGGTGGGATCGCCGATGGCGAGTGTGCGGGTGACGTCGGTCGTGCCGTCGAGATACTGGCCGCCGCTGTCGATGAGATACAGCGTTCCGCGTTCGAGCTTGCGGTTGGTGGCGAAGTCGGGTCGGTAGTGATTGATCGCACCGTTGGGACCGGCGCTTGAAATCGAGTTGAACGACAGATCCTTCAACTCACCCGTTTCCTCGCGGAAGGCCTCGAGTTTTTGCGCGGCGTCGATCTCCGAGACGTCGCCGCCCTGACCATGCTCGTCGAACCAGCGAAGGAAGCGCGACAAGGCGGCGCCGTCCCGCCTGTGAGCCCGGCGCGCTCCGTCGATCTCGACGGCGTTCTTTCTTGCGCGCGGAAGCAGGCAGGGATCCGGGGCGCGCTGGATGTCGGCGCCGGCCCTGGCGAGGGTGTTGAAGAACCAGGCGGAGGCGGAGGATGCGTCAAGAGCGACGCGCTTGCCCGCAAGCTTCGCGAGGCGATGCTCCAGCTCGTTGGCCGAGCGCAGAGAGACCTCGTTGCCCAGATGCCCTCCGAGATCCGAGCCGATCTTCTCTGGGCGAAGGAAGAGTTCGGCCTGGCCGTCGGCGAAGAGAATGGCCCGCCCGAGTGGAAGTGGCGTGCGGGCGACATCGCCGCCGCGCACGTTGAACAGCCAGGCGATCGACACCGGGGAGGTGATCACGGCCGCGTCGATCTTCGCATTGGCCAGGTCCTTGCCCAGCCGCTCGCGTTTTGACGCGCTGGTCTCGCCCGCGTAGGCCAGATCGTGCGGCGCGACCGGATGAAGCGGTTCTGCCGGACGGTCGGTCCAGGCCATGTCGATGGGATTGGGATCGGTTGCGACCAGATCGGCGCCCGCCCGACGGGCTGCGTCCTGAAGCTTGTCGAGCGTATCGGGACTGACGAGGCGCGGATCATAACCGATCCTCTGTCCGGGCAGGTGCTGACTGGCCAGCCAGCCGAAGGGACCGGGATCAGCCAGGTCGGCCGTCTCGAACAGCTTCGGGGCCAGCTGGTCCTTCACCTGCAAGGTGTAGCGGCCGTCGATGAAGACGATGGCGGTTCTGGCGAGGACAAAAGCAGCGCCTGCCGACCCCGTGAAACCGGTCACCCAGGCCAGCCGCTCATAGCAGGCCGGGAGGTACTCGTTCTGGTACTCGTCCTCGTGCGGGATGTAGACGCCGTCGAGCGCTGCGGCCTTGAGCGCCGCCCGCAGAAGCGGAAGACTGGCGCGGCCAACAGCGGGTCCGCCGATCACCTCATAGGTCTGTCTCATCGCTCATCCTTCGCCTCGACCTGCAAGCGAACACCCGCCGGCCCGGATGCGCAACCCCGTCGCTTCGCGCGCGCGGGCCGTTCGAACACCAGCGTGGACCAACCCGTGATGCGCAGGCGATCGACCAGAACGAGCCCCTGGCCAAGATAGGCGCGCCTCACCTGAGGCTCCTGATGGGTCAGCAGCCCCGACAGGATGACCCGGCCGCCGCGTCGCACCAGATGCGAGATGTCCTGCGACAGCCAGACAAGCGGCCGGGCGAGGATGTTGGCGAGGATGAGATCATAAGGCGCCCCCGCGCGGATCGCGGCGTGATTGGCGCCCGAAGCGTGGAGGAATTTCAAGGTCCGGCCCGAACGGTTGTTGCGGGCGTTTTCGCGGGCGACCCGGACCGATTCCGCGTCGAGATCCGTTGCGATCGCGGAGGTCGCGCCAATCTTCAGGGCGGCGATCGCCAGAACGCCGGAGCCGGTTCCGATGTCGAGCACGCGGCCAACGCGCCGGGTTCGGGCGAGACGGGCGAGGGCTTCAAGGCATCCCTTGGTGGTGCCGTGGTGTCCGGTTCCGAAGGCCGGCCCAGCCTCGATCCAGACCGGAATGCGGCCGGGCCCGGCGCGGGCCAGTTCATGAGCCCCCGCGACCACGAACGGTCCGGCATGAACGGCGGGCAGGCCTTCGAGGCTCAACGCCACCCAGTCGCGGTCTTCCAGCTCCTGCACGGCGGCGCCGC
>JAWXBJ010000240.1:0-21505 GCA_034439955.1 Alphaproteobacteria bacterium
AAACTGCTCTTCACGCTCGCCGAAAAGGGCGTCGGCTCGCAGGGCTTCCAGACCTTCAACACCGCACTCGCCCTGTCGATCACCACCGCAACCGCCGCCTTCAAACGCGAGGGCAAGATCGCCGGCGTCGCCTCGGGCCTCGACGACCTCGACCGCATGCTGGGCGGATTGCACAAATCCGACCTCGTCATCCTCGCCGCCCGTCCCTCGATGGGAAAGACGGCCCTGGCGGTCAACATCGCCTACAACGCCGCCCGCAAGTGTCGGCGGTCGGCCGGCCCCAACGGCGCCATGAAGACAGACGATGGCGCGGTCGTCGGGTTTTTCTCTCTGGAAATGTCGGCCGATCAGCTAGCGACCCGCGTTCTCGCCGACATCTCCGAAGTGCCGTCGGACAAGATCCGGCGAGGCGACCTCACTCCGCGCGACTATGAGCATATCCGCGAAGCAGCACGCACGATGGAGGGTCTGCCCCTCTACATTGATGACATGGGCGCGATCTCAATCTCGCAGCTTGCCGCGCGGGCCCGCCGCCTGCAGCGCACCCATGGTCTCGACCTTCTCATCATCGACTACCTTCAGCTTATTACGTCGACGGGCGGCAACCGCAATGACGGCCGCGTGCAGGAAGTCAGCATGATCACCAAATCCCTGAAGGCGCTGGCCAAGGAGCTCGCGATTCCGGTGATCGCGCTTTCGCAGTTGTCGCGTCAGGTTGAAATGCGCGAGGACAAGCGGCCACAGCTGTCGGATCTGCGTGAATCCGGATCGATCGAGCAGGACGCCGACGTTGTCCTGTTTATCTATCGCGAAGCCTACTATCTGGAGCGTCTCGAGCCCGACGAAGACGATCCGAGGTACACCGAGTGGAAGGACAAGCTGGCCGCCAAGTTCAACGTGGCCGAGATCATCATTTCCAAGCAGCGGCATGGGCCCATCGGCAAGATCGAGGTGGGATTCATTCCTTCGCGCGTCCGTTTCGGCAATCTCGACCGCCGCTATGCCAGTCCGACCGACAATCGCTGAGTTGGCCGACGGTATGGCAGCGAGGGTCGAGATCGATCTATCGGCGCTGGTCGCCAACTGGCGGATGCTGGCGGGTCGTGCAGCCCCCGCTTATGCTGCGGCGGTCGTAAAGGCCGACGCTTACGGACTTGGCGCCGATCAGGTCTCTCGGGCCCTGGCACGCTCAGGCTGTCGTCGCTTTTACGTGGCGACCCTTGAGGAAGGCGTCGCGCTTCGCGCCTCCCTCGGTTCGGGGCCGGAGGTCGCCGTCTTTCACGGGCCGCCGCCGGGCGCGGTTCCG
This sequence comes from Alphaproteobacteria bacterium, assembly GCA_034439955.1. Classification (GTDB taxonomy): domain Bacteria; phylum Pseudomonadota; class Alphaproteobacteria; order Caulobacterales; family Hyphomonadaceae; genus UBA7672. The sequence goes on from JAWXBJ010000240.1 coordinate 1,307, forward strand.
GACTTTGTTGTCCATCAGCTGGAGCCCGTTCTGAATTCCCTGGAACAGATCGAACTCTGGATCGACTCCGGCGGAGCGCCGCATCCCGCTTCCCTCCACCTCGACACCGGGATGAACCGACTTGGCGTGGGCTCTGCGCAATGGGTCGAGGCGGCCCGGCTTCAGCCGCAGCCGACGCATCTCATCAGCCATCTCGCCTGTGCCGACGAGCCGGACCACCCCATGAATAACCGCCAGCTTGCAGAATTCAGGCAAGCCGTATCGCACTGGCCCAACGCGCGCCTCAGTCTCGCCGCCACTGCCGGCGCCTACCTGGGCGCCGATTTCGCGTTTGATGAAATTCGCCCCGGCATCGGACTCTATGGCGGCGGACCAACTCCGCGGGAGGGCAAAGGTCCGCGCCCCGTTGTCCGCGTGACGGCTCCCATCCTGCAGCTTCGCACGGTTACCCGGGGGGAGACGGTCGGATATGGCGCGAGCTGGACCAGCGACGGCGATCGAACGCTCGCGACGGTTGCGATAGGTTACGCCGACGGTTTCTTGCGCTCCGCCTCCAATAGAGGATATGGCGTCGTCCACGGAGAGAGACGGCCCATCCTCGGCCGGGTATCGATGGATCTCATGATGCTGGACGTGACTGGACTTCCCGCCGCCATCGGCGATCCCGTGGAGCTGATCGGGCCTGCGCTCCCGATCGGTGACCAGGCCGACGCAATGTGCACGATCGACTACGAACTCCTGACCCGCCTTGGACCGCGCTTGCCCCGCATCTATGCAGGCGCCGAATGACGTCGCCACTGCCCACGGCCGTCGGCGCGGGGACGCCGGTCGATCACACGCCCGCTTTGCTTCGCCCCTTCCGGCTGATTGGCCGCACCGTGTTGGCGGCTCTCCGCGAGATCGGAGCGATCTCTCTGTTTTCGGCCCAGGTGTTGATCGCGTGCGTGACGCCGGTGGTCTACCTGCGCGAGGTGCTGCGTCAGTGTATCAAGATCGGGTTCTTTTCGTTGCCTGTTGTCGGTCTGACTGCGGTATTCATCGGCGCGGCGCTGGCGCTCAACATCTATACGGGCGGATCGCGGTTCAACGCCGAGCAGTTCGTCCCGAACATCGTCGTGCTCGGCATCACGAGGGAACTTGGGCCGGTCCTGGCGGGCCTCATGCTCGCGGGTCGGGTCAGTGCGGGCATCGCAGCCGAAATCGGCGCCATGCGGGTCACCGAACAGATCGACGCGCTGCTCACGCTGTCCGCCAAGCCGTCCCGCTACCTCTATGCGCCACGCGTGCTGGCGGCGATCCTGACTTTGCCCGTGCTGGTGCTGGTCGCTGACATCATCGGCGTCATGGGGGGCTATCTTGTAGGCGTGGGAGCGCTCGACTTCAGCGGCCCGGCCTATCTGCGCACGACCTGGCAATTCGTGAGTTCCGGCGACATCGTCTCCGGACTGATCAAGGCGGCGGTTTTCGGCGGCATCATCGCGCTGATGGGCTGCTATCAGGGTGACCGCTCGAAGGGCGGCGCCGGCGGCGTCGGTCGGGCGGCAACGCTCGCGGTAGTGGGAGCCGCCGTTCTCATCCTCGCGTCCAACTATATTCTCACGTCCATCTTCGTGAGAGTGGGGCTGTGACGGTGGTTCGCGACAACGCTCCCATTCTGCAGCTTCGGGGCCTGCGCAAGGCATTTGGCGCCAAGCATGTTCTGCATGGCGTCGATTTGTCTGTTAAGCCCGGCGAATCCCTTGTGGTCATCGGCGGGTCCGGCACCGGAAAGTCCGTCACGATCAAGTGCGCGCTCGGCCTGATGTCGCCCGACAAGGGCGAGGTCCTGTTCGACGGCCGCGCCGCAACGGACGCAAAATCGATCGAGACCATGCGCCGGCGCACCGGCATGCTGTTCCAGGGCGGTGCACTGTTTGACAGCCTGACGGTCTGGGAAAATGTCGCCTTCGCCCTGATCTATCGGGACGGATTGAATCGCGCAAAAGCGCGCCAGCGCGCGATCGAGACACTGGCGAAGGTGCGCCTCGGACCATCGGTCGCCAATCTTCGCACAGCCGAACTTTCGGGCGGCATGCAAAAGCGGGTCGGTCTCGCACGAGCCATCATCGGCGCGCCTGACCTGATTTTCTTCGATGAGCCGACGACGGGTCTTGATCCGATAACCGCCGACGCCGTCAACAATCTGATCGTCGAACAGGTGAAGGCGCTGGGCGCCGCCGCCATCACCATCACGCACGACATGGCTTCGGTCCGGAAGATCGCCGACGAGGTCGCCATGCTGCATGAGGGCCGAATCATCTGGCGGGGGCCCGCAAAGAACATCGACGCGAGCGGCAGCCCGCATGTCGATCAGTTCGTCCATGGCCGCGCCGACGGTCCGATCCAGCCAGCGCTGTAGCCAGACTTCGCGACCTCTTGCATTGTGAATCACGACGCAGATCGTGCGTGCGAGACCTCCCCGCCCTCCTCATGGACGACTGACGACCGCAATGCCCAAGTCGACCACCGCTTTCGTCTGCCAGTCCTGCGGCGCGTCCCACCCCAAATGGACCGGGCGCTGCGAAGGCTGCGGCGCTTGGAACACTCTGGTTGAGGAAGCTGTCGGCGCGCCTGGCGGCCTGCCCTCGACCCAAAGCGGCGCCAAGACGCGCGCCGGAACGCTCGCTTTCTCGCCCTTGGCATCGACCGACCCCCCGCCGCCGCGCCTCTCCACCGGCATAGCCGAACTCGATCGTGTCTTCGGCGGCGGCATTGCGCGTTCCTCGGCCGTCCTCGTGGGCGGCGATCCCGGCATCGGCAAATCCACCCTCCTTCTCCAGGCCGCCGCCATGATGGCGGCCTCGGACGTCAGGACAGCATACATTTCCGGTGAGGAAGCCATCTCCCAGATCCAGGCCCGCGCCCGACGCCTGGGAGTCGCGGCGGCGCCAGTCCAGCTCGCGGCCGAGACCGACCTGCGCATCATCCTCAAGGCGCTCAAAACCACCCAGCCGGAAATCGTCGTCATCGACAGCGTGCAAACCCTCTGGTCCGACGGCTTCGAGGCGGCGCCCGGCTCGGTCGCGCAAGTACGCGCCTGCGCCCAGGAACTGACTCGTTTTGCGAAAAAGTCCGGCGCGTCGGTCATACTGGTCGGACACGTAACCAAGGACGGCCAGATCGCGGGCCCCCGTGTGCTGGAGCACATGGTCGATGCGGTCTTCTATTTCGAGGGCGAGCGCGGCCACCAGTTCCGGGTGCTCCGGTCGGTCAAGAACCGCTTTGGCCCCGCCGACGAGATCGGCGTATTCGAGATGAGCGAGGCGGGGCTGATCGGCGCCAAAGACCCCTCCGCCATGTTCCTAACCGGCTCGGACGAAGCCTCTTCGGGCCGCGCCGTTTTCGCCGCAATGGAGGGTTCGCGGCCCATGCTGGCGGAAGTGCAGGCGCTCGCCGGTCCCGAGGCTGCAGGCTCTCCGCGCCGCGCTGTCGTGGGCTGGGAGACGTCGCGCCTCGCCATGCTGCTCGCTGTCTTCGAGACACGCTGCGGCCTGCGGCTCGGAAATCGCGACATCTATCTCAGCGTCACTGGCGGCTATCGCATCGCCGAGCCCGCAGGCGACCTCGCGGCTGCGGCGGCCCTCGCGTCTTCCGTATTGGACCGCCCGACGCCTCAGGGATCAATCTTCTTTGGCGAGGTCGCCCTCTCTGGCGCGATACGCCCCGTGGGCCGAATCGAGCCCCGGCTGAGAGAGGCCGCGCGGCTGGGCTTCACCCGCGCCTACGCGCCGCCAGGGGCGCCAGAACTAGTCGACGGAATGGTTGTCCATGGAGTATCCAGACTCCAGGAGCTCGTGGACGTGCTGCAAGGGGAGTAGTCGGGTGGCGGATCTGTTCCAGGGGCCCCTATCGGCCTTCGACATCATCGTGCTCGCAGTCATCGTGGTCTCGGCAGTCATGTCGCTGGGACGCGGACTGATTCGCGAAGCCTCGTCTGTTATCTCGTTCATCATCGGCGGACTGGCAGCTTACTACGCCTTGGTCCTGCTCGAAAGGCCGCTTGCGTCCGTCATCCCGGACAGCCTGCCGGCCATTACCCCGTCGGCAATTCTGGTGGTGCTGGGTTTTCTCGCCGCCTATTCGCTCGCGGCGTATCTGGGTGGACGGCTTTCAAAGCTCATTCATTCCTCGCCCGAAATCGGTCTTGTCGACCGGCTTGCCGGAGCGGTGTTCGGCGTGGCCCGGGGGGCGCTCGCGGTGATCCTGTTCATACTGCTGATGCAGCAGGTGCTCCCTGCTGAAGCCACGCCAAGGTTTGTTGCCGAGTCGCGGTTTTTTCCGTATGCGGATGCGGCGGCGAGCTGGATTCGCGATCACGTTCCCGGATTCGTGGACCGCGCGCGTGAAACGATTGAAGCGCCCGTCTCCCGCTCGTCCGGATGATAGGGGGCTGTCTTTGGTTCGGGAGGCTTGGTTGGCCGCTCCAGTCGAAATCGACGCCGCCGCAGGACCCCCTGGAATCGACGACGACTTCGCCCCCGACGGCCCCGGCTTCAAGGACGGCATGCGCCACAAGTGCGGCGTGTTCGGGGTGTTCGGCAGGGACGACGCGGCGGTCCTCACCGCGCTTGGCCTTCACGCGCTGCAGCACCGCGGCCAGGAAGCCTGCGGCATCGCGACCTACGACGGTCGCACCAATCGCTTCAGCGTCGAACGGCACATGGGCCTCGTCGGCGACAGTTTCAGCGAGGAGACCGGCGCCGTGTCGCGCCTGCCCGGGCGGATGGCCATCGGTCACAACCGCTATTCGACGTCCGGAAAAGTCGTGCTGCGCAACATCCAGCCCATCTTCGGCGATCTCGCGAGCGGCGGTTTCGCCATCGCGCACAATGGCAATCTCACCAACGCACGCGCGCTTCATGCCGACCTGGTCGAAAATGGCGCCATCTTTCAGTCAACTATGGACACCGAGGTCATCCTCCAGCTCACGGCGCGCTCCAGCAAGAACAAGATTCAGGAGCGCTTCATCGACGCGCTGCGCCATCTCGAAGGCGGGTACGCCCTGGTAGGCCTCACCAATGGCAAGATGTTCGGCGCGCGCGATCCCTGGGGACTGCGCCCGCTGGTGCTCGGGGAGATTGACGGCGCAGCCGTGCTTGCCTCGGAAACCTGTGCGCTGGAGGCGATCGGCGCAAGCTTCGTGCGAAACATCGAGCATGGCGAAGTGGTCGTCATCACCGGGGACGGCGTCGAAAGCCTGATGCCTTTCCCTCAGCGGCCCGCCTCTCCCTGCGTTTTCGAATACGTCTACTTCGCGCGGCCAGACAGCATCCTGCACGGCCGCAGCGTCTACGAAACGCGGGAACGTTTCGGACGGGCGCTGGCGCGGGAGTATCCAGTGGCGGCGGACGTCATCTGTCCCGTACCTGACGGTGGCAATCCGGCTGCGCTCGGTTTTGCCGAACAGTCCGGCATACCCTTCGGTTTCGGCATTATCCGCAATCACTATGTCGGCCGCACCTTCATCCAGCCGACGCAGACCGGCCGGCAGCGCTCGATTTCGAAGAAACACGCACCCAACAAACCGCTGCTGGACGGCAAGCGGGTCGTGCTCGTCGATGATTCGATCGTGCGCGGCAACACCTCCCAGAAAATCGTGCAGATGGTGCGCGACGCTGGCGCGGCCGAAATTCACTTTCGGGTCGCGAGCCCGCCGATCAAGTATCCCGACTTCTACGGCATCGACATGCCCTCCAAGGAGGAGCTCATCGCCAGCGCCATGTCGATCGAGCAGATGCGCCGCTACCTTAAGGTAGATAGCCTCGCTTTCATCTCGCTTGGCGGTTTCTACGAGGCGCTGGGCGCCGGCAAGCGGAACGATGCGTCGCCACAATTCGCCGACCATTGTTTCACCGGCGATTATCCCACGCGCCTGATTGATCGCGACCACGACATGGCGCGCAAGGAGCAGCAATTGTCGCTGCTCGACGACTGACCTTTGCGCCTGCGATGAACCGAATCGTTCTCGTCACCGGCGCATCCAGGGGGATTGGCCGGGCCGCCGCCCTGGCCCTTGCGCGCGCGGGCAACGATGTCATCGGCGTCGCGCGATCGGAAAAGGCGCTGACCCAGCTCGACGACGAGATCAAGTCGGCCACGGGAGAGGCGGCCACTCTTGTTCCGCTGGACCTGCGCGACGCGGCAAGCATCGACAAGCTTGCATTGAAGCTGCTGGAGCGTTTTGGCCGGCTCGATGGGTTGCTCGGCAATGCCGGCGTCCTAGGCACGCTCGGGCCGCTGGAGCAAGTCACGCCATCCGCGTTCCAGGAGACGATCGACGTCAACTTCACCGCCAACTGGCGCCTCATCCGCGCCCTTCACCCTCTTCTGCGGGAGAGTCCGGCGGGGCGCGCGCTCTTCATCACCTCGGGAGTCGTGCCGCGACCGAGAGCTTACTGGGGGCCATACGCCGCCTCCAAGGCCGCGTTGGAGGCCATGATCCTGTGCTATGCCGACGAAACGGAAAAGAGCGCCATCCGCGTCAATCTCTACGACCCGGGCCCCACCCGCACCGACATGCGGTTCAAGGCGATGCCGGGCGAGGATCGCGGGCAGTTGCCGACGGCCGAAGAGGTGGCCGCCCCGATACCACTCTACCTGTCCGATGCCTGCCAGGAACATGGCGCGCGGATCTCATATCGTGAGTTGTCGCGCGATGCGGGGCAGGTCTAATCGACCCATGCGTTGGCTGATGATTCAATCCTTGTCGGCGAACGGGTTCTTGCCCTGCCGCAGGATGAGCCGGATGGGCACCCCCGGCAAATCGAATGCCTCGCGCAATTCGTTTACCAGATAACGCTTGTAGGTTTCGGGCATGTCCTCGGCTCGCGACGCCATCAGCACGAAAGTCGGCGGGCGGGTCTTCATCTGCGCCATGTAGCGCGGCTTGATGCGCTTGCCGCCTGGCGCCGGCGGCGGATGCTTCTGGATCACATACTGCAGCCAGTCGTTGAGATCGCGCGTTTTGACCCGGGCCGACCAGTCCTTGTGAACCTTGAGGCAGGCGTCCATCAGCTTGTCGAGGCCGCGCCGCGTCTCGCCGGAGACGGTTACCAGAGGCGATCCCCGGGCGTGCGGCACGCTCTCCGCTGCGAGCGCTTCCATCTCACGCTTCACGTCGCTCGGGTGCTCGACGAGATCCCATTTGGTGATGGCGAACACCAGGCCCCGCCCCTCACGCAGCGCCAGATTGGCGATCTGCAAATCCTGTTTCTCGAACGCCTCGCGCGGATCCATCACCAGCACGACGACATCGGCGAAGCGGATCGAGTGTATGGTCTCGCTGGTCGACAGACGCTCAAGCTTGTCCTGCACGCGTGTCCGCTTGCGCAGCCCGGCCGTATCGACCAGACGGATTTCGCGTCCGTTCCATGACCACGCCACGGTGATGCTGTCGCGGGTGATTCCGGCCTCAGGTCCGGTCACGAAGCGATCGTCGTTTAGCAGCGCATTCAGCAAGGTTGATTTGCCGGCGTTCGGACGCCCCACAAAAGCGAGCCGGATCGGCTTGTCTGGTTCAACGGGAGCCTCCGCGTCAGGATCGAAGGCCTCGTTTTCCTCAACGGCGCCGGCTTGGTCGAACTCGACCGAGCCAGGCCCGATTTCCAGCCGGGTCTCTACGGCGACAAGCGCTTCATAAAGTTCGCCCATTCCCTCGCCATGTTCGGCCGAAAGCGCCGCCGGCTCGCCAAGTCCAAGGCGCCAGGCTTCGGCGAGGCCGGCGTCCCCCTGCTTGCCTTCGCATTTGTTGGCCGCGAGGATGACGGGCTTTCCTGATTTCCGGAGCAATTGCGCGAAACGCTCGTCGAGCGGCGTCACGCCGTCCCGCGCGTCGTAAAGGAAGACGCAGACATCGGCCTGATCGACGGCAATTTCCGTTTGACGGCGCATGCGCGCTTCCAGCGAGGAGTCCGTCACGTCCTCAAAGCCAGCCGTATCGACCAGCCGCAGATCCATGTCGCCGATCCGGCCCGTCGTTTCCTTGCGGTCGCGCGTCACGCCAGGCTGATCGTCGACCAGCGCGATCTTGCGGCCCGCCAGACGATTGAACAGCGTCGATTTGCCGACGTTGGGGCGACCCACGATGGCCACCGTTAGCGGCATTCTCAATTCTCCAGATGGAGCCAGCCCAAGCCGATACACCTCGTGAGTTGCGCGCGATAGGCCTTAGAACCTGATGCGATCGGCCTGAATCAGGTCGATCTTTGAATCAGTCTCTATACCAATGAAACCAGAGCAACCTTCTAGCGGATCGCGACGAGCTGGCCCTTGTCCGTCAGGACGAAGATTTTGCCGTCGGCGGCGATGGGTTCGATATAAAGGGGGGCGCCAACCTTCAGCTCGGTCAGCGTCTCGCCGGTCTGCGGAGACAGGGCGACCAGCATGCCCTCCGAGGAACCGAGGACGAGCCTGTCCGACGCCACCAGGGGTCCGGTCCAGACAATCCGGTTCTGCTTCTTCTTCTCGTTCTGGAACTCGGCGAGGTTGCGCACCCAGATGACGCCGCCATCCACCTTGTTGATGCAGGCGACCTGGCCTGCGGTGCTGACGATGAACAGATACTCACCTATGATCACCGGCCCAAGGCGCGAGCCGAACAGCATGTTCCAGATGCGCTGACCGCTGCGGGCGTCGATTGCAGTGAGCACGCCCGAATGACTGGCGGCGTAAACCACATTGTCCTGAATGACCGGGCGGCCGGCGATGTCGTTGATCGCGGAGAGCGGCGTGAATCTGCCGACAGTGGTCAGCGTGTCGGTCCAGAGGCGACGCCCGTTCGCCGGAACATAGGCAATCAGCTCTCCCGAGGAGTACGGCGCGACCAGTAGTTCATCGGAGACGGCCGGGCTTGGCGCGGAAAGAATGCGGGCGGACTCGGCGATGGCCTGATCCGTCCAGATGATCTCTCCCGTTTCGACGTTGAGCGCGTAAAGCTCGTTGTTTGTGCTGGTGACATAGGCGCGGTTTCCAACGACCGCAGGCGACCCCGACACCGGACTCTCGGTCGGACGGCGCCAGACTTCCGCTCCATCGGACACCGACAAGGCCACGACATACCCAAAGCCTGAACCCACAAGCAGCTTGTCTCCGGCGACGGCGAGTCCGCCTCCGACCGAAAACGTGTCGCGCTTGAACTGGCCTTCCAACTCTCTCGACCAGACCCGGGCGCCGCTTGTGGTATCAAAGGCTGAAACCTGCTGATTGGCGTCGATGACGAACACCCGGCCGTCCTTGACGACCGGCGGCGCCACCAGCCGCTTCTTCTGGCTCGATCCCGCGCCTGCGTCCGCGCGCCAGTCGATGCTGAACTGCGCCCCAGCCGCGACGTGACCTGAGATCTTCGCAGGACTGACCCCGGCCTGCGCCCAGTCTTTGGATGCAGCGGCAGGCGGCAGGGTCACTGTGGTGGCCGCGAAATCGACATCGGCGACGAGCTTCTCGTCCAGAATGCTCATATTCACGCGGCCAGCGCGCTCTTCTTCGGACGCCTTGTTGTCGCCACCGCCAAACAGGCTGCACCCGGCGAGCATCGCGCAAACAACCGCGGACGCCACGAACTGACGATAGGGCTTCATTGGTTGGTTGTACCCGTCTGTTCGTTTTGATCGGCAGGAGCGGCAGGCTGCGGCGTTGGGGGTGACGCGGCCGGAGCGCCGGAAAGGGTTGTGGAAGTCGAAGCCGGCGCCGGGCTGGCGGCCTTCGGCAAGACCATCAGGGTCTGCTGCACCCGCCTCTGCATCTCGCGCGGCGCATCAAGCGCCAGCGTCAAGGCCTGATAGTCCCTTCGGGCTCGCTCGATATCGCCGGTTGCGAATGCCTTGGCAGCCAGCAATTCTCTCGAGAGAGCCGCGAGTGGGCCGTCCGTCTCCGTCAAGGGCGAGACGATCGCCGTCAGTTCCGCGAGATCGACGTCGTCGGCTTTGAGATAGGCGAGTTTGAGCGTCGCAAGGTCGGCCAGCAGGCCTTCTTCCTCTCCCGCAGCGGCGGTCAGGTGCTGCGCGATGGCCGCCGGGTCCCCTCCAAGGTCTTTCTCGATCCCGGCGAGGAGATGGTTCGAAATTTCGGCGAAGCCGCCATCGCCCTTGGCCAGCTCCACCAGCTGGGTCTTGGCGACCGCCAGGTCGCCCGCATTCAGCGCCTTGGCGGCGGCCGAGAACCCGATCGCTTGCTCTTCGATCGCGCCGCGACGGGAAACATTCCAGAATTCAAACGCGGCCACGCCAATTATGATCGCTGCGACGCCTCCGATGACGAACGGCGCCGCCCGCTTCCAGACCCGGGAGGCCTTCTCCTGACGGAGGCTGTCCTCAACTTCTTCAAAGGCATCGGTCAAGCTTGGGGAACTCCGGCGTTGGCAGGGTCAACTTAGCCGCGCTGGGGCTCGCGGGCAATTCAAGAAGGCTGTGCGGGAGCGGCGCCTTTGAGCGCATAGGTCTCCGCACTGGTCGGAAACCGCCGCGCCCGCACATCCCCGGCGAAACCCTCCACGGCCCGCGCAATCTCGCCGCGCAGATCGGCGTAGCGGCGAACGAATTTAGGGGTCCAGTCAAACAGGCCGAGCAGATCCTCCGTCACCAGGATCTGCCCGTCGCAGGCGCTGGACGCTCCGATACCCACGGTCGGGCATGAAACGGATCCGGTAATCTCACGGGCGAGATCCTCGGCGACCCCTTCGATAACCATGGCGAAACACCCGGCGCCATCTGCGGCCTTCGCCTCGGCCATGACCCTTTGACGTTCGGCCTGCGTACGGCCCTTCGCCTTGAACCCGCCATCAACATGGGTCGCTTGGGGACGCAATCCGACATGCGCCATGACCGGCACGCCCCGGTCCACCAGATGCCTCACGGTCGCGGCGGCGTATTCGCCCGCCTCGATCTTCACGGCCTGGCAGCCGGTTTCCTTCATCAGCCGCGCCGCATTGTGAAACGCCTGTTCCAGGCCCGCCTCGTAGGAACCGAAGGGCATATCGACCACCACGAAGGCTTGCGTCGATCGGCGCATGACCGCCTGTCCGTGCAGGATCATCATTTCGAGTGTGACGCCGACCGTGGTCGGTAAACCATGCACCACCATCCCCACCGAATCGCCGACCAGCAGCAAGTCACAGCGCGAATCGAGCAACTCGGCCATCGGCGCCGTGTAGGCCGTGAGGCACACCAGGGGAATGGCGCCCTTGGCCGCCGCTATGTCCTTGACTGTCTTGCGTGAGGTTCCGGATTGAGCAGACACGTCAGCAAATCCTTGAATTCACGCCGCCGCAGGGTGGCGCGGACGCAGATTGCTCTAGCCTACCACTGCCACGCCGAACAGGATGGGATGGAGATAAAAGGCGATTGCCCCATAGACCGCCGCTCCGGCCAGGACCGCGACCACATCGCCCGTCAGCTTCGGATTGACGCCGACGGGTCCGAGGTCGCCGCGCCGTTTCACCGCGATCCGGTCGATCACGGCGTAGAGGAGAAAAGACCCAAACAGGATGATGGAGGCGAGGTCGCCGTTCGCGACAAGGTGAGCGAGCGCCCAAACCTTCACGGCCGCCAGCATGGGGTGCTTTACGGCCCTCTTGATGTACCCCGCAGGTACGTATGCCGAAACCAGAAGGATCAGCGCCGGTAGCATCAATGTCAGCGCGACATGCCTCGTCCAGACGGGCGGATCCCAGATCGGAATCCACGGCTTGAGGTTGCCATACCCCCAGACTATCAGCCCGAAGCCTGCGAGGGTCACCAGCGAGTACAGGCCCATATAGGGGCCGGGGCCCATTCGGGCCTTGATGTCGCCTGCACCGCGCGCCCGGAAAGTTGAGTAGAAATGCGGGATGAAGAAGATCGCCAGACCGGCGAGAAAGGCCGTGAGATACATGATGGTGCCCCCGTGCAGCAGGAAGCATTCAGATCAGACCCGCCGTCCGCGCACAATCGGCCCTTTGACTTCAGCGCTCCTGCATGACCCCCGCGGCCAGCGAAAAGGCCGCCACGGCCAAGGCGGCCAGCACCACCGTCATCGCCTGGGAGCCCTCCGTGACAACGACGTCCAGGTTGAAGTCCCTGACACTTGGCACGACGCCGACTGCGGCTGAGGCCCAAGTCCCGACCAGTGGGAATACGGACATCAGCGCTGGAAAACTGCCGGCGGCGACGCCGAACCCCGCCATCCCCGCGCCATAGATCGCAACGCGCCTCAAACCAGGCGAGCCATCGGTCTTGTCCATCACCCGCCTGGTGAATCCTTCGTCGGCAATCGCTGCTTCGTCGGCCGCGAACAGCCGCTCCAGATCGTCGTCCATCTCACCACGCTCCTCGAACCTACGCATTCTCATGCAATCTCATAAGCGGACAGAGCCTTTTGTAGTTTCGCCCGGCCTCGCAGAACCCACGATTTAACCGATCCCAGCGGCGCACCCATTACCAGGGCAGCTTCCGTGTGTGACAGTCCCGCCCCCAGACACAGGGCCACGGCGGATCGCTCGCTGGCTTCCAGCGCCTGCATGGCGCGTGACAGGTCCAGACGCTCTGCGGGCGTATCTTGGGTCGCACCAACATCGTCAGCCTCGACTACCGGAACGGCGGCCCGTCTCGCCTGCAGAAATTCCCGGTAGGCGATCGCGCACACCCAGCCGCGAAACGACCCGCCCCGCCAGGTGGCGCGACGCCGCCAGGCTGCCAGAAAGGCCGCCTGGGCGATGTCGTCGGCGTCGCTGGCTGAGCGAGTCAGGCGGCGCGAGAGTGCTCGAATGCACTGCTGTGGCGGCGGACGAGCTGCTCAAATGCGCCCCGATCGCCCTGCATGGCGGCCCTTGTCAGATCCACTTCGCTTGCGTCCGGCCTCGCCACGGCAGAGCCTAAACGGATTTCTTGTCGCTGGCGAAAATGTGAAGCCCGAGAAACGCCAGACCGAGGAAAAGCGGGAAAACGGCAATCCCAAGCATGGGCCGGATCGCGTCCGGCTCCTCGGAACCAACAATCCCGGCAAGCGCGCCGACAGCCAACGCCAGCGCAAGAAAGACAATGCCCCTGCGAAGGTCGGCGAGCGGATGGCCAAGTCGCGCCATGGCGTCCATGGCGGCCGGCGTGATCTCCTGTCCCTTCTCGATGGCGAGACGAAGCGTCTGAAACGCTTCTGCGCGTTTTCGCGAAGAGAACATCAGCACGAGCCAGACGATCAATACGAGCGACCCGAAGAAAACAATGGGAATAAAAATTTCTGCCTGCATGGAGCGGAATCCTTCAGTTCAGCAGGCCCAATCGCCCGGTTCTGACTGTAGGAGGATCACGAAAGCCCAAACGGATGCAGCGCCCGAAATTAATTCCGGGCGCTGCGAAAATGCGTGACGGCGAAGACAGCCTGCGGGCTAGGCGCGGCGGCGCTCGAGGCTTCGGATGTAGCGCTCATGTTCCTGTACCGGGTCGAGTACTCGCTCTTCACGCGCGGCGGGCCGGAAATTCTCCCGCGTATCCTTCTTGGCCTTGGCGGCTTCCTTGATCGCCTTCTTGCGATCCTTGCGCTCGGCCCGCTTCTTGGCGTCGACCGAAAGCTCATTCGCGAGACGATCGGCTTCGGCGGCTTCAGCGGCCTCGATCCTGCCGCGCTCCTCAGCAGCGGCGGCTTCCTCGCGCGCACGTTGCTTGTCGTGCTTCTCTTGGAGGCGCTGCTGGCGGACCGCCTCGATCTTGGCAAACCGCTCGGCATCATGATCAACCGGCTCGGCGGCTGTCACGGATGGCTTTGGCTTGAACTTGGCGAGGAGCGCCTGTTTCGCGGCTGCCGATGCGGCCTGCCGTTCAGAAAACGTCGATTGCTTGGGTTGCATTAGGACTTTCGGTTGCACGCTGAGTCGATGACTAAGTTCGCCGCTACATAGTGCGGCCGGGGCCTTTCGTCCAGATGTCACGGCATTAAGGCGCGTTTATCCGGTCCGGGCAGCCCAACCAAGCCTTATGTTAGCATTCGATTGCGATCGGTGGGCGACGCCTTTGTCGCGGACGGACGGGCCGATTCCATCCTCTCGATGCGGGGCAGATCGTGACGGCGTCGATCGCGCGCACGACCGACTAGGCTTCCCCAAGGCGCGTCAGGAACGTTTCGAGGTCGTCCAAATCAGCGCAGAATGGATAGTCCTTGTCGCCGAAAACAATCTCAAAGCTGTCATTGCGGAGCATGTAGCCGCCATGCGCGCGAATTCTGGCGTCAAGCCTCTTGGCCTTCAAGAGATTGAAGCCGTGGCGCGCGGCGGCGCGGCGAACACGACGTTCCAGCGAAGCGAGATCGTGGCGTGTCATTCCTACCCAATCATTTCTCGACCCTTCGCCGCCTTTAGTCGTCGCGTGCCAAGGTGGCGTTACTTGGGTTGGCGAATACCGTGGAAAATGACGTCCAACTCGCGCCAACCCACCGTCCGTCTCTGTCCCATGGTCCACCTCCGATCACACTAAAACACCTAAACTCGGTGTCCGTGAAACCGGCAGCAGCCCAGTACGCCAGAGAGAACGGCGTCTTTGTTCCGGACGCACTCAAAGATCTGCAGGCGGCTTCAGGCATTATCTCGCGGGCAACGTCAAAGCGCGTTCGAGGCGATCCGGTGTGCATTGGCCATGACGGAAAATGTGATGGTTGTCGCTGGAATTGACGGCAGCACGGAAGCATCAACGATGTGAACCCTCTCGATCCCCGCAATACGACCCAGCACATCAGTCTCCAGCCCATGCGGCGACCGGCGCATGGGCAACGAACCTCCAGCATGAAAACTTGAACCGGGTGCGCCCAAGCGGCTCGCGGCGCCGATGGCAAGCAACCCAAGCGAACGCGCAACTTTCGCGTATGCCGCCTTCGCGCGTTTCACCACGCTTGCGACATCAGGGTTCTCGATCAACCGCGCGGCCAGTTGCTCTCCGCCACCAACAAGTTCGACGGCAATGCGATGCGAATGGTCGGAATGAAGGAAGATCTGCGAGACGATCAGGCGCCGGCCCAACGCATCGAAAAGCGGGTCGGCGAAAGGCAACACGCCGCCATAGCGCCGTTTCATGTCAACTGCGTAGAATTCATTGTAGGTATAGAGTTGCGCGTGAACCGTGTGTGGAGACACCGCTGGGTCATCCAACTCGATGAAAACTTCCGTCATCGCGTGCCGTGCTTCCTTTGCGGGATCGACGGATGAGTTCCAGAGATGCACGAGCGGCAGAAAGAAGTGCTGGCTGTCGTGAAGAACGAGTTCGCGTGCGCCCATGGCATTCAGGACGATCTGTGCAGATGGAAGAACGCCGCCAGCAAGAAACAATCGCTCGCCCTCGATGATCTCAATGGTTCCATCGGCTTGCTTGCAGACAAGGCGGACTAGCTGCGCCGTTTGCTCAAAGGAAATCGCGCGCAGCCCGCTTCGATATTCAAATCGCGGATCGCGCTGCATCGCCGTCACCGTCTGCGATGCTTTGAATATGTACTCGAATGGGCACCCGTGCAGGCAAAGGCCGCATCGGCGGCAGTCTGCAGATGCGGCTTGGCGGGCGGCTCCTCCAACGACGTACATGCCCTTCAACACGGCGCGCTTGTCGTCGATGCGCTTCAGCAAGGATGCCGCCTGCCCGCTTTGCACCAGCAGTCTGGCGCCTGACATGCCGAACGCCGGAAAGAAGTCCTCAAGCGCATCACTCGCGCCTGCAACGGGCATGAATCGCGCGACCGCCTTGTAGTGAGGCGCAAGGTCTTGGGCGCTGACGGGCCAATTAGCCAGATCTTCCTGGCGATACGGCAGCACCGCCGCACCCCAGGCATTGCTTAAACCGCCACGCGCAAAAGAGGGACGGAGCCCGAGCCAGGGTGGCCTGTTCCTGAGAAGGCGGACGGCGTCACGGACAACAAAGTCCGACCCGTACCGGCGGATTTCGTCGTCGCCCTGTTGAAGTTGGGGCGCCTTGTAAGCGGCCAGCGCGGCCTGGTTCCAATCTTGCGGCTCTCTAGCCGCAAGTTCGGCGCGGCACGCTTCGAGTAGTGGCTCCAGCTGCTCGCCGACATCAATCATGGTTACCGTGCGGCCACGCTCCAGCAAGGCCTTGGCTGCAGACACGCCCGAAGGGCCGGAACCCACGACGATGTCAGTCACTGGCCGCCCCGACACGCCCACGCTCCATCGAATTCTGCACGGTCTCGCGAGTCGCGCGAGCCATCTTGCGGCTGCTTTGGGCGCAAGTGATAGTCACGGCATCGTGGGAGTCGAGGCCACATGATCAACCGTCTGCGCATGGGCGGCACAGAACATATCGTGTTCTGGGCGTTGATCGTTCTGTCGTTCGTCTTGCGCGTGTACAAGCTTGATGCGCCGCTTTGGTTCGACGAGATCATGACGTTGATCCATTATGTACGCCTTCCCTTCGACCAACTGATCGCCGACTACTCTTCTTTCAACAATCATTTGTTCTACAGTCTACAGGCCAAGGCTGCCGTTTCGGCGTTCGGCGAGAGTGCCTGGGTGCTGCGTCTACCTGCCCTGATATTCGGTGTCGGCGGCGTCTGGGCCTTGTGGCGTCTGGCGCGTACAACTCTCGGCGCCAGCGAGTCGCTTCTCGCCGCTGCCTTACTGGCGCTTTCTTACCATCATATCTGGTTCTCGCAGAATGCGCGGGGCTACACAGAGCTGATGTTCTGGTGCCTTGCGGCGCTGGTAATTTTTGTTGAAGCGATAGGCTCACGCTCCTGGCGCGCATGGGGAATGTTTGGTCTCGTGCTGGCGGCCGCGATGTACACGCACCTGACCGCCGCCTTCTTTATCGCAGCGATGGGGCTCGCCTATGCCGGCATGCTGGCGGCAACCTGGTTGCGGCTGCGTATTTCCGAACGCTTTCGCGCCCCGACAGAACGCACGGCGCAACTCGCTCCGCTGTGGGGTTTTATCTTTGGCGGCGTAGTCACCCTGATTCTCTGCGCGCCCGCGATACCGCAGATGGCTGCGCTGGTTGGTTCGGTCAGCCAGAGTTCTGAAGTAGATCTGATGCAGGAATACCAGAACCCCCTGTGGACCATCCTGGAAGGCATCCGCACGCTCGGCGGATCGGGCGGCCTGATGATGATCGCGATCCCGGCTGCGATCCTTGCCGGAGCAGTCGGGTTTGTGGGTCTGCTTCGTCGTGCGCCTTTGATTGCTGTTGTCGGTGTCCTGCATGTCGTCCTGACACTTGTCGCCTTATTGGTCATGAACATGCGCATCTGGCCGCGCTTCTTCTTTACGGACATCGCATTTGCCTTCCTCTTCATCACGCACGGCCTGTTCATTTGCGCGGGATTTTTCGGAAGGCTTGCGGAGCGCATCGGCTGGCCCGCAATCTCACCAGGCCGCCTGTTCGGCGTGGCCGCCTTCGCGACGATTGGGGCCTCTGTCCTTCTCGCTATCCGCAATTACGATTTGCCCAAACAGAATTTCCCGGGCGCGGTCGAGATCGTCGGGGATGCGCCTGCTGACAGTGTCGGTGCAGTCGGGCTCGCCGGCGAAGTTTATGCGCCATACCTCAACACCGGCTGGCGCGAGATCAGAACGGCCGAGGATCTGTCAACGCTGACGCCCTTCGAGGGACGGCGATGGGCTGTGGTGATTTTTCCGTCGCGAACCGAGCTGGAGCGCGCGGACGTGCTGAGCGTTCTGAGGCGGGACTTCACACTCGTGCAAACACTCCCGGGCACGCTGGGCGATGGCGAAGTGGTGGTCTACGCCAGCAAGCCGATCAGCCGCTGACTTGCCAGACCTGTCTCGCGGGCGGCGGATCCAACGTGATGGCGTGTCCGGCCTTACCGCTCGCATGAACGGCCTTGCCGACTTCGATTGCGGGCAAGCCGTCAAGCCCCGTGGCTATGGCTGTCAACCAGCTTGCGGTAAAGCGCTTCGATCTTTTTGTGGTTATGGTCGAGCTGGAATCTATCTTCGTGACTGCGCGCAAGGGCTGCCACCGCCATCGACGCTCGCATTCCGGGGTCACGCGCCAATGACAGCACGGCCTTTGAAAGTCCGTCAATATCGCCAATTCGCAGGACGCGCCCGACGCTGTCATCGACCAGTTCGGTAACGCCGCCGCAATCAGTTGCGATTGCCGGCAGGCCAGCTTGGAAGGCTTCGGCGATCGTGAAAGGCAGAGCCTCCCATCGCGAGGTAAGAAGGAACATGTCAGCTGCAGCAAGATGCAGATGAGGCTCTTCGCTGCGGCCGAGGAGTTGCACATGCCCCTGTAGGCCGGCTTCCTTGATCTGTGTGCTGGCCATCATAGCCAGGGGGCCATCTCCAACAATGGCAAAGCGCACGTCAGGCTGCTCTGAAACAACCAGACGGGCAACCTTGATCAGGATGTCGATCCCCTTCTGCTCTGTGAGGCGTGCGATCGTCGTGACCAGAACGCGGCCATCATCGCCAAGCAGCTGGCGACGGAGCGCCAGAATACGTTGGGGGTCGAGATCTGGAGGCTCGGCAAGGCCAAGCCCAATCACCTGGAGTTTTGATCTCGGAACTCCGCCAACCGTAGCGAGATCCTCAGCGCTGCGATTGCTGACGCACACGATCTTGTCGGCGCAGCGCTTTGCGATTGTTCCAAACCGGCGCGCTCTCGCGGGCTGGGAGCCGTGATAGGTTACGACGATCGGCAGGTTACCGCCGATCGCTGCAAGTCGGGCGACCAAAGCTGGCGCGGATTCGTGAGCATGGATCACATCGACGGGGTTGAATTGCAACCAGCGACGCAAGCCGCGAGCGCTGAACGCCAGATATTTGAAGCGCTCCGTGATGCCGGCGCCGTCTCGATCGCCGGAAGCACGGTGCACATCTAGCGAAAGAAATCGGGCGTCCTTGGAATCATCAAGCCAGAGTCCGGGAGACCCGGCGTAGTGAACGTCATGCCCTCGCTGACGAAGCCAGCCGCCAAGTGAGAGCACATGCCGGGAAATTCCCCCCATTCCGAACATGGTGGCCATTTCAAGTACGCGCATTCACTCGCTTCCGGTAAATCCGGATACGGCCATTTCGGTCTCATCCTGCTGGTTGTTGAACGACATTGCCGTTACGATCGCAACCGACGTGCCGACGACGTACGCACGTTAACCTCGTCACGAAGATTCTCCGGCGCCCTGAACATAACCTATCGCCTCGCCCAGCGACCACGCGGGAATGACAGCCATTAGCGCACCAACCGTAGGCAAGAACTCCCCTGGGCGTATCCCATGCGTCAGAAGAAGGCGGGATTGACGAACGAGCAGAAGAAAGGGGAGCATTGTTGCGGCTGCGGCGGAAGCCCAGGCGCGACTGCGGGACCAGCGTCGGCCTCTCTGTATGCCAAAGACCCGGCCCCATTGAAGCCGTTCCGACAGGGTCCGTGAGATCGGCGCATTGGTCCGAGAATGCAGTACGACGGGCTTTGGCGAAAGCCATAGGCGATAGCCTCTATCCCGGAGCGCCCAGTTCACAGCCGTCTCCTGATAGCGCTCGATCCATAGCTCGCGCACGCTCTGAAGCGCGTCCCTGCGATAGCAGATATTTATGTCCGTCAGGTATTCAGCCTCCCCTTCTGCAAACGGCGGAACGTGACGACCATAGTCGCAAACGAAGATAGCGCGGTTCATGGCCCCCTTGGCGACGTTGATCACCCCACCACCGATGGCGGCAGCTTCCCGCTGCGCATGTTCGCTGATCATGGCCTGGGCCCAATCGGAGCGCGGCGCGCCGCGGTCCTCAAGCATGCCGATGAGTCGCCCATGGGCGGCGTCGAGCCCTGCGGCGCGGCGCTTGTCGAAAAGTTCGTGCTCCACGATTGGATCGATCACCGTTCCGGGCGGCGCCAATGATCCAAGAGCCAGGAACTTGAACCGGGGGAATTGCGCCGCCAAACGAGCGACATCAGCGATCGTGTCATCGTATGGAACGATTACATCCAGCTCGGAGTGGCCGTCCTGTTGCGATAGCGCGGACAGGCAACGGGCTAGCGCCTTGCCCCCCTCAACGACCGTCACCACGACTGAGAGTTCAGTCTCGTGCTGTTTGGTGTCTAGCACAAGATGGCTCCCATTTCACGGACTTCCCACGCATCTGGACGTTCGTGGCCCTACCCACTATGGCCTCTATACTTAACCTTGACACAAAAACTACTTAACCTGAAATATGCCACCGCAATGAGAGCTTTTCCATCATGG
>JAWXBJ010000241.1:0-20435 GCA_034439955.1 Alphaproteobacteria bacterium
ACAACTGGCATCGCCCGCACGGCGGAATAAAATCCCAGACACCCATCAGCCGCCTCGGCCTCTCCGAGGACAACCTGTTGAGAGTCCACAGCTAGAGCCGCCGCCGCAGATCCAGAGAGCTTTTGCCTCGCTCCGATAAACCAGATGTAGGCGTGCGTATCGATCAGCAGCCGCACCTAGTCGTCCCCGCCTTCCCAAGCACGCAGCTCATCCTCAGGCAGGGGTTCAAAGAATTCCGGGCCCACATCAACCAAGCCCTGCAGCCTGCCAGGAACTCTCGGTTTGCGGGTTGTTTCTATCGGAACGAGCCTCGCGACGGGCTTGTCACCGCGCGCTATGATGATCTCCTCGCCCTGCTCGACGCGGGCTATCAGCTTCGACAGGTGCGTCTTGGCCGCGTGGATTGTGACAGGATCGCTCATTAGCTAATCGGTGGACTAACTTTCAGGAGAAGTCAATATTCCGGCTCGACCGGGCGCCGTCAGACGGCGGCGAGGCCCGCCATCCGCTCTCGCGTCTCATGATACTCCCGTTTCAGGCGGGCGATGTACTTGGCGGCGGTCATGCGCTTGTCGATGGCGCCGATGCCCTGGCCGGAACCCCAGATGTCCCGCCAGGCCTTGGCCTTCGAGCCCTCTCCAGAGCCGAAATTCATCGTGGATTTCTCGCCGTCCGGCAGATCGTCCGGATCCATCCCGGCGGCCACGACGGAAGGCGCGAGATAGTTGCCGCTGACGCCTGTGAACAGGCTGGAATAGACGATGTCCTTCGAAAAGCTGGACACGATCATGTCCTTGTACCCCTCCGGCGCGCGCGCTTCATCGGTCGAAATGAAGGCCGAGCCGATATAGGCTAGGTCCGCGCCCATGGCCTGGGCGGCGTAAACTGCGGCGCCGGTCGCGATCGCGCCCGAGAGAAGCAGCGGGCCGTCGAAGAACTGGCGGATCTCCTGGACCAGTGCAAAAGGCGACAAGGTTCCAGCATGACCGCCTGCGCCCGAGCAGACAGCGATTAGACCGTCGGCCCCCTTCTCCAGCGCCTTGCGCGCGTGGACGATGGTGATGATGTCATGCAGCACGATGCCGCCATAGGAATGGATGGCGTCATTGACGTCCGTTCGGGCGCCCAGGGACGTGATGATGATGGGAACCCTGTGTTTGACGCAGAGCGCGAGGTCCTCCTCCAGCCGGTTGTTCGACTTGTGCACGATAAGATTGACCGCGTAGGGGGCGATCCTGGCGCGAGGATCGGCGCGCCGCGCGTGGTCCAGGGTGCCGCTGATTTCAAGCAACCACTCTTCGAACTGCTCGATCGGTCGCGCATTGAGCGAGGGAAACGACCCGATGACGCCCGCCTTGCACTGGGCGATTACAAGCTCTGGATTCGAGATGATGAAAAGTGGCGAGCCGACCACAGGAACCGAAAGCTGACTGGCAAGAGAAGCTGGAATCGCCATGGCAGTCCTTGACTGTGAGCATCGCGGCCGGAAGGCCAACCAGAAATCACCATACCGGCGCCATCGGGGGCCGCAACGGCTTGAGCAACGGGCGTCCGCCTGGACGCCGACAGATTGCTCTACACTTTTGAGACAGAGCATCTTTCTTTGATCAAGCGGATCCAGATCGATCGAAGGATGCTCCGGCGTCTGAAGCCTTGACGCGACCTCCGCCGGATGCCCCATAGCGCCAGCGGTGAGGCGGAGATTGATGGCGGACGAACTGTCACTTTCGGAAGAGTTTCCGCGAGGCGACGAAGATCGGTGGCGGGCGCTCGTACACAAGGCGCTGGAAGGCGGCACGTTTGATTCGCTGACGACACAGACGGATCATGGCGTTCGCGTCAAGCCGCTCTACAGGGAGCCGGACTGGCCTTCGCGCGGCAATGCGGCGGGCGTCCCCGGCGCGGCGCCATTCATTCGGGGCGGTCAGACGGCGCGCGACGCTTTCCTGCCGTGGGACATCCGCCAGACGGTTGTGCATCCCGATCCCTTGGTCGCACAGGCGCAGATCATGGAGGCGCTGGAGGGCGGCGTGTCTTCCGTCGAACTTCGCATCGACCCGAAGGGCGAACAGGGGATTGTCACCCGCTCGGCAGCAGACCTGAGTCTTATTCTGCGCGATATTCGCTTTGGTCTGGCGACCGTAGCGGTCGAGGCCGCTGGAACATGCTCGACGCATGGCCTCGAACTGGCGGCGTTGCTCGCGACAGCCATCGGTGACAACATAGAAGCAAAGATCGCGTTCAATGTCGATCCGCTCGGCGCCCTTGCCCGAACCGGCGCCCTGCCCGGCGCCATCGGTGATGAATTGCGGCAGGCGGCTGCATTTGCGCGCGGCGCCGCGGCTCAGTTTTCCCTTGCGACGACCTTGCGGTCGGATGCGCGGTGCGTCCACGAAGCGGGCGGCACAGAGGTCCAGGAACTCGGCTTCTTGATCGCATCGGGCGCGGAATATGTCCGAGCGCTGATCCTTGCCGGGATGAGCGCTGATGCCGCGTGCAGTCAAATCCTGTTCTCGGTCAGCGTCGGAACGGATTTCCAGGTCGAGATGTCCAAACTGCGCGCTGCGCGGCGGATGTGGGGACGAGTGGCTCAGGCCCTGGGCGCGAACGGACCGGCGGCGGCGATGACGCTCCAGGCCGTCACTTCGCGCCGCATGCTGACGAGGCGTGATCCGTGGGTGAACCTGCTGCGCAACACGGCGGCGTGCTTCGCAGCGGGCGTGGGCGGCGCAGATATCGTCTCGGTCCGGACATTCACCGACGCGCTGGGGCTGCCCGGCAAGCTGGCGCGCCGGCTGGCGCGGAACACGCAAATCATCGCACAGGAAGAATGCAGCCTTGGTCGGGTGATGGACGCGCCAGGCGGGTCGTGGGCGATCGAGACGCTGGGGAACGATCTTGCAGAGGCCGGCTGGGTCGAATTCCAACAGATCGAACGCGAGGGCGGTTTAGCGCAAGCGCTTGTCCTAGGCAGGTTCCAGCAGGACGTGGGCGAAGCGCAAGACAAACGCATGCGGGCGGTCGCCCACCGCAAGGAGTGGATCACCGGCGTCAGCGACTTCCCGATGCTTGCAGAACTCGATCCGGGCCTCGAAGCAGCCAATGTCGAGAGCCTGCTGCATTCAACACCGGACCATGGAGGGCGACCGCCGTCGGACCGGTCATGGGCCGAGCTTCTGCAAGCGGCCGGGTCTGGCGCGACGCTCGCCGACCTGGCGCGATCGCCTGAAGTCGGAACGAAGGCGGAGTTGCTTTGTCCGATCCGGATGTCCGAGCCCTATGAGCGGTTGAAGGAACTTGCCGACGCACAGACCTCGGCTGGTCGCCCGGCGAGGATGTTTCTGGCGGCGCTTGGACCGCTCGCCGAACACGCGGCGAGACTGCTTTACGCGCAGAACTTCTTCGCGGCGGGCGGGATTGACGCGGTTCCAGCCTCCGGGACCGCTGACAAGCTGGCGGCGTCGTTCAAGGCGTCGAACTGCGTGCTGGCGTGTATCTGCGGCTCCGATCGCCGGTACGGGTATGAAGCGACCGGCGTGGCGGCGGTCCTCAAGTCCGCAGGCGCAGGACGAATCTATCTGGCGGGCAAACCGGGCGAGGCCGAAGTTGCTTTGCGAGAGGCCGGTGTCGCCGAATTCATCCATGTCGGGGTGGATGTTGTCGCAAGCCTCGAACGCGCGCATGCAGAGATGGGGCTGGGACAATAGCTCTGCACCTGGCCTGCAATCGCAAGCGGGGCGGCGCTTGAGCCTGGGCCGGGTCGGTCTATCTGCAAGTGTACAAGTACAAGGAGACTTCCATGCGCGCTACCCAGCTAGTCATGTCCGTTTCATCTCTCGCCTTGCTTGGCCTTGCGGGGCTTGGCATTGCGGGCTGCACATCGGACGAGATGAGCGAACCCGGCGCAGCTCCGTTAAACACGCCTCAGCAGACCGGTTCAGCACCGCCGTCCTCGACGCCCATGCCTTCGGCTCCCTTGGCTTCCGCTCCCGCGGCTCCGACCAAACCCGTTTCACAGGGAGAGCCCAACAAGAAAGACGCGAGACCCGCTTTTGCCGAACAGACCCGCGCGCCGGAATCGGTGTCTGGCGTAAAGCTCAATGTCCAGACCGTCGCATCTGGCCTGAGCGAGCCATGGGCCATGGCTCTTCTTCCGGACGGCGCACTGCTGGTGACGGAGCGAACCGGCAAGTTGTGGACGATTACGCCTACAGGACAAAAGTCCGAAGTGACTGGCGTTCCCATAGTAGACAACCGCGACCAGGGCGGGCTGCTCGACATCTCGGTTGGGCCGGACTTCACGACCAGTCGCACGATCTATTTCACTTTTTCCGAGGCGCGGGGCGAGGGCAAGAACGGCACCAGCCTCGGCACAGCCAAGCTGTCAGCCGACGGCAGGAAACTCGAGAACGCCAGGGTCATTTTCCAGCAGACACCCGCCATTGCATCGACCAAGCATTATGGCTCCAACATCGAATGGGACAGCGCCGGCAATCTCTACCTGACGCTCGGCGAGCGATCCGACCCCCAGCCGCGCGTTCAGGCGCAGGACAAGGCCAGCCATCTCGGCAAGGTCCTGAAGCTCACGGCCGAGGGGAAACCTGCTGAGGGCAATCCATTCGTCGGACAGGCCGGCGCCAAACCGGAGATTTGGTCGACCGGTCATCGGAATGTGCAGGGCGCAGCCATGCATCTGGAAACCGGGAAACTGTGGACCATCGAGCACGGTCCGCGCGGCGGGGACGAGATCAACATTCCGGAAGGCGGCAAGAATTACGGGTGGCCGGTGATCACCTACGGCATCGACTATCCGGGCGGACCGATCGGCGAAGGCATCACGTCCAGGGCCGGGATGGAACAGCCGGTCTACTACTGGGATCCTGTCATTTCGCCGGGCGACATGACCTTCTACCGGGGCGATCTGTTCCCCTGGAAGGGCGACCTGCTGGTTTCAGCGCTACGCCCGGCCGCGCTGGTGCGGCTGGAGGTGAGCGGCGACCGGGTCACCGGAGAGGAGCGGCTCCTGAAGGACCAGGGACGGATCCGCGACATTCAGGAGGCTGCGGACGGCGCGATCTGGGCGATCACGGACGAATCCAACGGCAAGCTGTTGAGGCTGACGCCGGGTTGAGGGCTGGCCTCACGCCTTGCGTGGCGGGACGACGTCTTTCCAGGCGTCATTGGCTTTCCATCCCGGCTCAACCACCGGGATGCCGGCGACCGGAATGAAGGGAGACGCCTGTCCTGTCCCGGGATCGGGTATGTAGCGCGGACAGTTGGGAAAGATGTCGATTGGCTCGACGCGCACCATCGCTTGAGCGCCGGCGAACGACGCCATCATCGGATCATCGATGACAACCTCCGCGCGACCATTCACGCGCAGCCGTTTTGGCTTCTCGCCCATGCAGATGAACAACAGGCCGATGTGAGGATTGGAACGGATGTTGCCGAGGCCTTGAACATGCCATTGCCGTCATAGTCGGGCCAGACCAGCATGTCCGGGGCGACGACTTGAACAAACCCCGGTGCGCCGCCCTTGAAGGAACTGTCGGGGCGGCCATCGGCCGACGCGGTCGCCAGGAAAAAGTAGTCCAGCGATTCGATGAACGCCTTGTCATCTTCGCTGAACCGCGAACGACGAAGCCGCTCGACCAGCCGGTCGGCCAGGGCTGTCGATCCGAACGCCTCCTGAAGCTCACGATTGCCGTCGTGGAACATCGACAATGTGGTCCCCTTCCTCCGAGGCGTGACTTTAGCCCGAACAGGTATTCGACGCCAGGATCAAGCGTTGCGCGCGGCGGCCTACCTCGCCCGCAGCGGCGCCATTCCCAAATGCATCCCGGCATCGACGATGATGAATTCGCCAGTGACGTGACGACTCTGCGGGCCAGCAAAAAAGAGGATGGTTTCGGCAATGTCTTCCGGCATCGAGGCGACCCGTAGCGGAGTCGTCTCAGCGACCTGCCGCGCCGTCTTGTCCTCGACGGCGTCGCCCTGATACTTGGTGAACCAGCCCGACCCGATATAGCCGGGACAGACGGCGTTGACCCGAATGGTCGGCGCGAGTGCGCGCGCGAGGCTTAGCGTCATCGTGTTGAGCGCGCCCTTCGAGGCGGCGTAAGCGATCGAGGAGCCGATCCCCACCACCCCCGCGATCGAAGAGACATTGACGACGGAGCCCTTGCCAGCGGCGTCCATGTGCGGGCGGGCGGCGCGCGTCATCTGATAGACCGCGATCACATTGACCCTGTAGAGACGTTGGAAGTCCTCCGCGTCCAGCGCGTCGAGGTCGCCATGCTTCGCGAACTTGGTGATGCCTGCGTTGTTGACCAGTACGTCGAGGCCGCCGAAGCGTTCAACGGCGGCGGCGACCAGGGCGCGGCACCCGGCGTCCTCTCCGACATCCGCCTTGACGGCAAACGCTTCAACCCCGAGCTTGCGGCAATCGTCGGCCACATGTTCGGCCGAGTCCGCGCTGGACGCATAATTGATGCAGACATTCACACCCTGGCGCGCAAGGGCGAGCGCGGTGGCGGCGCCCAGTCCCGTGCCGGCCCCCGTGACGATCGCGCGCTGTCCCTTCATGTCCGTCATGCACTGCCTCCCGGTGCGGTCTACGGCTTACGGGATAGCAGTTTCTGACGCCTTTGAAACGTCGGACGCGGAGAAAGTCACGTCTCCCGGAAGACTGTTCCGGACTTACTGTCCCGGGCGGCGCATGGCGAGGAATTCTTCCTTCGTGGCGGCGCCGTCCGCGTTGGCGTCGGCCATGCTGAAGATCATGTCGGCATTGGCCTTCATTTGCTCGGGAAGGACTGCGGCGAACTCGGCCTTGTCGAGCTTGCCATCCTTGTTGGCGTCAGCCGCATCGAAGCGGGCCGCGCGTTGTTCGGGAGTCGGTGGCGTTTGAGCGAATGCAGGCGCGGCAAGTGCGGCGGCAACCAGGGCCAGGGTGGCGATTCTCATCTGTGTTCTCCAGCAGGGCCGCCCGAAACGGGGGGACTTTGGCAGTTGGGTCATTGAACGCCGGACAGGAAGCGATCCGTCGGCGGCCGCTGCAGACGCGCGCTGGTCCGGAAACCGGCCGCCGCTTTCAAGTCGCGGGGTCGCGGTGCTAGACAGGCTGCCTGTCGCCGGAGACCCCATGGCCGCGCCTTTCCCGGACTTTACCCAGTTGCCGCTCGACAAGGCGGAAGCCGGCGCCGACATCGCCGCCTGGGAAGCAGTCGCGGGTCAGACAGCGCAGATCGTTTGGGAGACGCCAGAAGGCATAAGGGTCAAGCCGCTTTACACGGCGGCGGATACGGCGGCGCTGGACTTCATCCACGACTTTCCCGGGATCGCGCCCTTCGGGCGTGGGCCTTATCCGACCATGTACACACAGCAGCCCTGGACGATCCGGCAGTATGCGGGGTTTTCGACTGCCGAGGATTCGAACGCTTTCTACCGGCGCAACCTCGCGGCCGGCCAGAAAGGCCTGTCCGTCGCGTTCGATCTTGCCACCCACCGGGGCTATGACAGCGACCATCCGCGCGTGACCGGTGACGTCGGTATGGCGGGCGTCGCCATCGATTCGATCTACGACATGCGCACCCTCTTCGCAGGCATACCGCTCGACCAGATGAGCGTGTCGATGACCATGAACGGCGCGGTTCTGCCCATATTGTCGCTCTTCATCGTAGCCGCCGAGGAGCAGGGCGTCTCGCCGCGTCAGCTGTCGGGTACGATCCAGAACGACATCCTGAAGGAATTCATGGTGCGGAACACCTACATCTATCCGCCCCGCCCTTCGATGAGGATCATCTCCGACATATTCGCGTGGTCGTCGCGCAACATGCCGCGATACAATTCGATCTCCATTTCCGGCTACCACATGCAGGAGGCCGGCGCGACCGCCGACCTCGAACTCGCTTATACCCTGGCGGACGGCGTCGAGTATATCCGGGCCGGCATGGCCGCCGGACTCGGGGTCGACGCCTTTGCCCCCCGGCTGTCCTTCTTCTGGGCGATCGGCATGAACTACTTCATGGAGGTCGCGAAAATGCGCGCGGCCCGCCTGCTGTGGGCAAAACTGGTCAGGCAGTTCAATCCCGAGAGCAACAAGTCGCTCTCGCTGCGGACTCATTGCCAGACGTCCGGCTGGTCGCTGACCGCGCAGGATGTCTACAACAACACCATCAGGACCTGCTTCGAAGCGATGGCGGCGGCCGGCGGACAGACGCAGTCGCTGCACACCAACGCCTTCGACGAGGCGCTGGCGCTGCCGACGGACTTCTCGGCCCGGATTGCGCGTAACACTCAGATTTTCCTGCAACAGGAAGCCGGGGTGAAACGCACCATCGATCCTTGGGGCGGCTCATACTATGTCGAAAGACTGACCCACGATCTGGCCAAGCGGGCCTGGGACCACATCGCCGAAGTCGAGGCCATGGGCGGGATGGCAGTCGCCATCGAGCAAGGCGTGCCGAAGCTGCGGATCGAGGAAGCCGCTGCGCGCACACAGGCCGGCATCGACAGCGGCGAGCAGACAATTGTCGGCGTCAACAAGTTCCGGATGACTGAGCCGGAGGACGTGCCCGTCCTCAAGGTGGACAACGCCCGGGTGCGACAGTTGCAGCTCGACAAGCTGAAGCGGCTGCGCGCCGAACGCGACGAGGCAGCCGTCGCCGTGGCGCTGGAGGCGATCACCAGCGCCACCGCTTCGGGAAGCGGCAACCTACTGGAACTGGGCGTCAACGCAGCGCGCGCCAAGGCCACGGTGGGGGAAATCTCCTACGCCATCGAGAAGGTGGTCGGCCGCCATCAGGCCATCATCCGGTCGATCAAGGGAATCTACGCCACCGGCATGAGCGCGAAATCCGAGAAGGTGGAGCTGGCGCGGGCGATGGCGGATGCATTCGAACGCTCGCAAGGACGACGGCCGCGTATCCTGATCGCCAAGATGGGTCAGGACGGGCACGATCGGGGGCAGAAGGTCGTGGCCTCTGGGTTCGCCGACCTGGGATGGGACGTCGATATCGGGCCACTGTTCCAGACCCCTGCCGAGGCGGCGCGTCAGGCGGCGGCGAACGATGTCCACGTTGTGGCGGCGTCATCGCTCGCGGCAGGTCATCTGACGCTGGTCCCGGAATTGCGCGACGCGCTGACCGTCGAAGGCCGAGGCGACATTACAGTGGTCGTGGGCGGCGTCGTCCCGCCACAGGATTATGCTGCGCTGAGAGAGGCCGGCGCCGCAGCCATCTTTCCTCCGGGAACGGTGATCGCGGATGCGGCGATCGAACTCATGGAAAAGCTTGGCTCGACGCTTGGCCATAATTCGAGAAACGCTGCGGCGGGCACGCCGGTTGGAGGCATGATGTGAGAATCCCCGTGTTTGTCTCGCGACCGAGCAAACTGTCGGATCGACAGAAATATGTCGCGACGCAGATTTACGGTCTGCTTGAGGAAATCGATCTGGAGCCGCGAACAATCGGGCAGTCTGACAAACCGGGCGATTTCCCCCTGCGCGAAGTTCTCGCGGTCGGGCGCCACTGCTCAGGCGGGCTGATTCTCGGTTTTGACCGCGATGAAGCCGCCGATGCACCCACGCTCAAGAGCTTTCCCACTCCCTGGAATCACCTGGAGGCCGGGGTGCTGTTCTCGCTCGGCAAACCCCTGCTGGTCTGGAAGGACCCTGACATCAACGGGGGGATTTTCGATCATGGAGTGACGGGAACCTTCGTACATCAGTTCAAACACCCTTTTTCAGCGACTGACCGAGATGTGCGCGCTGTGTTTTCCAGATGGCAAGCTCAAGTCAGCGCTCTATATCACGCGGTGGACTGACAGCCTGAGCAGTCGTCATACGACAGGGAGACTGGCGCAATGCAGCCCAGAAAATCACATCGCGCAATTCTTG
Organism: Alphaproteobacteria bacterium; assembly: GCA_034439955.1. Lineage (GTDB taxonomy): Bacteria > Pseudomonadota > Alphaproteobacteria > Caulobacterales > Hyphomonadaceae > UBA7672. The sequence continues at coordinate 9,899 of JAWXBJ010000241.1, forward strand.
GGGGGTCACTCCTCGTTCTGTCGCTGGCGCTGACAGGTTGCGTCACGCCCCCGACCGTCTATGGGCCGGCGGCGAGTTCCGAAGCAGCCGGCTACCGGCAGGTCAAGATCGAGACGGAGCGATATCGCGTGTCGTTCCGGGCTAATCCGGATCTCAATTCCCAGGACGTTGAAGACCTGGCGCTCCGGCGGGCCGCCGAGATCGCCGTACAGGACGGGTATCAGTGGTTTCGCGTTGTCGATCGCCGCACCGAGCAGGTCGGAGGACGCAACAATGGCGGCACCAGCGTTGGGGTCGGAGGAAGCTCCGGCTCGTATGGCGGCGGCGTAGGGGTGGGCGTCGGGTTCGACCTCTCGCCGGACAGCCGCCGGTACGAGACGACGCTCGAAATCCTCCTGGGCCGCGGCGCAAAGCCGTCCGACGCAAGCGCCTATGACGCCAGGGCGATCCTCGATCGCGGGGCCTAGATGCTGGAGCGGGCAGAATGCTGATCACGACGACGCCAAGTGTCGAGGGACGCATCATCAAGGAATACATCGGCGTCGTGACGGGTGAGGCGATCATTGGCGCGAACATCATCCGGGATGTCTTCGCCGCCGTGCGGGACGTTGTTGGCGGGCGGTCCGAGTCGTATGAGATTTCCCTGCGGGAGGCTCGCGAGGCGGCATTCAGGGAAATGCAGGAACAGACACTAACACGTGGAGGAAATGCAGTCGTGGGCGTCGATATCGACTATGAGGTGGTCGGCCAGGGCGGATCGATGATGATGGTCGCGGTGTCGGGAACGGCTGTGGTTCTCGGTTAAGGCAAAATTTCGCCGGTCTGGTCCAAAACAGGCTCCGTTGGACCTGATCCAGCATTCCAGGTCCCGATCCGGGGAAACGGTCCGCCGGTGTTTTTCGGGCACAGGTCCGGCATGTTCCTGATCCGCTGCAGCCCGGTTCTTGCCCGGGACGGGCTTGCACGACATCTTCGGCGCGATCGAATCGGGAGTGTCGGCCGTTATGGCTGGGCTGAATACACGCGTGCTCAGAGCGCTCGCGGCCACGGCGGCGGCGACTTTCGTCGCGCCTGCAATCGCGGAAACCGATAGCAAGCCCATGACTTTCGAGCTGGGAACCGTGTTTGGCGACACGCCGGCGATATTCGGCGATGGCGATTTCACACCGCGTACTCCGGAAGCGCTGCGGGTGTTCCTGAAGCGGAATACGTACTCCCCGGATACACGCATCTACCTGAACTCGCTGGGCGGAGATCTCAGCGCGGGCATGGAAGTGGGGCGGGTCATCCGTGACGCCCATCTCAATACCGGCGTCGCCACCAACGCGCGCGACCCGGCGCAAGCCGCCTCGATCGACCTGCACGCCTATTCCCGCGTCTATCCGGGATATTGCATCAGCGCCTGCACGCTGGCGTTCCTCGGTGGGGTTTCACGCCACGTCGAGATCGGGGCGACCTACGCGGTCCATCAGGTCAGCATGAACTGTGTCGACAAGCGCGAGGCGCGCGCGACTTTTCCATGGGTGCTGGTGCCGAATGTCACCTACTGCCCGGACCTCAACGAAGCCCTCTCCATGGTTCAGATCGCAAGTGGCGCGGTGGTCGAATATGTCCGCTCGATGGGCGCCGATCCGATCTTTCTCACCGAGATGTCGAAGGCCGACGCCAACAGCATCAACCCGCTGACGGAGGAGCAGCTCAACTCCTACCGGATCAATTACACGCTGCGTTCCGCCTCATGGTCCTACGAGACCGACGCCGAAGGACAGTTTTTCCTGCGCCATTCGCAGGGAGACGAATGGAAGGAGGACCGGCTCGAACTCTATTGCGATCGCGCCAGTAGCCCCCGGCTGTTCATGTGGCTGGTCCACGACACCCGCCGAAGCACGGGTCGCGCCGATCCGGCAAGGATTGCGGACCTCGCCGGGCGAGGCCTCTCCATCTACTGGCAGCTTGCGGCGCCCCGGCCGGACGGGTTCTCCGACATTCGCAACGTCATGCTTGAGCCTTACGAGATCATCGCTGCGCCCACCGTCAGCCAATATGACAATGTCACGCTGACGATCGACGTTTCGCAACGCTTCGTCGATGTCCTGACAACGGCGAAAAGCTTTCAGGTCGTCACGACCGAGGCTGACGCCAGCGGCGTGACGGGCTTCAATCTGATCTCTCTGGACCTTGATCGCGACAAGATCGCCGGCATTGTCCGGTCCTGCAAATAGCGGCGACGAGAAAATGGACATTGCGGAGGGCATGACCTGGCGCGCTGGCGGCTGCCATTGCGGCGCTGTTCGCCTTGAAGCGCTCACTCCCGCCATTGTGGAGGTCGAGGACTGCAATTGCTCGATGTGCGCCCGGACCGGCTATCCGCACCTGATCGTTCCGGCGGCGCGGTTCCGCCTGCTGCAAGGGCTGGAGCGCCTCGTGACCTACACCTTCAACACCGGGGAGGCCAAGCATCTGTTCTGCGCCGTCTGCGGCGTGAAGTCCTTCTACATTCCCCGATCCAACCCTGACGGGTACAGCGTCAATCTGCGCTGCCTGGACGATCCGCACGGGTTCGCAGAGGTGCGGATCGTTCCTTTCGACGGGCGCAGCGACTGGGACGCGCAGGCGCAGACGCTGGCGCATAAATCACAGGGCTAAGCAGGCGCGGACGCGGTCAGGTTTGCTGACCTTGCGGAAGAATTTGCTTCCCTTCGCCGACGGCGGGTTGCATCAGGCCGCTTGCCTGGGACACCCAGCGTTCCCGCTCGATGCGGCCGCGAAACGAGATGGCGGCATTGACCCAGTCCACCTGCTCCTGGCTCCAGGAAGCGATCTGGTCAAAATGATAAACGCCCAACCCGTTGAGCAGCTTTTCCAGTTTCGGGCCGACCCCCGTGATCTGCTTCAGATTGTCGGCCTGCCCGCCGCGCGGGCCATCCAGGGTGAGCGGCTTGCCGGCGATAAGCGCGGCCGGTGCAACCGCACGGGTCTCCGTCACCGCAGGCGTCACGACGGGCGTATCGGAGAAGTGGCCGCTTCGCATCAGCTCTTCCTCCAGATACTTCACCCGCCCTTCCAGATAGCGATTGCGCCAGCGCAGCCGCGTCGGCTCATCATTCTGGTCCTCAAGAGGCGCGGACGGGGCTGAAGCAGCCTCGGCGTCGGCGAGTTTGCCTTCGAGAAACCGCACCCGCGATTCCAAGTGACGGTTGCGCCACGCCGGAGAGCCTTCCTCGTCGGCGCCGACGATCGCTTTCGCCCGCAGGGAAGCGACCTCGTCGCGTTCCTGCCGGACCTGCGTCTCCAGTTCCGTGATCCGGACATGGTCTTCAGAGATAACGGGGGCATCAAAACCGTCAGCGGCGGAGATTGCGATACGGCGGCTTCGCGCGTGAAGCGCCCAGCCAATCAGGCCGCCAAAACCCGCCGCAACCAGAAGCTCAACCCACATATGAATTGCAAGCCAGGACATCAGCGCCCCTCCACGCCGGACATGACCTTGGTTACGCCGCCGGCGATCGGTCCGCCGGGGCCAAGCGATTTCAGGGCGGCACGCGAGGCCTCGGCTTGCGCCGCTTCGGACGGGGCCCGGCCTCGCAGGATGATTTTCTGACCGTGAGCCTGCGCCGACGCCCAGGAAAATCCGCCGGCGGCCAGCGCTGCCCCGGCTGCCGCCTCAACGCGCGCCTCAAGCGTCGCGGCCGAGTGCGGCCCGGCATATATGGTGAACAGCATCGTCAGGAGTGCGCCCGAGAATCCCGCCCACAGGAGACGTCTTGCGATTTCAGGGTCTTCCACGAGAAGCTCCTCGCCGAGGTTGCGCAATCCTGCGACTTCCATCCCGGTCTCAACCTACATAGACCTTGGTCGAATGGAAACGGCGGACCCAACAGCGTGAAATCCGGATCGACAGAAAGAACGGCATCGCATCCGGATTCTTCTGGCGGACGATCCGGAACGGACGCGTTCGAACACATTTCGAGCCTCTCCAATGAAACGGTGAAGCTGCTTCGTTCGCTCGACCGCAAGAAGACGCGCTCCGAAACGGGGCTTTTCCTGGCGGAGGGCGGGCGGCTGCTGGAGGAGGCCCTCGCTCATGGATGGAAGCCCGCCTGCGTCCTCGCCGGCACTGCGACGCTCAGCCGGCCAAGAACGGTCGATCTCCTGTCGCGGGCAAAGCTGGCCGGCGCGCGCATCCTTACGGTGAGCGACAAGGTTCTTGGGGCCGTCTCCCGCAAGGACAATCCGCAAACGATCCTTGCGGCTCTTCATCAGAGACGGGCCGACCTGGAAAGCTTCGCGACGGAGGGTCCGCGACGCTGGCTGGCGCTCTACGAAGTGCGCGACCCCGGAAATCTCGGCACGATCCTGCGGACGGCTGACGCCGCCGGCGTCGACGGCGTGGTGCTGATCGGGAATTGCTGCGATCCGTTTTCGGTCGAAGCCGTGCGCGCCACCATGGGGTCGCTGTTCGCCATGCCGCTCGCCATTTCCCCGTTTGCCGAGTTCGACGACTGGCGCAAACGGGCCGGCGCGCGGCTCTTGGCTGCCTCCATGCGGGCGACGGCCCGGCATGACCAGACCGATTTTTCGGACAAAAGCGTGGTGTTGATGGGCAATGAACAGGCCGGACTGCCGCCTGACCTAGAAGCCTTGTGCGACGCGCTTGTCCGCATTCCGATGCGCGGCGCAGCCGACAGCCTCAATCTCGCGGCGGCGGCTAGCCTGATGATCTACGAAGTCTGGCGCTCCAGCGGCTATCGGGGCGCCGACAGATGATGGGCGCCGAGTATCGCCTTCTGGTCTGTGACGACTGGCGCGACTACGAACTGCTCGACAGCGGGGATGGACGCAAGCTTGAACGATTCGGCGCCTATCGTTTCGAGCGGCCAGACGCTCAGGCCATGTGGCGACCCCAGAAGCCAATCACCCAATGGACCTCCGATGCCGTTTTCGCGTCCCAGGACGATGAGGAGGAGCGCGGCGCATGGACCCATCGCGGCCAGCCCCCGCCGCGTGAATGGCCAATCGCGTGGAACGGCGTGACGCTCAATGCCCGCTGCGCTGCATTCCGGCACATGGGCGTCTTCCCCGAGCATTCCGTCCATTGGCGCTGGGCGATGGACCGGATCCAGGCGGCGGGCCGGCCTGTCCGTCTGCTCAACCTCTTCGGCTATACCGGGATGATGAGCCTTGCTGCGGCGAAAGCCGGCGCCGAGGTGGTTCATCTGGACGCCTCGGCGAAGTCGATCGGCCAAGGCCGCGAGAACCAGAGCCTGTCCGGCCTCGACGACAAGCCCATTCGATGGATCTGCGACGACGCGATGAAGTTCGTCGAACGGGAGATGCGGCGCGGCAGGCGCTATGACGCCATCGTCCTTGATCCGCCGAAATTCGGTCGCGGGCCAAAGAACGAGATATGGAAATTCGAGGAAGGTTTCAGCGACCTGCTGGCAGGCGTCCGCGCCCTGCTGAGCGAAACGCCGCTGTTCGTCATCGCAACCGTCTATGCTGTCCGCCTGTCCTACATTTCGGTCGCTCAGACAGTCTCCACGGCGCTCGACGGACTTGGCGGAGATACCGAAAGCGGCGAGATGGCGATCCTCGAAAGCGGTCGGGGATTCGTCCTCCCGACCGGGCTGTATGCGCGGTGGAGCGCGGCGGGGACGGACTCTCCCTAACTGGCCGGCGCAGCCTGATCGGTATCCAGCATGACCTCGAAGCCGCCAAAAATCAGCCGCCCGCCGTCGAACGACGTGCTCTCTTCCATCTTCATGCGGGGGTCCGCCATCACGAGCTTGTAGCCGGCATCTCGCGCTTCACGCGAGGGCCACACAATCCAGGAGAAGACGACGTTCTCGCCGCCCTTGGCCTGCGCGGCGCCCATGAAGTCGGTCGTCTGGCCGCCCGGGAGATCGTCTCCCCAGCATTCCACGACGCGGGTTGCGCCATGGTCCTTGAAAACCGCCGCAGCCTCCGCCGCCATCGCGCGATAGGTCTCCTTCTTGTTCAACGGCACCGGAATGATGAAACCATCAATGTAGCTCATGACATTCCTTTCCCTTGAAGCTGCGGACATTCGGCCGCAGGCGACAGTGTTCCGAGTCCCTCAACGCCAACGTCCGCCGATGGTTGGAAGTTCCAGCAGACCGCGTTTAAGCGTTCTGGCGGCCGTCTACCAACGCAGCGCCCAGCTCCCCGCCCAGGCCCCCAGGCCGGCGCAGATGGCTATGGCAAGCGGATACCAGGTAACGACGAACGCCACCGTATCAACCGGGCAGATCAGTGCGTAGGCCATGGCCGAAAGCCCCCCGGCCAGCGCCCCGACAGCGGCTCCGGCCGTTGCAAGCCGTGTCGGCGCGCGGCTCCTCAGCCAGAGGAACAACAGCGCGGCGACCGGAATGGCGAGCGTCGGAATCACGATCACGCTGTGCGGAAAACTGCCGCCGGTAAGCGCCTCGATGCGACCCCGGGCGCCTGTGAAGCCCAGGGCTAGGGAACCGACAACCAGGAAAAATGCAAACAAGGCGAGGCTCGCCGCCGCCCAGGGACCTGTTCCCTGGCCCGGCCTCGCAAGCCGCAAGGCAAGCGGAATGGCGCCAAGCGCGAATGCCAGCGACACGCCGGCCTTCATCGCCACCCAGGGCGCGGCCGCTACGAAGTCGGGCCGCGCGCCCTCGATCGCCAGCACGGCGACGACGCAATAAGCCAGGGCGCCAGCGACGCAGGCCAGCAAGGTCCGCAACGCCGATCGGCCGGCCGGCGCCCGGGCGTCGCGCGACAGGGTCAGGATGAGGGCGTCGGTTTCCATCATTGATCCCTTCCGATGATGCGCGACAAGGCCTTCATGCCCCGGTGGATCGACACCTTGACGTCCGATTCCGAAAGCTTGCCGCGTTCCGCAGCCTCCCGGACCGACAGGTCGTCGATCTTCACCCCACGGATGGAATCGCGCTGCTTTGCCGGCAGTTGATTGAGCAGCCGGTCGATGTCGCGCCGGACGACGCCTGACTCCGCGTCCGCATCCGCGAAGAGGTCGCTGACATCGTCGATGGGCACCTGCACGCCCCGCCGCCGGGTGCGCCGCAGATGATCGATCAGCTTGAAGCGGGCGATGGCGTAGACCCACGCGCTGACCGGTTGACCTACGTCGAACGTCGCGCGCTTGATGTGAATGGCGAGCAGCACTTCCTGCACCAGGTCTTCGGCCTGATCGGGGCCATCAAAGAGCCTGCGCCGGAAATAGGGACGAAGGTGCGCCGCCGTCTGTCGCAGAAAGGCTGAATAGGACCGCTCGTCGCCCGAGAGGCCTTTGACCAGCAAAGCATGGAGCGACGTCTCGTTCATCAGCCGGCGGACCCGCGCAGGGACATTCCCCAACGCTGTTCCTCGGGACACCGGCGCCGAAGGGCCAACGCGTCGGCGAGCCGCCTCATCACCTCCGCTCCCGATATATGCCGCCCGACTGATGGGACACTCCCCCGAACTTGCAGCTAGCGCAACTTCTGGTCGAAGCGCGACCGAAAAATGTTGCGCTAGAATTCATTGATGTGGAGACTGAATTCAGCGATCGACCTGACAAAACTCGACCGCTTCAGGCTCCCGCGCCACTGGCCAACTCCGCTCGGAGGAGGTGAACGGTTACATGACCTTCGGGAAAAAACGACGCGCCGCTCTGTAACCGTGCCGAGCCGCCGCTCGAAATCTCCGGCATACGAACCAAAAGGGATGCTGCATGGCCGCCGCGACAACCTCGTCTCTTCCCGCTCTCGCCGTGCGCTTTGTTCCAGTGGCGCTGACACTGTTCGCTTCGGCCGTGTTTCTCGACAGCCTCCGGTACAAATTCACCGACCATCCCAACACGCAGGAGATATTCGGCCGGCTGGATGGATGGGCCGAAAGCTTCGGGGCCGCTGGTCTTTTCGCCTATTCGGGATTGTTCAGCCAGTATGTGATCGGCTCGGCCGAATTGATCGCGACGATCCTGCTGCTGGTGGGCCTCACCAGCCGCTTCCGGCCCCTTGCGGTCATAGGCTCGCTGGTGGGCCTCGCGATCATGACCGGCGCGATTTCGTTTCACCTGTTCACACCGCTCGGCACGGACCCGAACAACGACGGCGGCGGCCTGTTCATCGCGGCCTGCCTCGTCTGGGCCTCCATGGTCGCTCTGCTCATCCTGCGCCGCAAGGAAGCTGGCCGACTTCTTCACCCACTGCACGTCGCCATCGACCACAAGGCGCACGGCTGATCTCCTCTCCTCAACGCAAACCGGGATACACCCCATGATCCGTCACCTTTTTCTCGCGCTCGCCCTAGCGGGCGCCACGGCTGCCGCGCCAGCCGCTTTCGCCGAAAAGGCGCCCGTCTACACCAGCTTCGCCAGCGACCTCGCCGTGGGCGGCTTTGACCCCGTCGCCTATTTCCAGTCCAAGGGGCCGGTCGAAGGTTCCAAGACGTTCGAGTACACGCACAACGGGGCCAAGTGGCGCTTCGCCAACGCCGAGAACCTGGCAGCGTTCAAGAGCGATCCCGCCAGATACGCTCCTCAGTATGGGGGCTATTGCGCGTGGGCCGCGTCTCAGGGCTACACCGCCAAGGGCGACCCGAAATACTGGAAAGTCGTCAACGGCAAGCTTTACCTGAACTACAATTCCGACATTCAGACGAAATGGGAAAAGGACGTTCCCGGCTTCATTACCAAGGCTGACGCCAACTGGCCCAAAGTGCTGGCCAAGTAGCCTGGCCGAAAATGCTGGCCGCAATCGCCGGGGAAGGCTTTGGTCCGGCCCTGGCAGGGGCGGCAGGGATCGAACCCGCGGCCCTCGGTTTTGGAGACCGATGCTCTACCAGCTGAGCTACACCCCTAGGGCCGGACGTCTGGCAGATACGCGAAGGGGATGCTCAATTCAAGCGATCTCGCCACATGACAGGCGGGGCGGAGCCGGGTAGGCCTGCCCCGTCACACCGGATGGGCGCCGCTTCAGATGAGCACTTCAATCGAGATCAAGACAGGTCCTTGGGCCGGGTGGATGACCTGGCCGACCGACGTGTTCGAAACGGCCGTCGGACCTTTCTATTACCAGAACGACGAAGACGGCCGCGTCGTCTGCCGTTTCGTCGCCGAGCCGCGCCACATGAATGGCGGGGGCTTCATGCATGGCGGCTGTCTGTTGACCTTTGCGGACTATTCGGTGTTCGCCATCGCCAACGACGTGATCGGCGGCCATGCGGTCACGGTTAACCTGAGCGGCGACTTTCTGGGTCCCGCCGAAGCGGGCGACCTGATGCAGGCAACCGGAGAGGTCACGCGCGCCGGAAACCGGATCATCTATGTGCGGGGTCTCATCACCGCGAACAGTCGCCCCAGCCTCAGTTTTACATCCGTCATTACAAAGGTGAAGCCGCGGACGTAGTGCCCCTGCCTACGCAAGTCCCGGCCTCGCGTTCATCCGGCCGCGCCATTCGGCGATGTGCGGCAGCGTCTCCCACGGCTTGAACTTGACCGTGCGGCCAAAGCCCATCGCGACATGCAGGGTGATGTCGGCGATCGTGAACCGCTCGCCCGCCACAAACGGAGAGGCGGCCAGCCGCTGATCGAGAAACGCCGCGCCCGTCCTGGCGCGCTCCGAGCTGATCTCGGACCATTCGGCGCACTGCGGCGCCTCCAGTTCGACCATCGCGGGATGCGAGTTACGGAACCAGGACGCTATGTGCATCAGGTAGGACAACTCGACCCGGCGGTCCCACATCTCGATCACGGCGCGTTCGCGGGCATCTACGCCCATGAGATTGGGGTCTGGAAAAATGCCTTCGAAGTAGGTGCAGATGGCCCTACTTTCCGTAAGCACGAGTTTATCGTCCAGTTCCAGCGTTGGAAGCTGCGAGAGCGGGCTTTTCGCGCGGAAACCGTCCTCCTTGTGCTCCTTCTTCATGATCGACACCTCGACGCGCTCAACCAAGTCCCAGACCCCCTTCTCCTGTAGGAAGAAACGGACCCGGTCGGGATTCGGCGCCATGGCGGCGACGTAGAGTTTCATTCAAGGACCTCCAGCTTGCCGGCCTGCGGCGGCGCACAATACGCCACCGGAAGCCGCGCTAAGAGACCGGTCAACCCCTTTGTCCAACTGTTCATCGCCGCCGCTCGTCCCGGCGATCGTCGGCATGAGCGGCGTCAGGTGAGCCCATTGGACCGCTACTTCGAGTGTGGCCGATCAGGGCTTCCGGGGCCCCGAACGATTGCCGCCGTTTCCCTTGGGTCGGGATGCGGCGGGCGCCCTGCCGGGACGCGTTCTGGAGGCCGGACGCGGCGCGCCCGAAGTCCATTCGGTGCGGTCCGGAACGGTCTGCCGGCGCTTCTGCGGGACGCCGGACTTGGCGGGCGGCCGCTTGGCCTCGCGCGCTTCGGTCTTGCCCACGCCGGCTTTTACGCCTCGTGACGGGTCCGGGCGCCGATCGCGCGCGATCAGCTCGGAGAAATCCGCCAGCAGGTCCGCTGCTGTGATCTCGGCAACCTGGCCCACCGCGAGGTCGTCGAGCCTGACGGGACCAT
>JAWXBJ010000242.1:0-10413 GCA_034439955.1 Alphaproteobacteria bacterium
AATTCCGGCGAGGGGGATCAATCCTTGGGTCGGCGTGGCGAGCTGCGCCGACGCGCCCCGATCACTTTTGCTTTTCTGCAGATGCACATATCCTTGCACCATCACCTTCATTGCCGTGGGATCTCCGGCTTCAGCGAAAGGGCGGACGGCGAGGAGATGCGCTTCGCTCTTCCGCCCCTTCCACGCCGACACGGCTTTGTTCATCGCCGACTGCTCCGGGGCGGTCAGCGCTTTCACGGCCATTTTTGGGCGGTTTGCCTCAACGTAAGGTTCAAATGCGGAAGGCGTCTGCGCAAGCGCGGATCCACAGACCCCAAGAGCTGCTGCACAGGCGAGCAGGAGTTTCATGTTTGTCCCCTGTTTGACCACCCTAGATTTCTAGCGGGAGTCGGCCTCGCTGCCCAGCCCCAGTGGTCGCGAGCCCCACTGATGACATCTCAGCCACAATGCGTATCCTCGCTCAAAATCGGGAGAACACAATGATCGGTGCAGTCGCGGAACTCACCATCCTGGAAGGCAAGACCACGGAGTTCGAGGCCGTCGCCCGTGAACTTGAAGCCGCCGTCGCCGCCAACGAGCCGGGCGTGCTCTACTACAAGCTGTTCAGGGTGAGGGACTCGTCCACGCAGTACGTTTTCCTGGAGCAGTATGCGGACCAGGCGGCCGTCGATGCGCATCGCGGCTTCGAGCATTTCAGGCGCCTCGGCAAGGCGATGGGCCCTTTCCTTGCTGCACCGCCGAAAATAACCCGCATGGACAAGGTGTCTTAAACCATGGACCTCGACTTCACCCCGGAAGACCTTCGCTTTCGCGACGAGGTTCGTGACTGGATCAAGGAGAACCTGACCGACGATTTCAAGCGGCGCATGGCGCTCTCGAAGAATGGCTCGCTGGACGAACGGCATCAGAAAGCCTGGCAGAAAAAGCTAGCCGACAAGGGCTGGCTTGCGACCAACTGGCCGATGGAGCATGGCGGCCCTGGCTGGACCCAGACCCAGAAATACATCTTCGAGATGGAATGCGCGCTGGCCGGAACGCCGCGCATGGCGTCCATGGGCGTCCGCATGTGTGCGCCCGTCATCATGAAGTTCGGCACGGACGAGCAGAAGAAGAAATTTCTGCCGCCAATCCTCAGTTCTGACGTCTGGTGGTGCCAGGGCTATTCCGAACCCGGAGCGGGCTCCGACCTTGCCGGACTGCAGATGACCGCTCGCCGCGACGGCGACCGCTACATTCTCAATGGCTCGAAAACCTGGACCACGCACGCCCAATGGGCCGACTGGATCTTCTGTCTCGTGCGCACCTCGAAAGAGGAGAAGAAGCAGCTCGGCATTTCCTTCATACTCGTGGACATGAATTCGCCTGGCATCACGATCACGCCGATAAACACGCTGGACGACATGCCGGCCGGCGGACAGGAGATCAATTCGGTCTTTTTCGACAATGTCCGCGTACCGATCGACAACCGCATCGGCGCCGAGGGGGAGGGCTGGACCTGCGCCAAATACCTGCTGACCTTCGAGCGCGGCTCGGCGTACTCGCCGATGTGCCGAAACTCGCTCCGCAAGGCGCGGGAGATCGCGGGTCTGGAAACCAGTGCCGGCCATCCACTGACGGAAGACCCCGCCTTCGCCCGCAAGCTCGCCGACATCGAGATGCAGATTGACGCGCTGGACTTCACCGAGCGCCGCATCTTCGACAAGCTCTCCAGCGGCCAGTCGGTCGGACCGATGTCTTCACTCATGAAGACGCGCGGTTCCGAGATCGGCCAAAAGATCACAGAACTGGTGCTCGAGGCGGCTGGCGTCCACGCCTTTCCATTCGTACAGGATACATACGCCCACGTCGAAGGCCAGGCGAACGATCCGCTGCCGACCCCGGAACATCTGATCACCTCGGCGGGCGCCTACTTCAACAACCGCAAGACCTCGATCTATGCCGGCTCCAACGAGGTTCAGCGCAACATCATGGCGCAGATGATTATGGCTGGGTGAGCGCCAGAGTCGACATTTGCCAGCGCGGCGCCGCAGGAATAGAAACTCGACCAACCGGAGAAATGGCCATGGCCGACGATTTCAAGTCCATCCGCGAGTACGAGCCCAATGCGCACGAACCGCTCGGCCGCGCCGGCTTCAAATCCTTTGCGACCTCTACTCAGGAAGACTGGCAAAAAATTGCTGCGGCGACAGGCGTATTCCAGAAGGGCCACGCCACCCGCATCCTCACCCACTTCAAAATGTTGGAAGGCGATTGCGGCGGCTTCCCGGTCTCACGCCTAGAACACTCGCTGCAAACCGCCACTATGGCCCACCGCGCCGGCAAGGAGGAGGAATACGTCGTCTGTGCGCTGCTGCACGACATCGGCGACACGCTGGGGGTGTTCAACCACCCGGACATCGCAGCCGCGATCCTCAAACCCTTCGTGTCGGAGGCCAATCACTGGATGGTCGTAAATCACGGCATCTTCCAGGGCTATTACTTCTTCCATCATCTTGGGCTTGACCGAGACATGCGGGAACAGTTTCGCGGGCATCCGCACTTCGAATACACGGCCCAGTTCTGCCACCTCTACGACCAGCCGGCCTTCGATTCGTTATACGAGGCGATGCCCCTCGAAGCGTTCACGCCAATGGTGGAACGCGTCATGTCGCAACCCAAACAGTCAATCTATCTGAACAAGGAGAAGGGGATGACCTGGTAGCGGCTGGCGTCCATCACAGGTTCTCCAGCCCGAACCTCGGTATGCGGGTGATCGTCTGACCCGCGACAATTGAATCCCGATGTGCGCAGGCGTCGCTGTTCGCCCAGGAGAACACAGCCCGGACCAACGGTCCGGGCTGAAGGTCACGGGAGGACACTTTACAGGAAGGGTTTATTCGGCGTCGCCCTTGGTTTTCTCGGCCGCATCTTCAGCGGCGTCCTCCTTGGAGTCTTCGGTTTTCAGGCGACCCTGGATACTCGCCTGCATGGCTTCCACGCGGTTGCGGCCTGTCTTGACGTTTGCCAGTTCCGCCTCGACCAGCTGCTTGCTGATGGGCGTGAGGCTGGCCTCAAGAGTCTTGCCGAGTTCGTCGATCATGTAGCTTTCGCCGCGGTAGACTTCGCCCGCCGCCGCTACGGAATCATTCTCGACCAAACCGCGGAGCGCGGTGAAGCTGCGGTGAACCGTCCCGACAGGCTCGCCGTTTTCGGAAGGGGTCCCGCCTAGAGCCGCGACACGCGTCTGGAGTTTCTGCGCAAAAGACTTCCGCTGCGCGGCAAGGGCCTTCAATTCGATTTTCAGTTGTGCGTCATCCGCCTCGGCAGAAGCCTCGTCATAGAGGGTGTTAGCGTCAATTGCGATGCGGGTGAGGTGGTTGAGGCTGTTTGTTTCAGCCATTACCTGCTTGTTGCCTTCCAGGCGAGCAGCGCTTGACGGCGCAGGCGTGGCGGCTGTCTTCATCTGGGTGCATGCGGCCAGCCCCGATGCGCAGGAGGCAAGCAGAATACTACGGAGCATCACGCTCTCCATCATTTAAAGCCATAGCTGGCTGTTCTGTCCCTACAACGGGCTTGGTATTGATACGTTCCGACCATTCGCCGCGGCGACCATGTACTTTTGTTGGGCGGCGGGGGCCGTCGGAGGGTCGGCTCTTTCCTTTACTCGGCGCTTGAGCGAGACCGGTCGCCTGCTAGGCTGGTCGCGGACACAAGAAAGTCGAGGATGCGATGCGTTGGAATATCGTGCTGGCGGCGCTTGTCTGGATCGCTCCCGCCGCTCTTGCCGACGAGGGAATGTGGACGATCGACAATTTTCCAGCCGCCAAGGTGAAGGCGGTCCATGGCTGGGCACCAGACAAGGCCTGGCTCGACAGGGTACAGAAAGCGTCGGTGCGCCTCGATGGCGGCTGCTCGGGGGCGGTTGTCTCCAAAACCGGACTTGTCCTCACCAACCACCATTGCATCAGCGACTGTGCCGAGGCCCTGTCGAGTCCTTCGAACGATCTGCTCTCAAACGGGTTTCTATCGGCCGACCTTCGCGAGGAAAGGGTGTGTCCCGGGGCCGAGGCGTCGATACTTCAGTCAGTGTCCGACGTCACAAAGCGCGTAAAGGATGCGACTAGAGGCGTCCCCGCCGCTGAAATTGCCGGCCGGCGCGGCGCCTTGCTGGCCGCGATCGAGAAGGAAACCTGTGGCGAGAACCGCAAGAAACGCTGCGAAGTCGTCAGCCTGCACCGGGGCGGTCAGTACAATCTTTACGTTTACGACCGCTATCAGGACGTGCGCTTGGCTTTCGCACCGGAGAGGCAGGCGGCCTTCTTCGGAGGCGATCCTGACAACTTCAACTTTCCACGTTACGCCTTTGACATTTCGCTGGTGCGGCTCTACCGCAATGGCGAGCCGGCCGAATTCAAGGTGCCGTTGGCGATTGATCCCGATGGTGCCGCCACAGGCGAGCTTGTCTTCACTTCCGGACATCCTGGATGGACCGAGCGGCTTCTGACGGTCGCGCAGCTTGAATTCCAGCGCGACCACTTCCTGCCCTGGCGCATTGAGTACGCCTCTCAACTGCGCGGCTCGCTATTGACGCAAGCCGGCAAGGGAGAGGAAGAGGCTCGACAGGCCGAGGAGGCGCTCTTTGGTGTCGAGAACACGGTTAAGGTGATCAAGGGACAGCGAGGCGCCCTCGTTGAACCGGCATTCTTTGGGCTGAAGGTCGCAGAGGAGAAGAAACTCCGCGAGGCCCTTGCCTCGGATTCGGCTTTGCGCGCCAGGTTCGGAAACCCTTTCGCCGACATTGAAAAAGTGATCCCCGCCCAGAAATCGGCGTTTCTGGGCTACCAGATGCTGGAAGTCCGCCTCGGCGCAGGTTCCGTCTTGCTGGCCGACGCCCGCGCCCTCGTTCGCGCCGCCGCTGAACGCGACAAGCCCGACGCCGAGCGGCTGACGGAGTATGGCCCGTCCAGGCTCGCCACTCTCGAACGTACACTCCTTGCCGAATCGCCCGTTCATCCCACGCTCGAACAGCTCCAGATCGAATTCTGGCTGTTGAAGACGCGTGAGTATCTCGGCGCCGACCATCCCGCTGTCGCCGCTCTCTTTGGCCCACGCGCCGCCGCCGAGATTGCGCGCGAGCTGGTCGTCGCGACTCGGCTTGACGATCCTGCATACCGCAAGCGCCTGTGGGAAAATTCCGGCGAGACGGCCGCCTCGAACGACCCCGCCATCGCGCTTTACCGCCTCATCGACGCCGCCGCTCGCAAGGCTCGCGAAGCGTACGAGACCAGCGTGTCCGGCCCACTCTCGATCGCTTCCGAAAAAGTGGCGGGCCTCCGATTCGCTGTGTTGGGCGACGCGATCGCCCCCGACGCCACCTTCACCCTGCGTCTGTCGTACGGCACGGTGCAGGGCTGGACTGACCCCGTGTTGGGTCCGGTCGGACCATTCACCTATGCGCGCGGACTGTGGAAGCGCGCCACCGGCGCATGGCCATTCACGGTCGCCTCGAAATGGTCCACCGCCGCGTCCCGCATCGATCCCGACCTGCCGATGAACCTGGTTAGCTCGAACGACATCATTGGCGGCAATTCCGGATCGCCTTTGCTGGACAGGCAGGGCCGGATCGTTGGCCTGGTCTTCGACGGAAACATCCATTCGCTGGGGGGCGCCTACGGCTTCGATCCCGCGCTCAACCGCACGGTGTCGGTCGCCAGCCCGATGCTTCTTGAGGGGCTGCGGAAAGTCTATGGCGCGACGGTCCTTGCGGACGAGATGCAAGGTCGATGACGACGGAAAGGTCAGGCGGGGCGGATGGCGGGTGAAACGGACTGGGGGTGGGATAACGCCCGCGCCGTTGGCGGTGTGTTCTTCATTGTCCTGATCGCCTGGATTCTGTCGGAGAATCGTCGGCGTTTTCCGTGGAAGATCGTGCTTGGCGCGATCGTCATGCAGTACGTTCTCACGCTGCTGCTTTTTGGCGTGCCGATCGTTCGCGACGCTCTCTTCAACCTCAACGCCGCCCTCGATGTGCTGGTCGCGGCGACGCGCGAGGGCACGCGGTTCGTGTTCGGGGGACTTGTAGGCGACCAGCCCGCCTGGGAAGCCTTCACCGGTCAGCCGGGACCTATCTTCATCTTCCAGCTCTTGCCGCTGATTATCACCATCGGATCGCTGTCGGCCATCCTCTGGCACTGGGGTATCCTCAAGGCGATCACCCGGGGCTTCGCGTTTTTCTTCCAGCGCACCATGGGCCTCGGAGGCGCAACCAGCCTCTCCGTCGCCGCCAACATCTTCATGGGTCAGACCGAAGCGCCGTTGCTCATCAAGCCCTACCTGAAGGGCATGAGCCGCGCTGAGATCTTCATCGTTATGGTCACAGGCTTCGCCACCATCGCCGGATCGGTGCTGGTTCTTTACACGCAGTTCCTGCGACCGGTCATGCCTGACGCTCTGGCACACCTGATCACCGTCTCGCTGATCGCAACTCCCGCCGCGGTGGCGCTGGCCCTGGTCATGGTGCCGGAGACAGTCGCGAGCCACGACCGCGTGCATGAGCCGGACTTCAAATACCATTCGACGATGGACGCTCTCGCTGCCGGTGCCACGGATGGCCTCGCCGTTATCTGGAACATCGCCACGATGCTGATCGCGACGCTGGCGCTGCTCTACATCGTCAACGCCATCCTTGGCGCATTTCCCGATGTGGCGGGCGGGGCGCTCAGCTTGCAGCGTATCCTTGGCTGGATATTCGCTCCGCTGATGTACATGGCGGGAGTGCCCATCGAGGAGGCCGCAAAGTCCGGCCAGTTCATGGGCGTGAAGACGGTGCTGACAGAGTTCGTTGCGTTCCTCGACCTTGCTCGCGCTCCGCAGGCCGAAATCACCGACCGGACCCGCCTCATCACCACTTACGCGATCTGCGGCTTCGCAAACTTCGGTTCGATCGGCATTCTGATCGGCGGACTCTCGATCATGTGCCCCGAAAGACGAGCGGACTTTATCTCGCTCTCCTGGAAAACCTTATGGGCCGGGACCCTCGCCACGGTCATGGCCGCCGCTGTCGTGGGATCCCTGCCTCAAAGTCTATTCGGAATCTAGGTCAAGGGATGATGCCAGCTCCCCTGCGCCCACAGGGGGCGCTCCGCGACGAAGGGCGCCCGGGTAAGCTTGCTTCTGTCAACCGGTTGTTGAACCCCGTGGCGTCCGCGAACAGAACGGTTTAGTGGGGCGTTCGAACAGCACGAAGAACAGAGACGGCCCCGGGAGAGTAGCGTGCAAGGAAAATTTACGGCGATCCGTTGGATGGCCCTGACGGTTGCGACAGGCTGGGCCACGCCCGCCTTTGCGCAGCAACCGTCCCTGCCGCGGCCGGTATCCGCTCCTTTGTCGCCGGTAAGCGACGTGATTCTCGTATATGGCGACCGCCTCGTCGGCGATCCGGGATCTTATTCCGTCATAGGCACGGAGGACATCGCCGCCGTTTACGCCAACCACCCGGCGGAGGTGCTCAACATGGTTCCGGGGGTCAATGTCCAGATGAATTCAGGACAGGAGCTGTTGATTGCCATCCGTTCGCCGGTCCTCCCGGCGGGAGCGGGTCAGGGATCTTTCCTGATCCTCGAGAACGGCGTTCCCATCAGGGCCCCAGCGTTTGGCAACGTGAACGCGCTGTTCGAACTTCATCATGAGACCGCCGAAGCGATCGAGATCGTTCGGGGTCCAGCTTCCGTGCGATACGGAACCAATGCCGTGCACGGGCTGCTCAACGTCATCGCACCCGAGCCCGACGCTCGCGCTGCCTCCACCTTCACCGTCAGCGCCAACACACTGCAGCGTTATCGGGCTGACTCAACTGCGAACTTCTCGGTCGGCGGTGTCGATCATTTCGCGGCGCTCTCAGTCATGGACGATGGCGGATGGCGCGATGCGTCGGGCGTGGACCAGCAGAAGCTGACCATCCGCTCGATGTTCAGGGGCGATGACTGGAAAGCCGTTGCAAGCCTGACTGCGATCAATCTGAACCAGGAAACCGCCGGCTTTCTGCAGGGGCGCGATGCATACGAGGACGAGGACTTCGCAAAGACGAATGCCAACCCCGAAGCCTATCGCGACGCCTGGGCCGCCCGGGCCAATTTGCGCTTCGAACAGTCGATCAACGACACGGATCGTCTGACGATCACGCCGTTCGCGATCACTCAGCGCATGATTTTCATCCAGCATTTCCTTCCGGACCAGAGCACCGAGAAGAACGGTCATGACTCGCTGGGCGTTATGGCCCGGTATTCGTTTGGGCCCGAGGCCGTTCGCTGGTCGATTGGCGCGGACATCCAGTACGCCGACGGCTATCTGAAGGAGATTCAATCTCGCGCTACTTTTGGGCCGTTTCCCAAAGGAATTCACTATGACTATGACGTCGAAACGTGGATGATCGGCCTCTATGGCGAACTCGATTGGGACTTCGCAACCGACTGGAGCCTGTTGGCCGGCGTCCGGGCAGAGAACAATGCCTATGACTATGTGACGAACAAGGCGCCCGGTACGACAGGCCGGTTTCGCGTCGCACCCAGCCGCACTGACGAATTCAACCTGTTCACCCCAAAAGTGGGCATCCTGTATTCTGGCTTGGGCTGGGGCAGCCTTTACGCGAACTACGCGCGCGGCGAACGAGCGCCTCAGGCGTCGGACCAATATCGCCTGCAGAATCTTCAGATCATCGAACAGCTTGATGTTGAGACCCTGGATTCATTCGAAGTCGGCGCGCGCGGCGAAATCGGCCCCGCCCATTTTGATGTGGCCGCCTATGCGATGAAGAAGGATAACTTCTTTTTTCGCGATTCGGACGGCCTCAATGTGCCGAATGGCAAGACCGATCATGTCGGCGTCGAAGTCGCGCTCGACGGCGAACTTGGACCGGCCCTTGGCGGTCGCGTCGTTTGGAACGTGAATGTCGCCTGGTCGGATCAAACTTACGCATTCAACCGCAATGTCGTCGCCAACGCCGAGGACATTGTCGACGGCGCCCGGATTGACACCGCTCCCGAATGGCTGGCGGATTTCGGACTGGGCTGGGAAAATGAGCGTGTCTCCTTGTCTGCCTCCGCCGAGTATGTCGGGGAATACTTCACCAACGCCGCCAACACCGCCCGCTATGACGGTCACATAGTTGCGCACTTGCGCGGCGCCTGGCGCTTCAGCGAGGGGATGGAAGCGTTTCTGGTAGTTCGCAACCTGGCGGATGAGCGCTACGCCGATCGCGCCGACTTCGCTCAGAGCGCCGATCGTTACTTTCCGGGCGAACCGCTGAATGCGACACTCGGAGTTCGGTTGAGGCGCTGAACTCGGAAGTACGCGTCTGCAGAAGCGCTGGGCTTTTTGCTCTGCGCCATTTCAGCAGACCGTCGCGAGGGCTGAGCACTCCGATCTGAAGTATGGAACTCGAAAAATCGATGTAGGCGTCGGTGGCATAAAACACACAGCCGCTCGCGTCGTGTAGCTCGATCCCAAAAACTCCAGAAAACGACAGGTTGTAGCCCAGAATCGACCTAGGTCATCTCATGCCTTACATGACGGTTCAGACACAATGTTTCGGATCGTGTGATGCGAACAATAAAAACCGCGCGCAAGCCTGAGTCCAATGCCACGTGTATCGCCAATCAGAAAAAAAGCGTGTACGCGGGGATCGGAATGCGGGGCGACCGCGTTTAACTTCCGGCGTCCAAAGATGGCGCCGGGGAACCTTTGCAAAGGGGAACGGTATGAAAAAAGCACTTTTGTGCGCTACGGCGGCCGCCACACTCGTGTCGGTCGGTGCAACTGCGCATGCTCAAGAAGGATGGTATGGTGCGGCGAGGCTGGGCGTTGTCGTCGAAGGCATCGTCGATATTGATGCACCGCGAAACGTTAATGGCTCCTTGGACGATCGTGGCTCGATGAACGCGGATGCTACCTACGGGGTAGGTCTCGGCTACGGCTTCACCAACGGCATTCGTCTGCAGACCGATGTGAACTATGCCAATATCGGCCTGGACATCAGGGATGCCTTCATCGGCGCCCGACCTGCTGGCCGCGTCGGGCCGGATGGCAAGGGCAGCGTCCGTTCGACCACGCTGATGGTAAACGCGATCAAGGATTTCAACCGCGGCGGAACCGTCATGCCATATCTTGGCGTTGGCGCAGGAGCGATCCGGGCGGACGTTCGCGCCGCTTCGCTCTACTTCTCCGGAACGGGACAGCCAGCGAACGGCTTCGACGACAGCGACACGACCTGGGCTTACAACGCCCTCGCCGGTCTTGGCTTCAAGCTGTCCGAGCGGCTGACTGCGGATATCGGCTACACCTATACAGGCGCCGACGACCTCAACTTCAATGCGGGTGTTGACGGTCCCTATACGGGCTCGTTCAGCGAACACGCCGTGACGGCCGGAGTCCGCTGGC
>JAWXBJ010000243.1:0-3330 GCA_034439955.1 Alphaproteobacteria bacterium
ATGGTCGCCCGCAAGAACGAGCTTCTGGGCCACATGACGGTTTAGAGCAACCTTCGGTCGATCTGGATCGCGCCGATCCCGATCGATCGAAGAAAATTGCTCTAGATTTATAGGTGTAGAGACTGATTCAACGGTCAATCTCAATCAGGTCGATCGCATCAGCCTCTAGGGATTCGGCATGCTGAGCGCTCCTGAAAGAGCCTTCAGCGTTTGACTTCGCCTTGGTCATTCGAGGATCCGCCGCTGGCGCGGACGGTCGCTGCGCTCCGCGCGCAACCGGGAGATCTGCTGTTCCGCTGGAGTGCCGGACGGCGAAGCGCGCCGGCTGACTGCCGACGATGTCAATGCCGCTCTGCGCTCTCATTTTGGCGGGACCACAAGCGCGCGCGATTTCAGGAATTTCCGGGCAAGCTCCCTGACGGCGGGCGCGATGAGGGAAATCCGCGACCTGGACGAGCGCCAAAGGGGTCGGTCGCTGAAGGACGCTATCCGCGCCAGCTCGGAGTTTCTGGCGAACACCCCGACGGTCGCGCGACAGAGCTATGTTCATCCACTGGTCCAGGCGAAATTCGTGGACGTAACATTCGATCCCACTCCGCTTTTCAGCGGGCCGCTCCGCGACGGACTCACGCGGGACGAGACGGCGTTTATGCGCCTGCTCAGTCGCGACGCGGAGGCGACCTGAACGGGCACATGAGTGTGACTCAGGAGCCACGAGGTCGAAGTGATACGCGCGTCTGCAGTTAATTGACCGAGAGAGGTGGAGCCAAGGCGGCCGATCTACTATTATCTGATTCACGCGTCGGGGAAGTTTGAGAGCAGTCGCCCTCTTCCATTTGTCGCTCTAGCGCCGACATCTGAAAGGAGAGTTCCTCACCGCACCACTCGGCCGAGTGTCGCCGCGTCCTACGCGCGGGCATGGCGCTCATGCCAGCCGACGGTGCATGTTGGGGACAGAGCGGCTCGCCTGCGAAGCCGACGTGACGAGCCTCTTGCCCAGGGAGCTACGATGTCGCGAGACCTTTTCGACAGCTACACCAAGGCCTTCGAGTCGCGCCGCGAGACGCTGCTGACGGTGGCGGAGTATCTCGAAGGGTGCCGGACCGATCCGCTGATGTATGCAAGTCCGCACGAGCGACTGCTGGCCGCGATCGGCGAGCCGCAGATGATCGACACGTCCCGGGATGGGCGGCTCGGCCGGATATTCTCGAACCGCACGATGCGCGTCTATCCAGCCTTCGCCGAATTCTACGGGATGGAGGAGACAATCGAGCGGATTGTCGCCTTCTTCCGTCAAGGCGCGCAGGGTCTGGAAGAGCGCAAGCAGATTCTCTACCTTCTCGGGCCGGTCGGCGGCGGCAAATCGTCCCTCGCGGAACGAATCAAGGCGCTGATGGAAGACCAGGCCATCTATGTGCTGAAGGCGGGCGACGATCTCTCGCCGGTGTTCGAAAGCCCGCTGTCGCTGTTCGATCCGGACACGCAGGGCGACCAGTTGCTGAGCGACTACAACATTCCGCGCCGGCGCCTGTCGGGCCTGATGAGCCCGTGGGCGCTGAAGCGGCTCGATGAGTTCGGTGGCGACATCACGCGCTTCCGGGTCGCGAAGGTGAAACCTTCGCGGTTGCGTCAGGTGGCCATCGCCAAGACCGAACCCGGCGACGAGAACAATCAGGATGTCTCCTCGCTGGTGGGCAAGGTAGATATCCGCAAGCTTGAAATGCACTCGCAGTCTGACCCGGACTCCTATTCCTATTCGGGCGGTCTCAACCGGGCGAACCAGGGCGTCCTCGAATTCGTCGAGATGTTCAAGGCGCCGATCAAGATGCTGCACCCGCTGCTGACCGCGACGCAGGAGGGCAATTACGCGGGGTCCGAGAATATCGGTTCCATCCCGTTCACGGGAATCGTGATGGCGCACTCCAACGAGTCGGAATGGAGAACCTTCAAGAACAACAAGACCAACGAGGCCTTCATCGACCGCATCTACGTCATCAAGGTGCCCTATGCGCTTCGGGTGACGGAGGAGACCAGGATTTACGAAAAACTGGTGCGGACGTCCGAACTGGCGAGCGCTCCCCTGGCGCCGGGAACGCTGGAAATGCTGGCGCGGTTTTCCGTGCTGTCGCGCCTCAAGAAGCACGAGAACTCCAATCTCTATGCGAAGATGCGCGTCTATGACGGCGAGAGCCTCAAGGAGGTCGATCCCAAGGCGCGGACGCTGCAGGAATATCGCGACGCGGCGGGCGTGGATGAGGGGATGGACGGCATCTCGACGCGCTTCGCCTTCAAGGCGCTGTCGGCGACATTCAATCACGACACCGAGGAGGTGGCCGCCGATCCGGTCCACCTGATGTATGTGCTGGAGCAGGCGATCAAGCGCGAGCAGTTTCCGGACGACACAGAAGGCTCGTATCTGGAGTTCATCAAGGCCGACCTTGCGCCGCGCTATGCGGAATTCATCGGCCACGAAATCCAGAAAGCCTATCTCGAAAGCTATCACGACTACGGTCAGAACCTGTTCGACCGCTATGTCGATTATGCAGACGCCTGGATCGAAGATCAGGACTTCAAGGATCCCGACACCGGGCAGATGCTGGATCGCGAGCTGCTCAATCAGGAGCTGTCGAAGATCGAGAAAGCCGCCGGCATCGCCAACCCGAAGGATTTCCGTAACGAGGTCGTGAAGTTCACCCTCCGGGCCCGGGCCAACAACAAGGGCCGCAATCCCTCCTGGACCAGCTACGAGAAAATCCGCGAGGTGATCGAGCGACGCATGTTCAGCCAGGTCGAGGATTTGCTCCCGGTGATTTCGTTCGGGTCCAAGAAGGACTCGGAGAGCGAAAAGAAACACGACGAGTTTGTCCAGCGGATGGTGGAGCGCGGCTATACCGAGCGTCAGGTTCGCCGGCTGGTTGAGTGGTATATGAGGGCGAAACAGTCATCCTGACCTGTTCCCGGGCGACCGCCTGCCGCCGCTGCCGGGAATTGGCGCCTTGCCCGAACCCGCCTAGGCTGAGACGCCATGCATATCATTGACCGCCGTCGGGATTCTGGAGGGAAGTCGCTGGCCAACCGCCAGCGGTTCATCCGGCGCGCCCGCGCACTGGTGCGCCGCGCCGTGCGGGAGGCTTCGGCCAAGCGGTCGATCAAGGACATCGACAAGGGCGGCGACGTGACGGTCCCGGGGGAGGGTGTTCACGAGCCTGTGTTGCGTCGGGGCGCGCAGGGCGGCAAGCGCGAGTATGTGCTGCCAGGCAACAAGAAGTACAGCGGCGGCGACCGGATTGCGCGGCCCGAGGAAGACGGCGGCGGGGGCGGACCCAGCGC
>JAWXBJ010000244.1:0-16235 GCA_034439955.1 Alphaproteobacteria bacterium
GGCGGCGCGCGCCGCCCGGTCGGGATCGGCCAGCGCCTCCAGCGGCAGGATGCGGTCATGGCACAGCACAAGGTCGGGTTCGTCCCCTGAGGCCGACATCGGCAGCCGCATCCAGAAATGCGCCGAACCGTCTTCCAGTCGCGTATTGCCGATCACCGGGAGCGTTTGTGAAATGGCGCGTCGCACGCCGTCGCTCCAGGCCACCCGGCCGAGACAGGCGTCGATGTCCTCGACCAGCAGGCCACGCGCCTCGCGGCCGAAGGCGTGCCGCAGGGCTGTGCCCGCGAGGCGAAACCTGAAACCGCCGCCCTCGCGCGCCAGCACGCTGACATGGGCGAGTTCGCACATCATTCTGGAAAGGTCGAGATCGTCGCGGCCTATGAAGGCGCGGCCGTAGAGGCGGGCCTGCCAGCACTGATACACGATCGCCTGGCCCCTGAGGCCCGGCCCGGTTTGAAACATCATCGTCCAGCCCCCTGGAGCCGGATCGGCAGGGATAAGATCGCCGGAGCGATGTCATCCCGTGAATCCGTCTCGCATCCAAATGCCTGGCCGCGTGTGCGGCGTCGGCGGGAATCCCTGGAGCATTCCGGAACCGGCCAGCCCGACCGTCCCCGGAATTTTGGAACTTGGAAGATTGCTCCATGGGTGTGGAAGGACCGCCAGGAGCGGTCAGGTGATTCGCATCACCATGACCTGATCGTGCGCAAACGACTGGAATCTGGCAAGAGTCGCCAACGCGAATTCTTGCGGCGTCACGACAATACTCGCATGCGGGTGGTTTCGGAGCCGATTCAACTGGCGCCTTCCTTCTGGGGCCATGCAGATACGCATCCTTCGATCAACCTGATACCAACGGAATGAAAGACTGGCTCTCCCGCTGTCACCCCGGAAGCGCCAAAGGCGCTATCCGGGAACCATGGAACGGCGCCGGGACTCAAGCGCAAAGGCGAATCCCCTAGACCGCAGAAAGGCGCTCCATCTCAAAAATCTAGAGCAACCTGTCTGGCGTCCAGATCGACCGAAGGTTGCTCCAGCGCCCCGGTTGCGGCGCGGCGCGGATATTGCCGGACCTATTTCTTGGTCTGTCCAAGGCCCATCTTGCGGGCGAGTTCGGAGCGCTGCTTGGCGTAGTTGGGCGCGACCATCGGATAATCCTGCGGCAGACCCCACTTCTCGCGGTATTCCTCCGGCGACATGTCATAGCGCGTCCGCAGGTGGCGCTTCAGCGACTTGAACTTCTTGCCGTCTTCCAGGCAGACGATGTGATCGTCGGTGACCGACTTGCGGATCGCCACCGCCGGCTTCAGCTCCGGCTTCTCCTCGACGCTTCCCGCCGAATCGATCTCGACCAGAGTGCTGTGGACCCGTTCGATCAGCCTCGGCAGGTCCGCGACGGGAACAGGATTGTGCGCCACATAGGCCGATACAATGTCCGACACCATCTCGATAAGATACGTAGCGTTGTGAGCGTCGCTCCATGGGATCAGTGTTTCCATACTTGCGCGAGAGCTGGATCATTCCAGAACGAAGCGTACAGCGCTTGAACCTGAAGCGTGAATCCGACTCTCATCTGGATCGTAGAGCGCGACTCACGCTCTTGGTGATTCCAGGAGACAACGATCATGCTTTGGACCGGTATCCGCACCGTCAATAGTTCAGATACTCTGACAACGAACAGAATCAGTAAATAGGATCAGGCGGTTATGCAAGACGCCCGGTTCCGAATGCTGTTCACAACGGGTCGAACATCACGACGAAAACAACAAAGGCCAGTAAACACGCGGTCCAGACGGCGCCGGCGGCAAGCGGAAAGTTCCGGCTGACTGCCCCGGACGGCGCCAGAACCTGCCTTGCCCCGCCCAACACCCGCGCACTCAGGCGCGCACCCGCTTCGCTTGCATGGCGAGACACGACAACCACCGCCGGCGTCGCCCGGCGCAGCACAACTGGCGCTGCTTTCCGCCAGAGCCATTCGGCGTCGAGAATGACGCCCTCCTGCGGCGGCGGATGCAGCCGGAAGCGCTTCAGCAGCAGGAAGGCCAGAACCGCGAACAGCAGAACCTGCAATTGCTGGAGGATGTGCGCCGGAGTGAACAGATCGAGGGCGAGATATTCGCGCGCCCGGTCCTGATACGGCATCAGCTCGTAGAACCATCCCGGACTGAGTCCGATCGCAAGGCACAGCGCGGCGGCCAGCCCCATCGCCAGCAGCATGTTGAACGGCGCCTCGGCCGGTCTTTTGCCGCTGTCGCGGCTGAAGAACGCGAAGTAGGGAATCTTGATTCCCGAGTGTTCGAGCACGCCGGCCGAGGCGAACAGCAGCACAAGCCAGACGCCGTAGAGATCCGGCCCTGCATGCGTCGCCGACAGGATCATCGATTTCGACGCGAACCCGGCGAATAGCGGAAACGCCGAGATCGACGCCGCTCCGACCAGGCAGAACAGCGTCGTGTAGGGCATGGTGCGGTGCAGCCCGCCCAGCTCCGTCGCCCGCGTCGTCCCCAGCCGCAGAAGGACGGCGCCCATCGACATGAACAGCAGCCCCTTGAAGACGATGTGCGCGACGGCGTGCGCGGCCGCTCCATTGAGCGCCAGCGGCGTGCCGATCCCCACCGCGCACACCATGAAGCCGATCTGGTTGACGCTCGAATACGCCAGCACCTTGCGCAGGTCGTTTTCCATGACCGCGAAGAAAACCGGAAAGGCCGCCATCGCCGCGCCGATCCAGATCAGCCATTCGAGGCCGGCGAAGCCCCGCGCCAGCACATAGACGGCAAGCGTCGCGGTATAGGCTGAAACAATCACGCTCCCGGTCTCGGAGGCGCTGGAATAGGCGTCGGTCGTCCAGTTGTGGACCAGCGGAAACGCCGCCTTGATGCCGACGCCCGCGAGGATCGCCAGCGCCCCCGGCGCCCTGATGTCGAACACGCCCACCAGAACGCCCTCGCGCAGCGGGCCCAGCTCTGCGAGGAGAAACGTCCCGGCATGGACGCCATACATGGCGACCCCCGCCATCAGCAGGAGGCCCGAGACCATCTGCATCACGAGATACCGCATGCCCGCCGCGCCAGCGCCCCTGCCCTCGGCCGTTCCCCGTCCCGCGAACACCAGCAAGGCCGAGCCGAGGCCCACAATCTCCCAGAACACCACCAGGCTGACGAGATCGCCGACGAACGCCGCCGCCAGCGCCGCCCCTGCAAGCACGAGCCCCGCCGCGTCCTGCACGCGATCCTCGCGGTGCAGCGAATAGATCCCGCACAGCAGGGCGGCCAGCACGAAGCCCAGCCCGAACACCAGCGACAGGCTGTCGGGCCGGTAGAGCGCCAGCTCGAACCCCAGAAAGCTGCTGCGCGACACCTCGGCGCCCGAGAGCGGCGGATAGAGCAGCACGCCCAGCGCCAGCAGCGGCGCCCCGATCAGCACCACCGCGCGCGCAGCGCTCCCGCGCGCCATTGCCGCGAGAGCTGCCGCCGCAATCAGGTAGAAGCCCGGATTGACCGTGACGGCGATTTCCAGGAGGCGCTCAATCGTCATCCCCGCCCTCCCTTTTCTTGTCCTCGTAATAGTCTTCCCGCCGCCGCATCAGCCGGCCCAGCGGCCATCCGCTGAGCGCCGCGAGGCCGAAGGCGGCGAAGCCGAACCCGGCGAAGAAGCCAGGCACGCTCTCAAGCGTTGAGTAGGTCTGGCGCGGCGTCAGGAACTCCAGCGCGAACGCCACCGCGCACGCGGCGGCGACAATCGCGAGGAAAAGCCTGTCGAAATGCGCCGACCTCATCCACGAGAACAAAAGCACCGACAGGGGATGCTCGCCCGGCTCCCCCAGCCCGGCCGCCGGCTTTGTGTCGGCCTCTTCGTTCATGGCGCGGCCCCCGTGACTGGCGCGAGAAACGTCGCGACGGCGTCCGCCAGAAAGAACAATCCGAGGCTCCCGATCGTGGTGAGGACCAGCGCGGCGACCATGATCCCCGGAGATCCACTCCCCGTCGGTCGCGTGACCGCTTCCGAGCGAGGCGTCGGCGCAAGTGCATGGATCGCCACCGGCAGCAGGTAGACGACGCTCAGGGTCGAGGAGACGATCATCGCCCACGCCGTCCACGCCTGCCCGGCGCCGAAGGCCGCCGTGATCAGCAGGAATTTCGACCACATCCCGCCGAAGGGCGGCAGGCCGATCACCGAAAGAGAGGCGGCCAGGAAACATGCGAACACAAGCGGCGCCTCGCGCCCCAGCCCCCGCATCTCGCTCACCTTCGTCAGGCCCGTTGCGACATAGATCGCCCCCGCGCACATGAAGAGCGTGATCTTGCCAAAGGCATGCGTCAGCATGTGGAGGCCGCCGCCCACAACCCCGGCCCCCACCGCGATCAGCGCGCCCGATGTGATGGTGGACAGTTGCGCCACCGTCGACCACGCCAGCCGCGCCTTGAGGTCGTCCCGCGTCAGGGCGACCAGGGACGCGATCACGATCGAGGCGGAGGCGATCCACAGCAGCCACTGCGCCGCCGGCGCCGTTGCGATCAGCTCCGGACCGAAGATGTACGCCGACGCCTTGAGCAGCGTGAAGACGCCGGCCTTCACCACCGCCACGGCGTGCAGCAGGGCCGAGACCGGCGCCGGGGCGACCATCGCCGCCGGCAGCCAGACATGCAGAGGCATCAGCGCCGCCTTGGCCGCGCCGAACACGATCATCGCCAGCAGGAGGCTGGCTGTCATCCCGTCAGCCTTGCCGGCGAGCAGGCCGCCCTGCGTGAAGTCCGTCGATCCGGCGATGAACCAGACGCCGACGATCGCCGGCAGCAGAAGCATTACCGACGACCCCATCAGCAGACCCAGATAGATGCGTCCCGCCCGCCGCGCGGCGGCGTCTCCCGCATGCGTCACCAGCGGATAGGAGGCCAGCGTGATCACCTCGTAGAAGACGAAGAGCGTGAAAAGATTTCCCGCCATCGCAACGCCCATGACCCCGAACATCGACAGGGCGAAGCACATGTAGAAGCGCGTCTGCCTCCCATCCCCCTTCGCCCGCAGATAGCCGATCGAGAACATCGTGTTGATCGTCCAGAGCGCCGACGCCATCGCCGCGAACAGGGCGCCGAGCGGTTCGAGCCGGAACGCCAGCGCGAGGCCGGGCAGCGGCTCCGCCAGCGTCAACGCCGGAGCGGCCCCCGCTCCCGTGCGCAGCACCAGCGATCCAGCCACCACGGTGAGGGCGAGCGCCGCCATGATCGTCACGGTGTCTCGCACGTCCGGCGCGCGCGCGAACGCATGGGCGGCCAGCGCCGAAGCCAGCGGCAGGACCAGCGCGAAGACGATCAGCCATTCGCCCGGCGTCATGGCGGTGCGCCCGTCACGGCCCGGGCGCCTGCCTCGGCGAGTCCGACGGGAAGCGAGGCGTCGATGCCGAACCAGACATTGGCGATGGCGAGCGCCCAGAGCGGGACGAGCACGCCCGGCGGCGCTTCCCTCACCGCATCGGCGCCCTCCGGCCGGGCGCGGAAGAAGACGGCCTCCAGCATCCGCCAGGCATAGATGATCGTGAGCAGCGAAACGATTGCGATCGCGACGACCGCCCAGATCCATCCGCGCGCGATCATCGCCTCGACCAGCATCCACTTCGACAACAGCCCGGCCGTGAGCGGCGCGCCCGCCAGGCTGAGCGTCGCGATCCCGAACGCCGCCATGGTCCACGGCGCGCTGAGACCGGCGCCGGCGAAATCCGACAGCGTCCGGCCGGAACCGCGCCGCGCCAGCCCGCCGACCGCCATGAACAGCGCCGCGATCATCAGCGCATGGTTGAACAGGTGAAAGAACCCAGCCGAGAGCCCGGCAATCCTGCCAGTCGCAAGCCCGAGCAACACATAGCCCGTCTGCGCCACCGACGAGTAGGCGAGGATGCGCCGCAGCTCGGTCTGGTGGATCGCCTGCGCCGAACAGATGATGGCCGCCGCCGTCGCCAGCGGCGCTGCGACCCAGATCAGGAAAGTCTCCGTGAACGCCATGTCCGTCCCGAAGACCCCGAACACGAACCGCGCCAGCAGGTAGATTGCCGCCTTGGTCGCAGTCGCCGACAGGAAGATCGCCGCTGCGGTCGGCGCGTGGGCGTAGGCGCCCGGCAGCCAGAGGTGGAGCGGAAACATCGCCGCCTTCAAACCGAGCCCCGCGACCACCAGCGCGAACCCCGCCTGCGCCGCACGGCTGGTCTCCAGCGTCGCGAGCCGGGCGGCCATGTCTTCCATGTTGAGCGTGCCCGTCGCGGCATAGAGAAACCCGATGCCTAGGACAAAGAAGGTCGCGCCGATCGTCCCCATGACGAGCGAGTTGAAAGCCGCCGGCAAGGCCCGCCGGTCCCGCGCGGCGCCGGTCGCGATCAGCGCATAGCTTGCAATCGAGGAAATTTCGAGGAAGACGAACGCGTTGAAGGCGTCTCCCGTCGCGGTTATCCCGAGCAGGCCCGACAGGCAGAGGAGAAACCCGGCCTGGACCAGCGTGTGCTTGTCGGTGCGGATTTCCGCGTTGAGACTGTGTCCCGAAACCAGCGCCGCCATCACGCCCATGACCGAAACCAGCAGCGCGAACATCGACCCCAGCGCGTCGATCCGGAACGCGATCCCCATGGGCGGCGCGAACCCGCCCAGCGCATAGGTGACGACGCCCTCGCGGGCGACGCTGCCGGCGAGCGCGAGCGCCATCCAGGCGGCGAACACCGCCCCGCCGACAGAGATCACCCACGCCCACCGCCCGTTGGGAGACAGGCCTGCCGCGCACGCCGCGACCAGCGGTCCCACAACCATCAGCACGGGCGCGTGCGCCTCAAGCGGCTGTGGCGTCGCGAAAAAATCTGTGAAGGGATTCACGCGCGCGCCTCCTCCCCCTGAAACAGGGAGGGCGTGGAGATCATGCGCTGCTTGCCGACCTCTGCGTTACGCGCCTCCTCCCCCTGCAAGGGGGAGGGTAGGGAGGGGGTCTGGGCGCAGAACGAGGGGGTCTGGGTGCAGAGGGTGGGGGTCTGGGCGCAGCGCGAAGGGATCATTCCGCCCTCCCCGCTTCCGCATCCAGCCGCTCGATCTCGCCGGCCTCAACCGCGCCATACGCCTCGCGGATGCGCACCGCGATGGCGAGCCCGACTGCCAGCGTCGAGACGCCGACCACGATCGCCGTCAGGATCAGGGCGTGCGGAAGCGGATTGGAATAGACGACGCCCTCGACCCCGAACTGGGCAGCGTAGCCAGGCGGGAGCCGCTGTCCCAACGCCTGTCCGGCCTCGCTTGTCGCCTCGATCGTGATCGGCGCCGTGCCGCCTCCGACCTTCCCCAGCGCGATGAAGAGAAACGCGGCGGAGGTCTGGAAGATCGCGAGGCCGATCATTCTCTTGATGAGATTGCCGCTCGTGAACACGATGTAGAGCCCGCCCATCATCAGGACGATGACGACGGGATGCGTGTAGTGCGACAGCAGCCACGACGCGCTCATGCGCCAGGCTCCGGAACGGCGTCTCGCAAGCGTCCCGCGAAGCCGTAGAACACGGTCACCATCGTTCCGGCGACCGTGATGAAGACAGCGCTTTCGACCGCCAGCATCCCCAGATGCTGGCCCCAGTCATGCGCTCCGCCGCTTATCCCGGCACTTTCGAGCCAGGTTTGCAGCCGCGTCTGGAAGGCGGGCGGCAGCAGGAAATCATGGTCGAGAAACATTCCGCCATTGACGATGGACGCAACGCCCAGCCCGCAATAGGCCAGCACGCCCAGCGCCGCCAGCGCCCGCGCGGCGCCAGGCCGCACGGCGACCATCGTGTCCGCAAGGCCGAACACCAGAGCATGCAGGATGATGGCGACAGCGGCGACAACGCCGGCCTGAAACCCGCCGCCCGCGCCGGTCTCGCCATGGAACAGCACGTAGAAGGCGCACAGCGTGATGACCGGAATGAGCAGCTTGGCCGCCACCCTCAGCACCACGTGGTGATCGCTCTCCGGCAGCGCGTCCAGCCCGCGAACCCGGCTGCGGCGCGGATCGTCCTGCGTGGCGCGCGTCCCGAATCCCAGCATCAGCGCCACTCCGACGCCCGCCGCGAAGATCACGCTCGCCTCGCCCAGCGTGTCGAAGCCGCGATAGCTCGCCAGCACGGCGGTCACGACATTGTCCGCGCCCGTGTCCCGCCCCGCCGCCTCCAGATAGAGGCGCCCGACATGGGCGTTGGCGGGCGAGGCCGGATCGCCCAGGGCCGGAAGATCGATGGCCGCGTAGACCAGCAGCCCGCCCAGAACGAGCGTCACGGCGGCCGCGGCGGCCACGCGCCAGCGGCCGGCTTTGGCAACCCGCTCGCCGCGCGTCAGGAGGACGGCGCCGAGAAGCACCACAGTCGATACCCCGGCGCCCACCACCGCCTCGGTGAAGGCGACGTCCGGCGCGTCCATGAGCAGCAGCCACATCGTCGAGGCGGCGGAATAGACGCTCATCAGCAGGATCGCCGTCATGGTCCGCCTCGACAACGCGATGGCGGCGACGGTCGCGACCAGCATCGTCAGCAGGCCGAAGCCCAGCAGCGTGTTGGCGTCGAGAGGCGGGGCAATGCCTGTCACGCTCCATCCCCATCGTCCGTTTGATCCCCGTCTTCCGCTTGCGCCGGCACAATCCGCCAGAGGCCGATCTGCGGCCGCAGGCCCGAGCCATGGGCGGCGTTGGCCAGGGCATGGGCGGCCGTCGGACTCGTCAGCATGATGAACAGCCACGCCAGCGCGAGCTTCAGCGTCACCAGGGAGAGGCCGGCCAGCAGGCCGAGCCCGAGCATCATCAGTGTCGCGCCCCCGGTATCGGTGAGGCTCGCGGCGTGAATGCGCGTGTAGACGTCCGGAAACCGCAGCGCGCCTGCGGCCCCCGCCACCGTCAGCAGCGCGCCGAGCAGCGCCAGCGTCCCTCCGGTCCAGTGGATCGCCTCAGCCACCGCCCGCCTCCCCCGGTCCCCGGTGAACGGAGAGCGACGCCTGCAGGGAACGGTATCGCACCACCTTCATCAGCGCGATCGTCGCGACGAAATTGATCAGCGCATAGGCGATGGCGAGGTCGAGAAAGTCTGGCCGTCCGAACAGGAACCCCGCCAGGCCGATGAACAGCACGGTCTTGGTCCCGAACGAATTGGCCGCCAGCATGCGGTCATAGGGCGAGGGTCCGAGCAGCGCCCGGATCAGCATCAGCGCCATCGCCGCCATCAGGGCCGCTGCGGCCGCCGCGAGCACCGGATCAGCCCCTGCCGTCAGCGGCGCGCGCGGCGCGACGGTTCATTTCGGCGAACCGGCCCGGCCGGGCGCCGTCATCCTGCAGCGCATGCACCAGCAGCACGCCGCAGTCGATGTCGACCGTCACCGTGCCCGGCGTCAGCGTGATCGAATTGGCGAACAGCGCCCTTGCAAGGTCGCTCTGTCCGACCGCCTCGACCCTGGCCATGCCCGGGCTGATCGCGTGGCGGCCGCCGAGGATCGACCCCAGCACCGCGACATTGGCCTTGGCGATCTCGCCCAGCATCCAGAGCGCATGGACGCCCAGCTGAGGGAGCCGGTGATAGGGCGAGGCGTCGCGGTCGATGATCTCCAGCCGGGCGCTCAATCCGAGGGCCGCAAGCACCGAGACGGCGCCGAACGCCAGCGACAGGATCGACGCCTCGCCCGAGAGCGCGAACCAGAGCGCCGCCAGCGCCGCGCAAAGCCCTGCCAGATAGATCATTGCTTTACGCTCCGCTGGAGGTCCGCGCGCCAGATAAATCGCCGGAAGCCAAAGCCTCCACGATGGAATCACGGGAGCGATTCCGCTCCGGCTGCGCGAACCTATCGCCCCGCCGGGAAAAGACCAGAAAAAGCGGATGCCGCGCGACGCGTTGGAACTTGGGCATTGAACCTGGACCAGAATGTCATCCCGGCCGCAGGCGCGAAGCGCCGCAGAGCCGGGACCCATTCATCAACGCTAAGGCTCGCAGTGATTGCCCGCCGGAGAGCCGGTTACCCCGAGGCGTCGCGCGAGGCGGCGTCTCGAAGAGCGCCTCCGGAAGCCCCCTCAGTTCGCCTGCAGCAGCTCGATCTGGTTGCCCTCGGGATCCTTCATCATCACGTATCTCGCGGTTGGCGCCTTGGGTTTGCGAAACACGGTTCCGCCAGCCGCCTCGGTCGCGGCGACCGACCGGGCAAGGTCGGTCACGCCCAGGATCACATAGGCCAGGCCGCCCATCTGCAGGTTTTCCGACTTGGTGATGATCACCAGCGAGGCCGCCCCGGCGGGCGCGTCCTTGGCGCGCATGATAACCTCCAGAAACCCGTCGCCATTGATGCGGCGCACCTCCTGAAAGCCATACGCGGCCGTATAGAACTCCGCGAGCTTGGCCGGATCGGCGGCGCCGATGCGCGACGCGCGCAGTGTCGCCGGCTCTTGCGCCAGCGCCGCGCCCGCCGTCAGGGCCGTCGCGGCCAGCCCGAGAATCAGAGCGGCAAGCGGTTTCTTCATTTCAGTCCCTCCCATTCGACCGGCGTGTCGTCTGCCGGTTCACAGGGCGACCATACACCTTCCTGGGCCACGCAGAAGCCGGGTCCGGACCTCATGGGCGTAGCCTGACCTTACCGGCCGTAGAGCGCCATCGAGGGTCGCAATTCGGTGAGGTCCGGCCGCGCCGCTTCGTCGAAGATCGATTCGCGCTCCTCGAGCGCATCCGGGGTAAAGGCCGAGCTCAGCGACCAGTTCCAGTAGCGCAGCACCGTCTGCGCCTTGGCGACCGCGATCGATTCATAGACGCCGGAGACACGCTCGAAACTCGCGTCGGCATCGGCGCCCTCGCGCCGCAGGGACAGCCACAACTCCTTGAGGTAACGCCGTCTCAGCCCGGTCGCCTTGCACAGGATGGCGAGACCTTCGCCGCCCGGGTCGGCGAAGATTTTCTCCGCCGTGAGCGGTTTCACGCCCGAAAGATGCGCGATTTCCGTCATCAGCTCGGGATTGAGGCCGGTCGCGCTCGCCAGCGTCACGGCGGCCTCGAGGCTTTCATGCGCCGACCTCGCGAGCGCGCCGCGATTGCGCTGGCGCCGTTCGATCACCTGCAGCGCCTTGCGCACGACCGGGTCGGACCAGCCCTCATCGGCGGCGAGACGGAAGATATCGGCGCATCCCTCGATCAGCAGCATGCGGTCGGCCGAGAACCGCATCAGTATTTGTCGCCGCTCGGGGGCTGCCGCCCACCAGAACATCACCAGTGCATGCGCCGGCCGCAGCTCCTCGCGCTGGATGAGGTGCGGCACGAGGTAGAGGGCCTTGCGCGAGGCCCCCACAATGACATCGACCGCGTGGTCGGAGAGCCGGGTCGATTCATTCTCCATCATCGACTTCATCGCCACCGGGTCGCCGGTCTCGGCGATGGCCGAAGACACCGCCGGGCCGACATCGCGCCGGCCGGCTACGGCGACGCGATGGGCGGTCGATCCATTGGCGACGACATAGGTGAGGTCGGCCTCGTCGAACGCCTTGTTCTCGGCGAGGATGATCTGCGCGACATGCGGTGCGTCCAGCGCCAGGAAACGCAGCAGCCGCTTGGGGGCCTGGGACATGTCCCGCAGTCGCCGGGCGCACAGCTCGCGCGCCGTGACGTCCGACTCGATGAGGATTTCCAGCAGGAGGTCGCCGGCGATGGCGCGGTCCTGCACGCTGCCGCGCGAGGAAGGCAGCGCCACGACGTCCATCAGACGCCTCAGCAGCGACCGCCGGGCGAACCCGTCGCTCACGGCTGCCGGCGCGGCGTCAAGCCGGGCGACGTCCCCGGCGCTCTGCAAGACGTCCGTCATGGCGGCTTTGTCCAGGCTAGAGCAACCTGATGCTCTGGATGAGGCCGCAGCATCGAATCTCCCGGTTAAGCAATCCTCAAGGGGCGTCGCCGGGAATCAACGCGCGCCACAATCTCTGCCGACCCTTCGCTGGAGGGAAACCCGCGCCTAACGCCCGTGCGTGACGGCCGCCTTTGCCCGCCCCGGATGCACGAAGATCAGCAGCAGCGACGCCGCCAGCAGCGCCAGCGCGAGGTTGAACAGCTGGCCGCCATCCGTCTCCGTCGACCCGAATTCGCTCGGAATCGCCGTGCCCAGCCACAGCGCATGCGCCGCCACAGCTCCTGCCGCGATCAGGAAGGCGAGGATCGCGCCCACCCGCCTTGTCCACGGCGCCAGCACGAGCAGGGCCGCCAGAATGTCGAGCACGCCCACCACGAAACGTCCCGTCGGCTCGAACAGATAGATGCCGGAGGACTCCGACAGCAGCGGGAACACGACATTCTTGCCCGGCGAGGGCGGAAACAGCGTCTGGTCGCCGATCCAGAGGAACATCACCCCCAGAAACAGCGCGAGCACCCAGCTCGCCATCGTCCGCACGCCCCGCATCTTTTTTCTCCCGGCCTTGGCCTGGCGCCATCCTGCCCTGAAACCCGCGCGGGCGCCTATGGCGTTCAACCGCCGGATGACCTCCGCAAGCTTCCCTATCGACCTGATCCGGTTATGGTGCGCCGGGCCGGAGGGACCTGTTTGAACAACGCGCTCGACAAGCTCGACGAGGAAATCGCCGAGGGGGCCCACTCGCCCGTCAGCGGGGTCGGTTCCGCCATCATCGCAGGAGAGGGGGTCGCCGGAGAGGGGGTCGCCGGAGAGGGGATCGCCGTCGCGGCGCGGCGGCGGGTGCTGCAGGAGCTGCCGGCCTACCTGCTGGTCCAGATCGCGTGGTTCACCGCATTCGGCATGCAGATGGTGCTGTTTCCCTATCTCCTGAAGAACGTCCTCGAGGTTTCCGGCACGCTTCTGGGCGTCGCCCAGATGGCGCTGGCGGCGCCTTCCGTCGTCTTTATCCTGCTTGGCGGAGTGATGGCGGAGCGCGCCGACGGCCGCACCCTGCTGATCGTCTTCAATCTTGTCGCCGCCCTGCCCGCCGCCGCCCTCGCCTTCGCGATCGACGCCGGCCAGCTCGAATACTGGATGATGCTGACCTACGCGCTCGCCCTTGGCACGATCGGGGCCTTCATGATGCCCGCGCGTGACGCCATCCTCAACGAGATCGTCGCCCGGCGCCGCGAGAAAGGCTCGGTGATCACCCTGCAGCAGGGCGTCGCCTTCGCCACGCTCGCCCAGTTCGCGGCGCAGATCGTCGGCCTCGGCATTGGCGGCGAGGCGTCCAACATGCGCAACTGGCCGATGTTCCAGGGCATGTCCGAGGACACGCCGGGCGAATATGTGTGGCCCCTGCTCGCCATCCAGGCCGCAATCGTGGCGTGCGGGGCGCTCGCCGCCTTCTTTCTCGACCGCGGCCAGATGATCCAGACCGGGCGCAGCGGCATCGGCGCGGTCTTCGGCGACATCGCGGACGGCATGAAATGCGTGCGCCGCGACCCGGTGCTCGTCTCGATGGTGATCTCGATGTTCGGCGTCGGCGTCTTCGTGATCGGCGGTTTCCTGGTCATTCTGCCGATCATCAACGCCGACGTGTACGGCTATAATTCTGGCGGGCTCAGGAACATCTTCGTCACCTTCTGGGCCGGCGCCTTCTGTTCCTCGGTCGCCCTATCGCGCTTCCGCAAGCTCAATCGCCCGGGGCGCCTCCTGCTGGCGGCGCAGTTCATCGGCTCGGCGGGCATTCTCATCCTGGTCAATGGCGCGCCCTACTGGGCCTTCCTGTCGCTGGTCTTCATCTGGGGCCTCGCCGCCGGCATCTCGATCATGATGAGCCGCGGCATCGTCCAGGCGGCCGCCCCGCCCCAGCTGCTCGCCCGCGTCCTGTCGATCTACCAGCTCGGCTTCATGGCCGGCGCCCCGATCGGCGCGGCGCTCATGGGCGTCGTGGCCGACCAGGCCGGACCGCGCCTCGTTATCCTCGTGCCGTCGATCGGCATGCTGATCATGATCGCCTGCATGGCCTTCTTCACCCCGATCTGGAAAATGCGCCCGGTCGCGGGAGTGTGATCCGTTCCCGACTGACGCCACCCCGAAACTGGTTTAATGTTGAACGGACACGAGAGCGTTCGCAGGCGGCCGATCGTCCCTGGGTTCGAGAACCGGAGCGGGTAGCAATTCCGTTGAACGACCGACATCCCCCGCAAGGCAGGCGACGGCGCTGGGCTCAATGTGCCGCGCTCGCGTCAACCATGGCCTTGTCCGCTTGCGCCGGCGGAGAGGAGCGTTTCCCGACCTCGGAGGATTTCCCGGCGACGACCATGAGCCGCGTCAGCTTCCAGGCGGGCGGCGGCCATCCCTGGGCTCTCTCGGCCCTGCGCACACCGCGCAGCGCGCCATGGAAAGTCGTCATCGTCACGGGCACGCCGTCCTGGTCGGAATACTGGGCGCCGACCCTTGCGGCCTTGCCCGAGCGCTACACGATGATCGTCGCCGACCGGCCGGGCTTCTCGCTGAGCGAGCCCAAGCAGGCCGTCGGCCTCATCAATGAGCAGGCCGACGCGCTTTCCGCGATGCTGGAGGTCGAGCCAGGCCAGAAGGTCATCCTCGTCGGCCAGTCCTACGGCGCCCCCATCGCCAGCCTGATCGCGGCGCGCAACCCCGACAAGGTCGAGGCGCTGATCCTGATGAGCGCCTTCTTCGGCGAGCGCGGCAGCACGGCCAGCAACCTCATGGGCCTTGGCGGCATGGTCCGTCCGCTGCTGCCGCGCGACCTCAAGAATTCGGTCTCCGAAGTCAATGGCCAGCTCAGGCAGCTCCCGGCCGCGCGCGAGGCTCTCGCCAGCCTCACCATTCCCGTCATCGTGCTGCACGGCGACCGTGACACCTTCGTGCCGCCCGCCGCCGCGAGGCGGCTGGCCGAGGAGGGCCGCAAGGGCGGTCCTACGCTTTTCATCAACGTCGAGGGCGGCGATCACTTCCTCAACGCCTGCTGTGTGCCGGCCCTCACACGCGCTCTCGACGCCGCCGTCGAGATGGTGGCCGAGGCGAAGTCTGTCACGGCGCCCTGACGGAGCGGTCTCCCTAAGCTTGAGCAATCCTCCGCCGGCGCCAAGTCCTCCACCGGCAAAGCCGGGGGAGGTAGACGCCGCGCCTCATCCTGAGCCGGGCCGAAGGCCCGCGTCGAAGGACGCGGCGAGACGGAGGGGTCAAATCCCCTCCATCCCCCTCAACCCTGCGGCAGATATTCCTCCAGCGACAGCCTGCCGTCGCCATTCTTGTCCAGCTTGACGAACTGCGCGGTCACCGTCTCCGCCGACATCATCGGCTTCATGTCTTCCGTCAGCTCCTTGCCGTCCGTGTCCGCCACCACCATCACAACCGGCGCGCTGATCTTCGCGTACTCGGCCGCGGTCAGGAACCTGTTCTTGTCGGCGTCGAGCATGTCGAAGCCCGCCGTCAGCTGCTGCCGCTGCCGGCCCTCGTATTCGGCGTAGGAGACCTTTCCGTCCCCGTCGGCGTCGAAGCGGTCGAACTCCGACTTGTGGAACCCAGCGGCGATCTCTCTTGGATCCCCGTGGCCGGCCGCGCCGTCCTTGACGATCCGCGTCTCGCGGCGTTCCACCACCACCCGCTTGCCGTCGGCCGTTCCCGGCTCACCGCCATCGCCCAGCCAGAATGTGACGGCCTTTTCCGACACGCCGGGCGTCACGGCCGCCACGCCCGCTGCCGCCCCGTCAGCCGATGGCGACACCCGCTTGTCGATCACCACCACATGGCTCGCTCTGTCGAACGGCCCGCCGAATTCCTCGGCGGACAGCACGCCGTTCTTGTCGATGTCGAGGCGCTCAAAGGCGCCCTTGATATCCGGCCCCGCCGCGCTCGGCATCGCCACCAGCACAGCGAGCCCGACGGCCCCGGCCGCGCCGGCGAGGTATCTTGTATTGCGCATGGTTTTGGGAATCATGGTCAGCAGCCTTCCTGTTTCGGGTTGAGGGTTTGGCTGCCCTGGAATCAAACGCGCCCGCCCGGCCAGATAGGTGTGGATCGAGCCCCGCACCACTTCGCTCGCCGTCGTTCCATCCTCGCGGCAGGCGTCGAGAAACGCCCGCTTGGTCGTGAAGGGGAGGCGGACTTCCAGCGTTTCCGACTTCTTGGACTTCGGGGCCGGATTCGGAGGTTTGGCGTCTTCGGTCATGTCTGATTTCCAGGCTATCTCGGAGTTGTAGAGCAGCTTGTCTGCGTCACTGCGGACGAGAGATTGTTCCAGGCAGCCGCGCTCATCAGGCGCCGGCCGCGCGCCGCTGGCCAGCAGATTGGCGCCCCGGCGCACCCTTGACC
>JAWXBJ010000245.1:0-6108 GCA_034439955.1 Alphaproteobacteria bacterium
TCTCGGCTTCCGCGTCGCCAGGACCCTTTAAGTTGTGACTGTTACAAAGAGTCGTCCAAGTTGCGCAGGCTTTGATGTTGCTCACAGCGCAAGGCCGGCGAGGCGCCGCGAGGGCTTGTAAGCGGCGCGGCAAGCGCGCATTTTTTTGGGGCCCGCATGGAGCGCATGCGGTTTCCGGCGGCGTCGTGGCGTCAAAGGCCAGCAGCGTCCGGTCCGGGACCTGATCGGCTCTTAGCTCGAACCGGGTGATCCGTGGAGGAAGCTGGAACAACAATCCACAAAACCTCCGCTCCGCGCAACGGAACAGGAACACCCCTGACAACCGGAACAACAATCTCGGCTTCCGCGTCGCCAGCACCCTCATATCGCCGGAGCCGCACCGCCCCGCTCGGTGCGGGCGTGCACGAGGGGGTCCAGAGCCGGTCCTGAAGAGCCGGGCGGGTCAGCCGCCCGCCGCCTCCCGCCTTGCCGGACAGCGCGCAAGCGTGAGCCGGGGCGGGAGGCGGAGTGGCGCGAGAGCCGCCCCCGCATCAAACAGGTGAGCGGCCGGCGAGCCAGACGCCGCACAGGATCAGAGCGGCCCCTGCGAGCTGGACCAATGTCAGCCATTCGTCGAACAGGGGGGCGGCGATCAGGGCGGCGGTGACCGGCTGAATGAGGATAAGGAGGCCGGCCAGCGCAGCGGGCGTGCGGCCGACGCCGGACACGATCAGGGTCTGGCCAAGTCCGTGCGCCACAATGGCGAGAAACAGCGGGGCTAGAAACCAGGACAGGTCTGGCGGGAGCAGCGTCTCTCCGGTCCCCACCGTCGCGCAGGCGGCGACGACGGTTTCGGCGACGGTCGCCCAGAAGATCACGTTGAGCGCAGTTTCGCGGCGGCGGGCCAGCTTGGCGAAGAACAGGTAGAGCGAGACCATCACAGCAGCGACGAGGGCCAGCAGATCCCCTTGCAGCGCGCCGGGATGCGCATTGTCGGCGCCGCGCGACAGCATGAGGGCGCCGGCCAGGGCGATGGCGACCGCTACGGGCCAGATGCGCGAGGGACGTTCCTTGAGGACCAGCCAGGCGAGCAGTCCGACCGCAACATTCCCGAGGTTGACGATGAAAGTGGCGTTGGCGACCGACGTCCTGACCAGGGCCGCATGCCAGAAGGCCA
Source organism: Alphaproteobacteria bacterium (assembly GCA_034439955.1). Classification (GTDB taxonomy): domain Bacteria; phylum Pseudomonadota; class Alphaproteobacteria; order Caulobacterales; family Hyphomonadaceae; genus UBA7672. The sequence goes on from JAWXBJ010000245.1 coordinate 1,157, forward strand.
TGTCGAGACCGAAAAAAACGCCGGCGAGGATCGCAAAGACCGACGGCCTGCGGATGCGGCCGCCGAAAGCGTATATCATGATCGCCAGCAGGGGCAGGGCGAAGACAAACCGCCACAACGCCGTCGCCTGCGGTCCGAATTCGGACAGACGAAGGCCGATCGGCGCGAACCCGATGGCGACCGCGCCGAGCAGCATCATGGCCGGACCAATCAGGCCGCGCGCCCGTATCGTCGTGACGATCATGCGCCGCTCCCCAAGCCGATCCGGCGCCGGATGTCGGCAGGGCTGACTCCCGCAGCGCGCAGGGAGGCCAGCGTCAGCGAATGGTCCCGCTTGGCGTAGCGCCTCCCGTCTTCGCCCTTGAGCAGACGGTGATGGCGGTAAACTGGCGTCGGCAGGCGAAGGAGCTTCTGGATCAACACATGGATGTGGGTCGAGGCGAACAAATCCTCGCCCCGGATGACGTGGGTAACGCCCTGCACGGCGTCGTCGTGGACGACGGAAAGATGATAGCTTGCCGGAACATCCTTGCGGGCAAGGATGACGTCTCCAGCCAATTCCGGCCGGGCGCAAACGGCGCCATGTTCTCGCTCTGGTCCGAAACCCTCTTCGACAAAACTCAGGCGCGCGAATTCTTCGCCCAGCAGGTCCTGTGAACAACTCATCGATAGCCGCCACGCGAAGGACTGGCCGGCGGCAAGACGCGCAGCCTCGTCGTCTGCGCTGAGGCGATGACCGGGTCCTGCGCCATGATCCAGCGGCAAGGCTGCCTCGTCCTGGGGCGCGCTGGCGCTGGACTCCGCGATTTCCCGGCGGGTGCGGAAACAACGATAGAGAACGCCCAGCGCCCGGAGCTTTTCGAGCGCGGCGGCGTAGTCGGCGAAATGGTCGGACTGGCGGCGGACAGGTTGTGCTGAATGCTGGCCCCAATCGACGCCAAGCCAGTCGAGGTCTTCGCAGATGGCGGCTTCGTAGATCGGGCGGCAGCGCGTCTGGTCGATGTCCTCTAGACGCAGCAGAAATCGTCCGCCAGCAGCGCGCGCCGCGTCGAACGCGGTCAGCGCGGAGAACGCATGGCCAAGGTGGAGATATCCGGTGGGGCTGGGGGCAAAGCGGGTTGTGACGTTCATGCCCCGGGGCTTGCCAGACTTCGAGCTTCCCGGCGAGGTGCGCGAAGACGCTCCGGAAGGCGATCCAATCATCAGGCGGAGGCAGCCGTGGATGTAACCGACAGGGCTGAGCTTCTGGCCGCTGTGAAAGCATTGGTGAGAAGCTGCGCCGTAATGAAGGCGGCCTACAAGGTGGTCGGAGCACCGGAATGGCGCATGCGGCCGGGCGGCTTTGCGGGGCTCGCCCGGATGATCGTCTACCAGCAGGTATCGACCCGGGCTGCGGCGACGGTTTGGGCGCGGGTGGAGGCGCGGCTCGGGAAGGTCACGCCCGGCGCCATGCTCGATGCCGACATTGACGGTCTGCGCGATTGCGGTCTTTCCGGGTCGAAGGTCGCGCACATGCGCTCGATCGCGGCGGCGGTCGAGGACGGATCGCTCGATCTGCGGCGAGTGGCCCGGGCCTCCGACGAGGACGCCCGGGTCGAATTGACCGCCGTGAAGGGGATTGGACCCTGGACGGCGGATGTCTACCTGCTGTTGTGCCTGGGGCGGCACGACGTTTTTCCCCACGCCGACATCGGACTCTCCGAGGCCTACCGGATGATTACCGGTGAGGCGCAGCGTCGGGCGCCAAGGACGTTTCTCGAAGTCGGTGAGCGTTGGCGGCCATATCGGGGAGTAGCGGCGCACCTTTTGTGGTCCTATATCAACGCCGCGCGGGCGGAGGCGCGAGGCGGTGCGTGACATCGGCACCTCAGATGGCCGCGACAAGGATGTCAGGCGAACGTCGCGGCTGGACAGGACGGCCGGCAGTCACGATGCTGTCGCTGAGAATCGCCTATGAACGAATTCCGGCTGCTGGAGCCACGTGGCGCAGCTGGAGAACACGGGATCACCGACTGCACGGGAAAGCGGTTCCTCGATCCCCAGGACAAGCAGGCAGTACGCATGGCGGAATTGCTGTCGCATGCAAAGGTCAGAGGCGGAACGGCGGACATCCTGCCGGCCGGGGTCCTGTCCGCGAAGGCCCTGGCGGGGTGTCCGGCGCTGGTATTGAACGCGGACTATCGTCCGCTCTCATACTATCCCCTTTCTCTCTGGCCCTGGCAGGAGGTGGTGAAATCCGTCTTTCTCGAGAGAGTGGATGTGATCGCCGAATACGAGCACTGCGTTCACTCGCCTTCGTTCACCATGAAGCTGCCCAGCGTCATCGCGCTCAGGGAATTCGTCCGGCAGGACCGGCCGCCCGCGTTCACGCGGTTCAATGTCTTCCTGCGCGACGGGTTCAAGTGTGTCTATTGCCACGCCACCGAGGACCTGACGTTCGATCATGTCATCCCGCGCTCCAGGGGCGGACGCACAAGCTGGGACAACATTGTCGCCGCCTGCAGCCCCTGCAATCTGCGCAAGGGCGGCCGCATGCCGCACGATGCGCGTATGCACCCGCAGATCCGTCCGGCTCGACCCTCGACCTACCAGCTGCAGGACATCGGCCGGAAGTTCCCGCCGAACCACCTGCACGAGACCTGGCTCGATTACCTCTACTGGGATGTCGAACTGGAGGGCTAGGCAGGCCTTGGGGGACGGGCGCGCACGCCGCCGGATCAGATCAGTCAGGTCGATACGGCGGACGTATTCGAGTGCATGTCCCAGCAGGCCCAGGATGCGATCGCCGAAGCGGTGAGCGGGCCGGCGAAAAAATCGTCGCCAACCCCCAAGGTCTAGACCTTCTCGCTGATCCGGATGGCGATGCGGCACCCCGTGCGGATCAGCGCGGACAGTACGGCATATCCCGGCGCCTCCGCCGCGCCTTCGTCCGCCGCCAGATCCCTGTGGGCGATTTCATCGTCGCGAAACTTCGTCAGGCGGACGGCAAGCTCGGTCTCGCCCGACGCCTTCAGCTCGGCGAGCTGATCGCCATAGTGTTGCTCGATCACGGTCTCCACCGCCTCGGTGCATGCGTAAGCGGCTTTCTCTCCCAGGAGCGCAGTCGCGGCGCCCAGAGCGAATCCCGCCGCGTTCCAGAGCGGGGACATGATCGTGGGACGAACGCGACCGGCCACGAGTAGCTGGTCGAACGTGTCGAGATGGTCTTGTTCCTGCCCGGCCATGTGTTCGATCTGGCCGGAGATTCGCGCATGTCTGGCGCGGGCCCGAAAGACGGCGAGTTGGCCGCGATAGATGGCGACCGCGCCGTACTCGCCCGCGTGATCGACACGAAGCATTTCCTTGCGGCGGTCCGAAAGGGTGGTCATGCCAGACCGGTCTCGCTGATGTCCTTGTTGTTGAGCTGAGAGGTCTCGTTGGCCGTGTCGGCGCGGACGGGACGAAAGGCGGCGACAAGGCTCAGACAGGCAAGTGCAACGGAGACGAGCACATTCCAGCCAGCCATGGAGAGGCCGAGAAGCCGCCATTTGGCCTCGGCGCAGGAAGGCACGGCTTGGCGCTCGCCCAGCTGGGACCAGAGATCGCCGCCCAACTCGACCGCTCCCGTCGCGCAGGTCGGCGGAGCCGGCAGGACCCCCCATTCCACCAGGGCGTGATAGGCGGCGATCCCGGCGCCAGCCAGGAAGACGATGCCGAGAAGAACGTTCAGCGCATAGAGCACACGCTGGGGCGCCGCACGCCACGCGGCCAGAACGGCCACCAGCGCGATGGCGCCAGCGGCCCAGAAAATCTGCCGCTGATTGTAGCAGAGAGGGCAAGGCGCGAGGTAGAGGAAGCGTTCGAACGCATGGGCGGTCGCCAGCATCGCCGCTGAGGCGAGGAGGGCGACGGCAGGCCATCTGATGCGATCCAGCGGCAAGGCGTTCATGGCGGAGAGAGTATCGCCCGGACCGGATGCGGCAATGCGACGAAACGGCAGCCAACGCCTTCGTGAAATGTCTGTCCAACGCAACCGGCGCCAAAACCTCTTGGCCCTCCTCGCTTCTGTGGCGCGACACGTGCTAGAGCACGCGGCGTCGGCTTGGAAGCAGGCAAGTTGCCCTACACTTTAGAGAAAGAGCATCTTTCTTCGGTTAAACTGTTCCCGTTTGATCGAAGGATGCTCCAGCGGATGAGCAGGACGAAAACCGGGAGCGGACCCACGCGCATGACGGATGGCATCACCACCAGCAACCCGGCCATCGAGGGGCCGTCGATGCCAGCCAAGCGGCCTGGCTTGCTGCGGGGGCTTTACAACCGCGTCCTGAAGCTTGCTGCCGGCAAGCATGCCGAGCCCGCCCTTTTTGCGGTATCGTTCGCCGAGAGTTCGTTCTTTCCGATCCCGCCCGATGTGATGCTGGCGCCCATGTGCCTGACGCGGCCGGAACGGGCGTGGCGCTATGCGGCGGTCTGCACGATCGCCTCGGTGCTGGGCGGCTTGTTGGGATATGCAATCGGCTTTCTTCTTTTTGAAAGCGTCGGCAAGGCCATCATCGGGTTTTTTGGCTATGCCGGAAAAGAAGAGGCCTTGCGGGCCTCCTACGACCAGTATGGCGCCTGGATCATTTTCGCGAAGGGTCTGACGCCCATTCCTTTCAAGCTCGTGACAATCATTTCGGGGGCGATGGCGTTCAGCCTGCCGATCTTCGTCGCGGCCTGCGTGATCACACGCGGCCTGAGATTCTTCCTGGTTGCATGGCTGTTCAAGACGTTCGGCCCGACACTCGCGCCGGTGATCGAGAAACGCATTGGCCTTTTCTCGCTGGTTTTTCTTGTCATCCTCATCGGCGGGATCGCAGTGGCGACCCAACTTCACTAGGCCCTGTGGACATTAGGGATTCACAGGCTGCCCGAACGCTGATTCAAACTTCCTTTTGGGAGGTTTGCAATGCGACGGGAACGCTTTGTCATCA
>JAWXBJ010000246.1:0-25692 GCA_034439955.1 Alphaproteobacteria bacterium
GCGCCCGCGGGCGCGTCCCCGGAGAGGACGTAGTAGAGTTTCCTGAGGCCGCCGCGCACGTCCGCCTCCAGCTCCGCCTCGGCCACGCCCTCGTCCTGGATGTAGATCTGGTAGAAGAACCGGCCCTTGTCCGTGAACAGCTTGCGCGCGATGTCGATGAACGGCGCCTTGCCCACGCCGAGATGCGGGATCGCCAGCCCCGCCACCGCGGTGAAGCGCACCGGATCAACCAGCGCGGAATTCCACACGATCGGCGCTCCCCAGTCATGCCCCACCAGAATGGCCCGGCCGCCGCCCAGTCGGTCCGCGACCGCCTGCAGGTCGCCGACGATCGACTGCATGTCGTAGGCCCCGACCGGGTGCGGCCGGTCCGACCCGCCATAGCCGCGCACGTCGAGGGCCGCAGCCGTGTATCCGGCCTGCGCGATCGGTCCCATCTGATGGCGCCACGAATACCAGCTCTCTGGCCAGCCATGGACCATCAGGACCAGTGGCCCCTCGCCCTCGACTGCCACGCGGAGCCGGATGTCGCCCGATTGCACATGATTGAACTGGCGGTCCATGGAGCCTCCCTCAGTCACTGGCGCTGCTTCCCGCCTGTGCGCCTCAGCTTTACCCCGTCTCAAGCCTTCGGCTATATCGCGCCTCTCGAAACGCCTGCTTTTCGCAGGCGCAGCATCTTTACCCCGGGGCCGTCTCCCCCTATTTAAGCCACGCGTCGGATTACGTTACGTCCACGTAATGGAGTTGGAGTCCAGCCATGTTCCTGACCCTCATGAAGGGCAAGCTTCATCGCGCGGCGGTCACCCAGTGCGATCTGCACTATGAGGGATCCTGCTCGATCGACCAGGATCTGCTCGAGGCCGCCGGCATCCTGCCGCACGAGAAGGTCGATATCTGGAACATCACCAATGGCGCGCGCATCTCGACCTATGCGATCGAGGCGCCGCGCGGATCGCGGACGGTCGGCGTCAACGGCGCCGCAGCGCGCTTTTTCCAGGTCGGCGACCGCGTGATCATCGCAGCCTTCGCCATGATGGACGACCAGGCCGCCAGGCAGTTCGCTCCATCGGTGGTCAAACTCAACGAGCGCAACGAGATGGTGACGGGCATCGCGTGAAATCGCGAATGGCGATTGACGTGCGTCTACCCGCCGGTCGCTTCCCGTTAGCGCGTCAGCTCGAACATGACCGAGACGGTCGCCGTCAGGGAGACCTCTCCGGCCGCCACCGGCGTCGCATTGGCCGCATCCATCTCCATGCGCTGGTTCATCATCATCGGCATGGGCGGCGCGTAGTACTCGTTCTCCGTGACGGTGACGATGCGCTTGACCCTGTAGCCCACGGCCTGCGCATAGAGTTCGGCCCTGGTAGCGGCGTCCTTGATGGCGGAGACTCGCGCCTCGTTCTGGAACGCTTCGGGCTTGTCGATGCCGAAGCTCACCCCGTTGATGGTGTTGCCGCCCGCCTTGACCACCGCGTCGAGCGTCCGGCCGAGATTGGCAAGATCGCGGACCTTGATCGTCAGCTGGTTGGAAGCGGCGTAGGCGCGCAGGCGCGGCCGCTGATTGTTGGGATAGTCATAAACGGGATTGAGCGACAGATTGCTGGTCTGCATGTCGCGGTCGGCGACGCCCGAGGCTTTGACGGCGGCGAGGACGCCGTTCATTTTCTCGGCTTGCTGCGTCATGGCGGCCGAAGCGGTCTCAGCCTCAACCTGCACGCCAAGGCTAATCATCGCGATATCAGGCGCATGATCGACCGTGCCGCGACCGGTGAGGGTGATGGTGGTCTCGGGCTGGATCGAACTCATGGGCGGGTTCATCCCCTGCGGCGGCATTTGCGCTAAAGCCGCAGGCGCGCTGGCGCAGGCGGCGGCGAGAGAGGCGGCAAGGCCTGCAGCGGTGAAGACGCCGGCAAGACGTGTCATGCAAGGGACCTTTCTGTTGCGATCAATCGGGACACGGGACGTGAAATAGGGCGCGTTGAAGGCGCGGCGAAGGGCGTCTGGCGCCGCGATCGCCCGGGATGGAACTGGGGCCGATTGGCTGTTCCCGCCAAACGAAATCCGCGTATGGTGCCGGCCCTGAACGCCTCGCGGCGCGGGCCTGTAGCTCAATGGTTAGAGCCGACCGCTCATAACGGTCTGGTTGGGGGTTCGAGTCCCTCCAGGCCTACCATCCTCGCCTTGGGAATATCCTTCACGCAGCGGACACGAAAAGGCCCGCCGCTCTCGCGACGGACCCGAAATCCAGACGGATTTCGTTGTTAGAGAACCGATCGTCCCTGGATCGCGCGCATCACGAAGGCGATGACGGTCAGAGCCAGGAAAACGATGAACAGGATTTGCGCGATGCCGGCTGACGCGCCGGCGATGCCGCCAAATCCGAAAGCTGCGGCCACGAGGGCCAGAACCAGAAATGTAAGCGCCCAGCCTAGCATGTTGTTCTCCTCGATGTTGCGTTGCGGGTCTGTCCGTAACTTCAAAAACAACGCCGGATCGCGCGCGAGTGTTCCCTGGCCCCGTTGCGTCTTGAATGCTGTAGGTTCGGGAACAATGGAGGCCGGCCGGCGTTGGTGATCCGGTCGGCAATCCTCCGCCGGCGGGACATGGAGAATTTTCTATGAAGCTGACATTTGCCGCTTTGACATTCATGCTCGCGGCTCTTGCCGCCTGCAACACGATTGAAGGCGCCGGACAGGACATTGAAACGGTGGGCGACGAAATCGAGGAAACCGCCAACGACGCCAAGAACTGACGAACTGAGGGGGGCTGTGGCGATTGCGCTGCAGCCCCTGCTTGGCGCGAGGACCGCACGGCTGAACTCCTCCATCGCCAGACTGCCTTTGCCCCCACCGGCGAAGCCCGGGAAGGTGGGTTGCTCGCCATTGCGAGCGATCCGGAGGAGTTTTCCAAGATAAAGCCAATCCCCCTACGCTTCGCCGCTCAGCACGTCCCCCGTCTGCAACTGAGGGAGGCAAAACGTCGCCGGAGGTTTGCCTCCGCCGCCGAAGGCGGGGGAGGTGTCTGGACGTATCTTTGCGGCCAGACCGAGGGGGCTTTTCAGCCTCACAAATTCAGCAAGCCCAGCTCGCAGTCGGCAGCGTCAGTCGAGCATGGCGATCTTGAAATCTTCGTTTGACCGGGATTTGCCGCTGCAATCAAAGGCCGGAACGCTTTGGGCCACTTGTTCGGTGACGCGCTCGGAGGCGACGACTTCGCCATTCTGGCGGTAGACCATGACCCACGCGTCTCCCGTCTCACCGCCATCGAAGGACACGGGATGGGTGGCCGCTGTGACGCCCGTGGCGCAGACCCAGGTATTACTGATGGGCGCGGGCGAGACGGCGGCAACCGGCTTGGCGGAATGGATAGCCAGCGCCTTCGAGGCCCTCTCGGCGTGAGCGTTGGCGCTCAGGACCGACATGACGCCGAGCGTCAGAACGAGTGCAGAAGTTATTTTGCCAGCCATCGTCGAATTCCCTCAGCCGGATGACAAACGGCCAGTATCGCTCCCGGTTCCGGCCGAGTGTGCAGGAAAGGTTAATCCGAGCCGCTGGCGGAGCGCGTGATCAGGGCCTGGCCATAGTCCGCATTCGCGGCCTCGATGCTGGCCGCCCCGAAATCCGCGACGTCGGGAGTATTCAAGGTCAGAAGCCCGAAGGCGATAAGGCCGACCGCCCCGACAATGGCAAAGCCCAGTTCCCGCATGAGACGTCCCTCCTGGCCGCGACCAGCGTTGCAAAACTTTAACGCGCTGCGGTGAAAGATCGTTCCGTCATTCCCCGTCGAAACGACCCAGAAAAATTGCACGCGCCGTTGAATAATCAAGGTAATTCAACACATTGGCGCGGTTGAATTCTAGGCTGCAAGCAAGCATTTTGGCCACAAGATTGCCGTCGCCAATATAAACCCCGGGTTGTCATCCCGGCCGGACGCGTGAAGCGCTGGAGAGCCGGGAGCCATTCGTCATCGGGCAGGGTTCGTACCAGTGCATTCCCAGTTGCGGGGATCGATCTGGCTGACTGGAGCCTGCCGGATGGTTCCACGGCGATTCAGCTAGCGTCGCGTTTCCGGCTTCCGGCGCCACTAGAACCAGGGCTGGCCTCAGGCCGCGACGGGCCGTTCGACATGGAAGAAAAGCGCCTGGCCGATCGCGGCTTTGACTGTCTCGGGCTGGAAAGGCTTGGTGATCAGGAAGGCCGGCTCGGGCTTTTCGCCTGTGAGGAGGCGTTCGGGAAAGGCCGTGATGAAAATCACCGGAATGTCGTGACCCTTCAGGATGTCGTTTACGGCATCGACGCCCGAGGACCCGTCGGCGAGCTGAATGTCGGCAAGCACCAGACCCGGCCTGTGCGCCTTGACGGCCGCGACGGCCTCGGAGCGCGTGGTCGCGATGGCCGTGATCCTGTGCCCGAGATCGCGAACGAGCGCCTCGATGTCGGCGGCGATGACCGGCTCGTCCTCGATGATCAGCACGCTGGTCGCCAGTTCGCGTTCGATGTCGCCCTGAGCCTGTGTGATCAGGCTCCGCACGCCCTCCTGCGATTCATCGAGGATCAAGCGCACCTCGTCGATGGTGAAGCCTTCCAGCGCGGTCAGCAAAAAGGCCTGCCGGTGGCGCGGGGGAATGCGCAGGACCCTCTCGCCGATGGCGTTGCCGGAAGGCGGCGCCGCCTCCAGCTTGGCCCCGGTCTGGCCCCAGATCGCCTGGAACAGCTTGTAGAGCGCCACGCGGGGCGGCAGCGCCTCGAGTTCCGCCTCGCCGGCCGCCAAAGCCTGAAGGGAAGCCTTGACATACTGGTCGCCGCTGCGCTGGTCGCCGGTCAGAGCGCGCGCATAGCGACGCAGATAAGGGAGATGGGGGCCAAGCTGCTCGACAAGACTCATATATTCTCCCTGCCGGTTGCGAACCGGTCCATCCGTTCAGCACCAAACGCCTCGTTTACTTTCCAGTTCCATGGTGGTCCGAAAATGGAACCATCTGGCCGCGCCGACGTATCTCCCGCCTAGGACGGGGAAATCTGCTGCGGCGGATCAACACTGAGTAGTAAGAACACATGGCGCAAGAAGAAGCTGGCGACACGGGCTCGAAACCCGTGGACGCGCCGACTGCACGGCGGCGGCAGGACGCCATAGGGCGCAGGCTGCGGCAACTCTATGACGAGGTCGTGAGCGAACCCGTGCCCGACGACTTCCTGTCTTTCCTCCAGCAGGCCGACAATCGCGAAACGCCTGCGGCCGGACCGAAGGGCGAGGGGCAGATCTCATCCCCTGACGACGCCCAGAAGCTCCGCCGATGATGCCTGACCGTCCGGCGACCGCCGTCGAGGAGGCGACTTTCAAGCGAGAACTCGTGGGCGCCATTCCGCATCTGCGCGCCTTCGCCCGCAGCCTCTGCAACGACCCGACCATGGCGGACGATCTCGCCCAGGAGGCTCTCGCCAAGGCGTGGAAGGCCCGCGACAGTTTCGAGCCCGGGACCAGCATCAAGGCCTGGACCTTTATGATCCTGCGCAACCAGTTCTACTCGGAAAAGCGGCGCAGCTGGCGATCGACGCCCCTCGACGCCGAGATGGCCGAGAACACGCTGCTGGCTAACGACGACCCGACCATCCCGATGGAACTGCTCGAACTCCGGGCGGCCCTGGCGAAACTGCCGGACGACCAGCGCGAGGCCCTCATTCTCGTCGGCGCGGGCGGCATGGCCTATGAAGAGGCCGCCCAGGTCTGCCAGTGCGCGGTCGGGACGATCAAGAGCCGGGTGAGCCGGGCGCGGCGTGCGCTTGAAGTGCTTCTGGCGGAAGCAGGACCGAGGCATTCAGATGGCGGCCACGACATCCCTGCTGACCAGGCTTTTGACGATATTCTCAAGCAGGCCGCGACGCTGGCGAGGGGCGCCGGGTCACGCTCTCGTGAACCCTGAGCCGACCGGGCTCGGCTTTGGCCGGCTCTCGCTCCGCGTCATTCTCCTTCTCATCCTTGCAGTCGCCCTGTCGCCCGTCCTGGTGATCGGCGGCATCCAGTGGACCAGCGACATGCGCCGCCAGGTCGAGCGCCGTCAGGTGCTGATGTCGCTGGTGGCCGAGGAGGCGGCCGACCGCGCCGAGCTTGTGCTGTCCACGGCCCCCGCGCTTCTCGACGTGGTCGATGCGGTCGCGCCCGCCGATCCCTGCGCCGCCGGGTTCATCGACCTGATCGACCGCTTTCCCCAGTTCAACGACCTGACCGTGATCAACGCGGACGGCGTCGCCATCTGCTCGGCGCAGGCTGCAGCGTCGGGGGTCTCTGTCCAGCGCGTCTGGTTCGACGAGCTGCGCACGTCCGGAGCGGCCTCCATCCAGTCGACGGCCTACCGCGCCGAGGGCGAGGAGGGATGGATGCTGGCGGTCGCCAAGCGCCGCGAGACGCCGGCCGGAGATTTCAACGGCGCCTGGGTCATCGGCGTGCCGCTGCCCGCGCTGGCTTTCAGCCTCGACCGCTCCGGCCTGCCCAGGGACAGCGAGATCGCGCTTCTCGACGGCTCGGGGCGCATGTTCAGCAGCCGGCACTGGACCATGCTCGACCCTTCCATCCTGGCCAGTCTCAAGGCCGGCGGCGGCGGGTTCTTCGAGGCGAAAACCGAGGCTGGCGGCATTCGTCAGCTCGCCATCGTCGATCTCTCGCCGAGCCCGCTCTACGCGGTGCTGTCGGCTCCGAGGCCGGCGCCCATCGCGCTTGAGAACGTCAACGCATTCGGAAACTTCGCGCTGCCGCTGCTGGCCTGGTTTCTCGCCCTGGTGACGGCGTGGCTGGCGACGGACCGCCTGGTGCTGAGATGGCTCGACTATCTTCGGCGGATCGCCGGGCTCTATGCGAGCGGCAAGCTGTCGGTGCAGCCGATCCGTGCGAGGCAGGCCGCGCCGATCGAGATCACGGTGCTGGCCGACACGCTCGAAGACATGGCGGTCAAGGTCCGCGACCGGACTCAGCGCCTCGAACACGCGCTCGCGGCGCGCGACGCGGCGATGAAGGAAATCCATCACCGCGTGAAAAACAATCTGCAGATCATCAACAGCCTGCTCAGCCTGCAAAGTCGCAAGGTCAAGGATCCCGCAGCCCTCGCCGTCCTCGACGACGCGCGCGGACGCATCAGCGCGCTGTCGCTGATTCACCGCTCGCTCTACGAGCACAACGACATCCGTTCCGTGCATGTGAAGCACTTCTTCGAGGACCTGGTGTCCCAACTCGATCAGGCGCTGGGCGCCGAAGACCTCAAGGTGCGCATCGAGGCGAAGATCGACGACCAGACCATCGACGCCGATCTGGCGGTGCCGCTCGCCCTGTTCACCAGCGAGGCCGTCACCAACGCGATCAAGCATGCCTTCCCGGACGCCCGCCCCGGACGTGTCCTGGTCTCCTATCGCGTCACCGATACAGAAACACTTCTTTCGATCGAGGACGACGGCATCGGCGCCGCCAACAAGATGCATGGCGGGCTTGGATCGACGTTGATGAGCGCCTTCGCCAGGCAGGCGCGCGGCACGCTGGAGGACGAGACCCTGGCGGCCGGCGGCCATGTGGTGCGCATCCGCATGCCGCATCTGTCAGGCGCGGTTCCTGTCGCCTCGGGGACGTAAACCACACCAACCCCGCCAAGTCCTCCACCGGCTTGCCGGGGGAGGTTTCTGGACGCATCTTTGCGGCCAGACGGAGGGGGCGTTCCTTAACAGAAAGCCCGGCGCGAGCCGGGCTTTCCGTTGCTTGAAACCAGGTGTCTTCAGACGCCCCTGCGCGTGGCCCCCATCACGGCGGAGATCACAAAGAGCACGAGGAAGACAAAAAACAGGATCTTGGCGATGCCCGCAGCGGATGCGGCGATGCCGCCAAAGCCGAGGACAGCCGCGATGACGGCGACAACGAGAAATACAAGCGTCCAGCTCAACATGTGAATTCCCCATCTACGAGCATTATGCGGAGGCCAACTCCGCACGAGCTTGCTCCCAGCCTGTCAACGAACATCCGGGGCGACGGTTCCGGCAACCGGGGGTGACCACACATAGTTGCGGAGAATTTCCAGCGCGCCGTCCTCCACGTGCACGATCTGCTGGACCATCGTGTCGCCGTCGATCTCGATCACGCAGAAACTCGGCGGCGTGGAGCGCAGGCGTGTGGAGAGGGTGCCGGCGCCCATCTGCACCATCGGGCGGGCCGCCGTCTCGATGGGAGAGGCGAAGGCGTCATGGATGTGCCCGGTCAACACCGCATCCACCCGCGCTCGCGCGATCCTGTCGAGCGCTTCCTTGCCCCGATGGGTTGAAACGGCGATCTGCGAATGGCCGGGCTCGACGAGCGGATGATGGCAAAGAAGGATGCGCCACGCGCTGGCCGGGCCGCCAGCCAGCTTTTCGAGCGCGATGTCGAGATCATCCATGTCGACGACGCCATCGGCCCAGTTTCTCCGGGCCTGCACGCCGCGCGCCGTGTTCATGCCCGCGATGCGCACGCGCCCATCCGCCAGCTCGACGAGTTTTCCGACGCTGTCGAACCCGGCCATGTACTCCTTGTACCGGTCGAACGGCCGGAACAGGCGGGCGTGAAGCAGGTAGGTGGGCGTATCGTGATTTCCCGGCGTCACGATAGAGCGCCCGCTGAAGCGCTGAAGCCAGTCCCGGGCGGCGGCGAACTCGCGGCGTCTGCCGTTCTGGGTGAGGTCGCCAGCCACCACGATCGCATCCGGCTTAACGTGCGCGGCAAAGTCCTCGACGGCTTTCAGCGCTTCGGCATTCTCAGCGCCAAAATGAACGTCTGACAGGTGGATCAGCCGGACGGGCTTGGCGTTCAGCTTGCCGTCAGACATTGGCCGGCTTCCTCGACGAACTTTACGCTGACCCGATTTCCAGCTTCCAGGGGTTCGCCATCGATGATCACGGGAATATCGTCGCCCTCTTCACTCTCTATGACAAGCGTGTCGGCTGCGACGATGGTGACCCCGGGCGCATCCCTCCAGTCCGAAAGGAAAGATGTCCACACGACGTTGAGCGCTGACATGGTCGTTGGTTCAGCCAGCGCTGCAATCTCCATTCGCCCGCTTTTGACGAGGGGCCCGACAAGGGCGCCGATGACGCTCGTTGTTGGCAGATAGTCATCCGTGAAGCTGTAGCCCTCGCCATAGCGGGCGTTGAGGTGGATGGTCTGAAGCGTGTCGAGGGCCGCACGCGCAGCGGCGACGCCCTTGCCGATTTCGCCCTTCCTTATGCTTTCCCGGGCCTCCGCAAAGCGGGCAGGCGCGCCGGCGAGCATGGCGCAGTAGAAAATCTCGCCGTTGATCTCGCCAGCAGTGATCTTGCGCTGGCGAGGGCCTGCGATGACTTCGTTCAGGATCGTGTTCCAGGGCTTGTCGCCATGGAGAGACTTGGTGAGCAGGTTCATCGTGCCGCCCGGCAGGAGCACCAGATTAGGCGTTTTCTTGCCGACCGTGCTGAGGGCCGAACGCAGCGTGCCGTCCCCGCCCCAGACGATGAAAAGGTCGGGATCGCTGTCGGCGATCAGGCTCATCTGATTTTCGCAGGCGTCGAGATCGATCTCGACCACCTCGGTGCTCTTGAGGCCTGCGGCCTCGAGCGCCTCGCGCATGCGCTCCGCGCCATCGACCGTCACGCCGCCTGACGCGGGATTGACCAGTGCTATCGTTTTCATTGGAATTCCGAAGTCACGCCCACCACAACAACCCCCGGCTGGGCCAGGTGTTCCATCCAGTTCTAGAGCGCGCCGATCAGCGCCGATACAGCCGCGACAATGACGCCGCCCATGATGACCAGCACCATCACGAGCCCCATAAGCCCGTCCTCCGCCGCGATTTCCGCGTCGATCTGACCGATATCGTTCTGGTTCTTGTCGTCCATTCAGCCCTCGCTCTCCAGAACCAATGGACGGCCCGGGCATGCGTTCCGTGACGGCTGTGCATGACGGCTTCGGCGCACGAAAAAGGCGCCGGTTTCCCGGCGCCTCGTCTCGTTCATTGACCTCACGGGAAGGCTAGCCCCGGAACTCGCCATTGGCCCAGTAGGTCCGGCCGGACTGACGATCGACATAGTAATAGCGATTGGCCTGACGGTCGAAGACAAGCTGTTCGCCATTGGGTCCGCGCTGGTACTGGCCGGAGGCGGTTTGCGTCCTGTCCTTCTGATTGCCGGCGTAGGCGCCGCCTGCGGCGCCGACCGCAGCGCCGATCGCGGCGCCGGTGCCAGCGTCACCGCTGCCGGTGTTGTTGCCGATGATCGCGCCGGCCGCCGCTCCGAGCGCCGCCCCGCCGAGCGCACCGCGCTCCGTATTGCCGGTCGCCGTGCAGGCCGCCATTCCGGTTGCCGCAGCAGCAACCGCCATCCATCCAAACAGTTTCATTGCAATCTCCTTCTCAACAACCTGAAAAACGTCACGCCGACGCGCCGGTTCCGGTTCCAGCGCAGCTAGATCCGTACCACCTTCCGGATCGCCGACGCGATGCCTCCGATCAGGGCGCCGATCACCGTGGTTTCCAGCAGCAGCAATGCCGGCGGCATCGCCGACCAGCCGGCCGCCGCCAGGAACACCAGTCCGACGCCGGCGCCGACAATGGCGCCGACCATCATGCTTAACCGCAGGCCGGCCCGCCACACTCGCACCGGCCGGCGTACTTCCGCCCTGGGAGCGGCATTCAGTTGTGTCAGCGCCTTGGACACCTCCCGCAGATCGCTTTCCTCCCCGCCGGCCATGTTCTCCGCCGTGCTTTCCGCCAGCCGCGCGGCATCCAGTTTCCAGCTTTCCGGTATCCGGCGCTTCACGTCGTCCGCCAGATCCCCGGCCAGCAGCACATCCTGCGGATTGTCGAAGTGTTTCTGTGGGTTCGCCACGAGATCTTCAATCTGACGTTCCATAACGTTCTCCATCGGCATGCGCGCCGTGATGACGTCCGGATCAACGGGGGCCGGCGGTCGGGGTTCCTTCAAGCACGCGGCATAAATGTCGCGCCGAATGTGGAACCCCTGCTTACGCGCTGCGCGAAGGCAGGTTGGCGTAGGCGATGCCGCCGTCGACGGCGATCGTGTCGCCGACAACATAGTCGCCGGCCCGCGAGGCTAGAAAGATCGCCGCGCCCGCCATGTCCTCGTCTCGGCCTATCCGGCGCAATGGCGTGCGGGAGGCGACGTCAGCCTCCTGGTCGCGGGCAGCGCGATTCATCTCTGACGCGAACGGCCCAGGCGCGATGCCGCTGACCACAATCTTGTCCTCCACCAGCCGGGCGGCCATGCGGCGGGTGAGGTAGATCAGAGACGACTTGGACGCGTGATACGAATAGGTCTCGAGCGGGTTCAGCGTAATTCCGTCGATTGAGCAGATGTTGATAACCTTTGCCGGCCGCTCCGCCGAGGCCGCTTTCGCCAGCGCGGCATGTAGCGCCTGGGTGAGAAAAAAGGGCGACTTGACGTTGAGGTTCATAACCTTGTCCCAGCCCTGCTCTGGAAACTCGTCGAAGTCGGCGGCCCACGCGGCGCCGGCATTGTTGACCAGGATGTCGAGCTTGCCTTCGCGTGCGTAAATCTCGTCCGCCAGCATCTTGCAGCCGGCGACGGTCGAGACGTCCTGCGGAAGTGAGATGCAGCTTCCGAAGTTCGAGAGTTCATCGGCGGCGGCGTCGCAGGCGTCGGCCTTTCGTGCGGAGATGTAGACCTTCGCGCCGCTTTCAACAAAACCGCGCGCAATCATCTTTCCGATTCCACGCGACCCTCCCGTGATGAGGGCGGTGCGGCCTTCAAGTGTGAAGAGGTTTCTGATCATCGCTGTCTCCATCTGGTCAAGCGGTCTGGCTGGAACCGCCGCCTCAACGGCTAGAAGCCGTGCAATTTTGCATAGCGGTCGCGGTGGAAGCTTTCGCCGCCATAGAGAGTCTCAAGAACCCGGGCGCGCTTCATGTAAAGTCCGCTGTCATGGATGTCGGTCATGCCGATGCCTCCATGCATCTGGACAGCTTCGTTCGACACCAGATGTATGGTCTCAGCAGCCCTCGCTTTGGCAAGAGACGCCAGCGCGCCGACCGTATTGGCGTGGCCGTCAAGCGCCGCCAGCGCGCCAGCGACGCATGAGCGCGTCAGTTCAAGTTCAGTGAACATGATCGCGGCGCGGTGCTGCAGCGACTGAAACGAGCCGATGAGCTGGCCGAACTGCTTTCGAACCTTGAGATAGTGGGCCGTCATCTCGAATGCGGCGTCGGCGCCCCCGAGCATCTCGCAAGCCAGCCCGATCCGGGCGCGGTCAAGCACACCTTCGAGGAGCGGCCAGCCGCCATCGACCGGACCGAGGACGGCGTCAGCAGAGACAGCCACCTTGTCGAAGCGGATGTTCGCGGCTGGGTGTGCGTCGAGCGTCTGGAGGGTGGCGCGTGTGACGCCTGGTGTGTCGGCAGCAACCAGGAAAAGCGTGACGCCATGTTTCTGACCGGGCTGGCCGGCAACCCGCGCGGCGACGATCAGCCAGTCGGCAATCGGACCATCGACCACATAGCGTTTCTCGCCGACCAGCTCGTATCCGCCCTCCCTGGGGTCGGCAGAGAGCAGGATGTTCTCTGGGTCATGGTGGGCGCCTTCATCGACCGCAAGCGCCATAAGTCGTTCGCCTGCGGCTATTTTTGGCAGGTGCTCAGCTTTCTGCAGGGCGCTGCCACCCATCAGAATCGCCGACACTGCAATCAGCGCGGTCGACAGCAGGGGCGTCGCCGCCAGTGTGCGGCCCTGGGCTTCCAGCACCTGACCGAGTCCGACATAACCAAAACCTGAACCTCCATACTCCTCGGGAATGAGGATGCCGGCAAAGCCGAGGTCCGCCATTTCCCGCCAGGACCCCCTGTTGAAGCCGCCGCCAGCGGAGCGCAACGCTCTCAGCTGGGTCAGTGGAAGCTTTTCCGCCGAGAACGCCATCGCGCTGTCGCGCAGCATCTGCTGCTCTTCGGTCAATACGAAAGCCATCGGTTTCCCCTGGGCCCACATGGTTTCGGCCGATCGGTCGAACGGTCTCTTAGACCACGTTCGCTTGATGCGTAAAGATTCAGGAGGGTAAGTTGCCGGATGCAACTTTTCTTGACGACGCCTCTTGCCTTCGAGTTCAGGATTGAGTTGACTGGAACCGAGCAACCAAAACGCTCGAAAAATAGCCCGCCTACAGAAGGCGGCGCCAGGGGAGGCCATCATGAAAACGACCGCGCTCAAGGGCGCCTCTGCGCTTGCGTTCGCAATTGGCGTCGCGGGAATTTTTCCTGCTTCCGCCCAGCAAAGTCCCGCTCCGCCCGCTCCGACGCCGCCTGTTCCGCAGACCGTCCAGCAAACTCGGCCGCCAAGCGCCGAAGAAGAGGACCGCGACCTCATCATCGTGACGGCGAACAAGCGCGAAGAAACCGTTCAGGATGTCGCGGTGGCCGTCACGGCCGTCACTTCCGAAATGCGTGACGAACTCGGCATCACCACGATGACCGACCTCACCAACTTCACCCCGGGCCTATCCTACACCGCCGCCAACGAACGTGTGACGCTGCGCGGCGTCGGCCGGGTCACCAACAATTTCGGCGCCGAGCCGGGCGTCGCCAACTATACCGATGGCGTCTACCAGTCGTTCGCCACGATCGCCGGCCGCGACAACCTTTTCATCGACCGGATCGAGGTCCTGCGCGGACCGCAGGGCACGCTCTACGGCCGCAACTCGGTCGGCGGGGCGCTTAACATCATCTCCAAGCGCCCGAGCGATGAATTCGAGGGCGAATTCAAGCTTCAGGCCGGCAATTTCGATCAGACTGCGGTCGGCGTGTCCCTGTCCGGACCGATCATCGAGGACTGGCTTCGGGGCCGCGCCGTGCTGTTCAAGGAACAGCGCAATGAGGGCGTCTATTACAACCACGGAACACGCGACACCGAAGGCTACAATATCAACAACTGGAACGGCGAAATCCAGTTCGAGGGCGACATTGGCGAACGGTTCTCGTGGTGGACCAAGTACACGACCGGCCGCTACACCCAGAACGGGCCGCCGGGCGGCCGTACCGGCGGCGGATCGAACGCCCCCTTCAACCGCAACTTCAACGCCGGCGGCGTCCTGCCGCAGGCAGGCTGGGCTTACTGTAATTCCCAGCTGGTGGCCGGCCTCTCCTGCACGCCCAACGCCGTCATCAGCTTCACTCAGGACGGATCGCTGTCGCAGAACCCACGCGTCGCGCCGGGCAACACCGACCTCAATGATTCCTATCCGCGCACCGCCGACCTGGACAATTACGACGATTTCGCGCTGGAAATGGTCTACGAGGCGGATGGCTTCGACATCAAGTATGTCGGCGGCTACATCTTCTATCGCTACCACCTGACCGGCGACCAGGACGGCACGCCTGTCCAGTCCATCACCTATCGGGCCCTAGCCAGCGGCCAGCCTTCGGCGACCGGCGCGTTGACGCGGACGATCTTCCCGGACCAGACACTCGATTACAACGAGAACAGGGCCTTCTTCTCGAACGAGGTGAACTTCATCTCGACGCATGACGGTCCGCTGCAGTGGATCGCCGGTCTTTACGCCTACCAGGAGAACTTTCGCCAGCCGGTGCGCACCCATCTTCTGGACGAACCCCTGGCGGGCGCCGCCCTGCCGGTCAGCAGCTTCGCGCCCTTCACAATCACGGGCCCGCCGATCGCCAACCCAAGCCGGCTGCTGACATCCACGGACAACCGCGGCCTCAACAACGCTTACGGCGTCTTCGGCCAGCTCGACTGGGATTTCACGGACACGCTGAAGGCGACGCTTGGCGTTCGCTATTCGATCGACAACAAGAACATTCTCGAAACGGCCGAACTCAACTGCCTGCTGATATGCGGCGTCCCCTTCGCGAACATCACCCAGGCGTCCTGGAATGGCGGGAGAGCGATCACAACGACTCCTCAGCCGGGCGTTACGTCGGCGACCACCACAAATCCCACGGGCGTCACATTCAACCCGGCGACAGGCGAGTCGTCGCGTCTGCTGCAGGACGAATGGCAAGCAACCACCGGCACCGCTGGTCTCGAATGGTCGCCGACCACCGATACGCTTACCTACGCCAAGTACAGCCGCGGCTATAAGACCGGCGCCTTCAACGCCACCAGCATGTCGCCCTTCCGCGCACCGATCCGGAGTATGTCGATTCCTACGAAGTCGGCTGGAAGCAGGAATGGACTTTCACGGACCTCACGACCAACATCGCAGCCTTCCTTTACAACTACACCGATATCCAGGTGCCGCTGACCGAGGTGTTCAACCCCGGCACGGCCGGCGAAACGCGGGTCAGTTCCCTCCGCAATGTGCCTGAGGTGGAGACTACGGGCTTCGAGCTGGAATCGATATGGCGGCCAATCGACGATCTGACGCTGCGCTTTACCTACGCCTACCTCAACCCTGAAATCACGAAGAGCGGCTTCTATAACAACTCCGATGTTCCTACGACCGTACCCACCACCGATCCAACCTATATCAACCCGATCCAGTCGCTCGTCGGGAATGTCCTTCCGCAGTCTCCGGCGAACAAGATCGCGGTCAACGCGACTTACAGGTTCAATTTCGAGGATGGGTCGGCCCTGACGCCGTCGCTCAGCTATTACTGGCGCGACAAGTTCACTTCGAGCCTGTTCAACAACCCCGGAGACATCACGCCGGCCTTCGACCAGACCGATGCGCGACTGATCTGGACCGACGCCGACGACCGTTTCACCGTCATCGGCTTTGTGCGCAACGCTTTCGATTCGGACGGGTTCGACCAGGCGAGCACGTCCTTCCGCGCCAACCCGCGGACCAACACGACGCCGCTGCCCCAGTGCACGACGCCCTCCGCCTTCTGCTACAACCCTGCACAGCCAGTCGGTCCGAACAATACGGTCGGCTATTACTACGATAACTTCACACGGACTCTGCCGCGCACCTATGGCGTGGAGCTTCAGATCCACTTCTAGATCCGAAGGGTATCGATGGAGGCGCGCACGCGCTTCCATCGATGCGCGCCGGTTTCTAGTGCGCGGGCGCTTTGGCGTTGTCGGCGCGTGTCAGGAATGCGATCCGCTGGGCGAGAGCCGCACCGTCCAGTCTAGCGCGTCTTCAAGACGGTCATTGCCCCAGAAAATCTCTCTGTCCAGCGTCGCGAAAGTCGGGGCGCCGAAGATGCCAAGATCGGCGGCGTGGGCGGTGTCGTCCCTTAGCCGCGCCTTGACTTCCTCCGACTGGACATGTTCGAGCGTTTGATAAGGGTCGAGACCCGCGCGGCGCAGGGCGCCGTGCAGAATTCCGAGGTCCGCAATGTCGCGGTCGTGGACGAAGTTCGCCTGAAAGACGGCCTTGACGAAATTCGGGCGGTCGTCGTGCGGCAGCGACAACGCGATACGCGCGGCCAGCAGGCCGTTCTGAGGAAAGCGCGACGGCCTCTGGAAGGGAAGCCCGTGCTTTTCGCAGAGACGTTCGAGATCGCGCCACATGTATGCGCCCTTCACGGGCACGGCGTTGAAAGGGCTGTCCTTGAGACCCTGCTGCGCCTCAAAGAGCGGACCCAGCAGGAACGGGCGCCATTCGAGGACGATGTTCCTTGCGGCGGCGATTTTTTCGATCCGCATGACCGCCACGTAGGAGTAGCTCGAAGCGAATTCGAACCAGAATTCAAGTTTCACGGGAAAGCTCCTGCAAATCTACCGGGTCGCTGTCATCGGCAAGCCGGTTGTCAAGGCGAGCAACGCCGCATTCCCGGTGACGGCGCGACGGCCGCCGTCAATGAGGTCGTCGAGCAGGCCGGAAGGCAGGCTCACCTCGGTCGGCATTGAGCCGAGCCGGCCCGACTGGTCGGACGCCAGATCAGCAAACGAAATCACGTCGAGGACAGAGTCGAGATCGGCGCACGTCCAGCCTGGCCTGGCCCCAAGAGCGTTTGACGCATCCCGCGAAAGTCCGCAGCGCCAGTCCATCATTTCCCGTTCCCACAACGTAAGCTGCCCGGCGAAGGCGTCGAGCGCGTTGCGCTTGGCCGCCTTGATTGAGTTTTCCAGCGCGGCCGCGATGGTTTCAGCGCCGTTGGGTCCGGTCTCGTCCAGCGCCCAGTCGCCTGACGTCATCATCTCGGCGTTGACCACGATGACGGTGAGGCGGCGCAGCCCAACGGCCTCTTGCGACGTGAAAGGTGCATGGGGCAAGCCGGAAGCGCGCCGCAGTGTTGCAAGGCCCGCCAGCCCGAAATTGTCGACAACGCCGCCATCGACGAGGTGCAGGTATTTCATCCGCTCCGGATCACGATAGGCTTGGAGGGCCCGCGCCGTCTCGCGAACGATCACGGGCGCCGACCGGTCGCGGACGGCGGCTTCTATCCAGAGCGCCTGAGGCGCTGCGCAGTCCGAGCCGTAGGAGGCGATCACTGTCGGCCTGAAGGCCAGGGGTACGGCCATGGACGCCGCCACCGCGTCGGCGATGCGCACCGTCGAAAGATCGCTGCAAAGCGCCTCGAACCAGGGCTCGGCGAAGGCGAAAGGCGCTCCCGTGAACAAGTCGGTGGCGTTGATCAGGATGCGGGGTCGGGACGACAGGTCACCCATGACGCCTCCGGCAAAGACTTCCCTGTCGAGCCAGTCGCCCAGGCGATCGCGTCCGTTCATGCCGCCATCCATGAGGCGGCGCCAGTTGCCGGGCGACATCCAGCTGGTGCGAAGCCGCGAGGCCCAGTCCTTGTTCAGGGCGGCGCGAAACCCGTCGAGGCCGTCGGGACCGTGCTGACCGAACCACGCGGCTGTTACGGCGCCGCCGGAAACCGCCGTGACCAGCGCGACTCGGTCGATCAACCGGTCGCCCGCAGGCGTGCGCATCTCCCGAAGACCGAGCAGGGCGCCGTAGGAGAAGGCCGCCGACCGCGCGCCGCCTCCGGAGAACGCCAGCGCGATGACGTCGCCCTCGAGCGCCTTTCCGGCAGGGTGTGGCGTCGGCGCAAGAGTCAGGCGAGCATTCACCGGCGACATGTCCGGCGCGTTTGCGCAAGCCGATACGGCTGCGAGCGTCAGGGCCGACAGGATGATCGAGCGCATGCGAAAGCCTGTACGCAGTCAGCGTCCGCTACTGGTGATCCCTCAACCCAAGCACGCGCTTGGCAACCACGTTGAGGTTGACCTCGGACGTGCCGCCTTCGATCGAGTTTCCCTTGGCGCGCAGCATCGCCCTGGTGGACATGATCTCCCCAGGGCGGAATCCCTCGCCATCCCAGCCGAGGCCCTGATGGCCCATGGCCTCGACCTGAAGCTCCGTCTTCGTCTGGTTGAGCTTGGCGGCGGCGTACTTGATGATTGAGGTCGCGGGCCCGACGTCAGCCCCGGCCTTCGCCTGTTCGGCGTTTCTCCGGACAGTGAGTGCAAAAGCCTGTTCGTACATCATCTGACGCGCGATGCGCGCCCGCAGGTCCGCATCCGCGAGGACCCCGTCCTTGACGCCGACATAGCGCTTGGCAATGTCGCCGAGCGAGGGTCCGGCATTGCGGTCGGAGCCGAACCCGGTCGCCGAGATGTTCATGCGCTCATATTGAAGGAGACGCTTGGCGATGTCCCAGCCCTTGCCGGGCATTCCCACCAGCTGGTCCTTCGGGACTTGGACATCCGTGAAGAAGGTTTCGCAAAAGGGGGAGGATCCCGAAATCAACAGGATAGGACGCGTTTCAACCCCCGACGAGCTCATGTCGAACAGGACAAACGAAATGCCCTCATGCTTTTTCGTCGCATCCGTGCGCACGAGACAGAAAATCCAGTCGGCGTGATCGGCGTACGACGTCCAGATCTTCGAGCCGTTGATCAGCCAGTGATCGCCCTTGTCCTCGCAGCGGGTTTGCAGGCTCGCGAGATCCGAGCCCGCGCCAGGTTCTGAATAGCCCTGACACCATCGTGTCTTGCCTTGCACGATGTCGGGCAGGAAGCGCCGTTTCTGCTCCTCGTTGGCGTATTCCATCAGGACGGGTCCGAGCATCCAGACGCCAAATGATGCGAGAGGCGCGCGGGCGTTGAGGCGCTTTAATTCGCTGTCGAGGACGATGCCTTCGGCCTTGCCGAGGCCGCCGCCGCCATATTCGACGGGCCAGGTCGGCGCGGTCCAGCCCCGGGCGGCCATCCGCTCGAGCCAAACCTTCGAGTCCGGATTGACGAAGACCTGATTGCGTCCGCCCCAGACGACTTCGTCCTCGACCATCGGCGTCCGCATCGAAGCTGGGCAATTGGTTTCGAGCCAGGCGCGTGTTTCGGCTCGGAACGTCTCGATATCGGCCATGTCCGGACTCCGTCATCACTAGCGGTCGCAATCTCCACCTTCAGCGCTATCGGCGACACATGGGCGGGTCAAGCGGAGGCAGGGCAGACCAGGAGGCGCAAAAAGGTCGGACAGCCGTCTTGCGGACTCGCGCTTCGCAAGATCAATGTCGCCGAACGGGGTATGGGGGTCTGTCCGGTGGAGCGCGGGGAAGATGCGTCGCCCGGGCAGGGCGGAACGGCCGGCCAGCCCGATGCTGACGCATGCGCGGTGCTTGAGCGTCGGCTCGACGAGGCGCGAGCGCTGTCTCAGGCTTGCGATGGTCTGCACGGACTGACGCCGCACCTGTCAGCGCGATCGGGCATGTCGGCCGGGCAGGCCAGCGGCGCGTGGGGCTTCATCGCAGCCAGCCTGGTCTTCTGGCTGTTCGCGCCCGACGCCGTAAGCCTGGTCGCCGGAACCTTGGCCATGCTGTTGTTTGGCTTCGTCATCGCTCTTCGGCTGGCGGCGGCGATGTTCGCACCGTCCGCACCTTCCGGGACAGCGAAGCCCCGGGTTTCCGACGAGGATTTGCCGCTCCTTACCTATCTGGTTCCGCTCCTGCGCGAGGCCAATGTCGTCGCATCCCTTGCGCGGGCGATCGAGGCGCTCGACTATCCCTCCGGCCGGATCGAAGTGAAGTTCCTGGTGGAGAGCGATGACGAGGATACGCTCGCTGCTTTGCGATGGCTGCGATTGCCGGGCTGGTTCGAGATCATACCCGTTCCGCCCGGCCTGCCCCGCACCAAGCCCAAGGCGCTGAACTACGGTCTGCATTTTTCGCGCGGGGAGATCGTCGCGGTGCTCGATGCAGAAGACCGTCCGGCGCCGAGCCAGCCCCGCGAGGCGGTCGCCGCGTTGCGTGCCGGAGGCCCGGACCTCGCCGTCGTCCAGGCCCCGCTGCTCATTCACAACCAGTCGGAAAACTGGCTCGCGGAACAGTTTGCGATGGAATACGCGATCCACTTTCGGATCTGGCTGCCCTTCCTGGTCCGCATCGGCTGGCCCTTGCCGCTGGGCGGCACGAGCAATTATTTCTTGCGGCGAAAGCTGGTGGAGGCGGGAGGATGGGACGCCTGGAATGTGACCGAGGACGCCGACATCGGCATCCGGCTGGCGCGCCTGGGCGGCCGTGCGGGGGTTATCGTCTCGCCGACATTCGAGGAGGCGCCGATCCGGTTTGGCCACTGGCTGGCGCAGCGCACCCGCTGGATGAAGGGTCATCTGCAGACCTGGCTTGTCGTCACGCGCCACCCCGCCTCGGCCATTCGCGAGCTGGGTGCATGGGGGTTCATGGGATTCGCGGTTACGCTGGGTGGATCGCTGGCGGCCTCGCTGCTGCATGGTCCCGTCATGATCTGGATTGGCCTTGGTCTGATTTCGCCCGCCATCGACCTTCAGGGCTGGCACGCAGCTTTTCTTGGCGCCGGATATGGCAGCGCGGTCCTCGCCGCCCTTGCGGCCCGGGTCTCCGGTCCCGGCTTCTGGTCGTTCGCACGAATGCTTTTCTACTGGCCGCTGTTGTCGATCGCCATGGCTGCGGCAGTCTGGGAACTGGTCAAGCGTCCCCACTACTGGGCAAAGACACCGCATGGCGTCACCCGCCGGTGAGGAAGATGTTCGCACGCCGCCCGCCCCAATCGCGGTTGGAGAAGGCTCGCTGGGTTGAACCCTCATGTCATTGGACTGGACCCTCACGCTCGGCGGCCTTGTTCTTGGCGGGGCGCTCCTCGCTCTTGCGATCCGGATGTCCGGTCATCCGCGCAAGGACAGCATCCGCGAGCGCTGGATATCGTGGCGCTTCGTCATTCTCCTCGCCGGCGCGGTGCTGCTCGTCGATCTGGTTCACCTCGTCAACCTGATGGGACTCGAAACCGGTAAAGCGGGTGTGGGTCGTCTCTAGAACCAAAAGCGCCAACCTTGCGCGCCCGCGCTTTCGGCTCCAAAGCGGCCACATGAATTTCTCTTCCGACACTGCCGCTCCCGCCCATCCCGCCATCCTCGCGGCGATCGCGCAAGCCAATGGCGGCGCGGCGCCCAGCTATGGGGCCGACTTGTGGATGACCCTGGCGACGGAACGCCTGAAGGAAACGTTCGAGACCGACCTCGACATGTGGTTGGTGTCTTCGGGAACAGCCGCCAATGCGCTCGGCCTGTCGGTCCTGTGCCCGCCCACGGGCGCTATTCTTTGCCATCAGGAAGCGCATATCGAGCTGGACGAGCGCGGCGCGCCGGAGTTTTTCTCAGGCGGCGCCAAGCTGCGGCTCCTGCCGGGAAACCATGGAAAGATCGACGCCCTTGCGCTCCAGGCCAGGCTTGCGGCCAATCGGTTCGACTTCGTCCATGAGACGCCAGCCCAAGTGGTGTCGATTTCCAATCTGACGGAATGCGGCGTGGCCTATACGGCGGAGGAAACCGCCGAGCTGGCAAGCCGTGCTCACGCCGCCGGATTGGCCGTCCATCTTGATGGCGCCAGGTTCGCCAATGCCGCAGCGTCTCTCAAGGCCTCGCCCGCCGACCTCAGCTGGAAGGCAGGGATCGATGTCATGAGTTTCGGCGCAACCAAGAACGGGGCGATGGGGTGCGAGGCGATCCTGCTGTTCGGCAGGGCGCGCGGCCAGATCGAGGAGCTTCGGGTCCGGGCCAAGCGGGCCGGGCACATGCCCCCGAAAATGAGGTTTCTCGGCGCTCAGATGGCGGCTTATCTCGCAGGCGATCTCTGGCTTGACCTCGCGGGCCGGGCCAACCGGGCGGCGACCGGCCTCGCAGGGGTTCTAACCGGCCCGGCGGCCGGCAGGCTGGCGCATCCGGTGGACGGCAATGAGGTCTTCGTCGAGCTATCGAATGAAGCCGCCGGTCGGCTTACCCAGGCCGGCGCGACATTCTACCGATGGATTGACGGCTCGCACCGCTTTGTGTGTTCCTGGACGACCACGGACGCGGAGATCGCGGCGGCGGCCGCAGTCTTTGCAGGCGTCGGAGCCCGGCATGACGCATAAATGCGAAGTTCGCCGCGCCATGGCATTTAGGCCCGCTATATTAACCTGAAATCGACCATGTTCCTGCAATTGGTATCGAGCCGTCACGTCGCGCGCCCAAGCGCGGCGGGCGAGGGACGGTTGGGCGGGAGCGGCGCGTGCGCGCATTATTGGCGGCCATGAAGGCTTATCTCGGCCCGGCGGGAATTCTCTCCGGGCAGGCCGGCGCCATTCATGCGGCGCGGCACGAGCATTTCCAGCGTCTCGCGCCCGTTGCGGCGGTCCATGGTCTTCTGAACGCAGTTGTCCTGACATGTGCATTCTGGGCCGAGGCGGCGATGCCCCTTGTTTTCGTGTGGTCCTATTCCAGCGCCGTGGTCGCATTCCTGCGCATTCGCGACAGCCGCCGATATCTCTCGCAGCCCAACGCGCCGACGCCGGACGGCCGCAGGGTTGTCCTGCATATGACGGGCGAGGGACTGGTCTGGGGCGCGATCATCGCGGCTCTCCTTGCATCGACCGACGGCCGGCACGACGTGGTGCTGGGCGTCCTGACGGCCAGCGTCATCTGCGTCGGCGCCTTCCTGCATTCCAGCTTTCCGCTGGCCTCCCTCAGCTTTTCGGTCTGCGTCGCGGCGGGGGCGGTGCTCGGCCTGCACCTCGGCGACAGCCCGCAGACGATTGGCGCCGCCGCCATACTCGGGGGGTATGTCCTCGCGCTTCACCGCTTCACCATGGTCAACGCCGGAAATTTTGTTCGCCGGCATCTCGACTCCGCCGCCTTGGAAGACTCGCGCCGGACAATCGGACTTCTGCTTCACGATTTCGAGGCCCATTCGGCGGACTGGCTTTGGCGGATCGACGACTCGGGACGGCTCGGGCAAGTATCTCCCCGCTTCGCGGAAGCTGCCGGGTTGCCACAGGAATCCCTCGAGGGCGCAAACTTTCACGCGATGTTGACGCCCGCGTCGGCGGCTCCTCTCCTGGAGATCATGCTCGAACGCCGCAGCTTCAGGGATGTCATTGTCGAGGTGACAATCGCGGGCCGCTCGATCTGGTGGTCGCTGAGCGGCCAGGCCGCCGCCGATGGCGGATATCGCGGCGTCGCTTCCGACATCACCCGGTCTCGTGACGCAGAGGCGCGGATCGCCTATTTCACCCAGTTCGACGGCCTGACCGACTTGCCCAACCGCGCGATGCTGATCCGCCAGCTGGAAACGGCGCGCGATGGTGGCGAGCCTTTCGCGCTGCTCTGCATCGATCTCGACAACTTCAAGGCGATCAACGACACGCTTGGTCATCCTGCGGGGGACGCCTATCTCAAGACGGTCGCCGGCCTGTTGCGCGACTGCGTCGGCCATGATGCGTTTCTAGCGCGCACGGGGGGCGACGAGTTCGCGGTGCTGCAGCACGGCGCCGATCGGGAGAGCGCCGGAGATCTCTCCGACCTCATCGTGGACGCGCTGCTGGCGCCGGCCTTTCTCAATGGAAAAGAGATTCTCGCGGGCGGAAGCATCGGGATTGCGCTGGCGCCGGAAAACGGAGCCGAACCGTCGGCGCTGATGAAGCATGCGGAGCTTGCACTTTATCGGGCGAAGGATGAGGGCCGGGGTTGCATCCGTTTCTTCGAGACCGGCATGGACGTGGACGCCATCCGTCGCGCCGAGCTCGAGGGCGATCTTCGCAACGCGCTCGTCAACGACACGATGGATGTCTATTTCCAGCCGCTTGTCCACGCCCAGACGCTGGAGATCAGCGGTTATGAAACTCTGCTGCGCTGGAACCGACACGGCCATGGGCTTGTGTCTCCCGCAGAGTTCATCTGCTGCGCCGAAGAGACCGGCATCATCGTGCCGCTGGGCGAATGGGTTATTCGCAAGGCGATCGCGGAAGCCGCGACCTGGCGCGACGCCGTGTCTGTCGCGATCAACCTGTCGCCGACGCAGATGAAAAATCCCTCGCTGATCGCGACCGTTGTCAACGCGCTGGCGGCCTCGCAGCTGGATCCGGGCCGGCTCGAAATCGAGATCACCGAAAGCGTGCTGATGCAGGAGACCAGCCACACGCTGCGGACCCTGCACGCTCTAAAGGATCTTGGCGTCAAGATCGCGCTCGATGATTTCGGAACGGGATACTCTTCGTTGAGTTATCTGCGGGCTTTCCCGTTCGACAAGATCAAGATCGACCAGTCTTTCGTGCGCGATATTGACACCAGTTTCGAGAACCAGGCGATCGTGCGGGCGGTCATGTCGCTGGCGCGCGATCTCGGAATGCGCATCACGGCCGAGGGCGTGGAAAACCAGCGGCAGGCCGATATTCTGGTCCAGGCCGGGTGCGACGATCTGCAAGGCTATCTCTACAGCCGGCCGGCGCCTGCCCACGCCATCGCCAAGGCGGAACCCGCGGGCGCGCCGCCGATGAGAGCGGCGGCGCCACGCAGGCTGCTGCGAGTCGGCTTAGTCTAATCGAGGGACTCAGAAATTCGCCTCGCGCCTTGACCGTTGAGACGCGGGGAGTATCGACCTTGTGGTTCGACGGACGTCGGCTTCGGCACGATGTAGGACAGCGGGCAAGCTGTCGTCCGTCGATCCAAAGCGAGGTTTCAGTTTCGATATTCTATGCGGCGGCCGTTTGTGAGCACCCGATTGCAGGGTTTTTGGGCCACATCCTCGATGAAACGGCATTCCAGTTTCGATCCATCCGACAGGATTTCCAAACCTATCCCGTTTCGCTTGCCGCCCGCAAAAAGCCCCTCGAAGCGAACGCCATTGCTGGAGACGACAGTCGCGTTTCCTTGGAGAACCCCGTCTAGCCATTCGGCATCGAAGGTTGCGTCGGCTGTCGTATCGATCGCCTTGCCGTGAGGACGGTGGTCACGAAACTCGCCGACGATCCTGCGCCCGTCCGGAAAGGTGAGGCTCCCCGGTCCGGCCTGGTCGCCCTTCATGAATGCGCCCGTGAAGACCCGACCGTCGGCGAATGTAGCGGCGCCGACGCCGTCGCGCAGATCATCCCGGAAATTGCCTTCATAGGCGTAGGACCCATCCGCGTACGAGAGCTTGCCGGCGCCGTTACGGAGGTCCTCCGCCCAGTCGCCATCATACGTCCAGGCGCCGCCGCCGCCGACATAGGTGCCTCGACCCTGGCGCCGGTCGGCTCGCCAGTCGCCGACATATTCCGATCCATCCTTGTACCGGATCGTGCCGAGGCCGTCGCGCAGACCGTTCTTCAATGCGCCATTGTAGACGGCGCCGTCGGCATAGGTCATTCGGCCCACGCCCTGCCGGACGCCGTTCACGAACTCGCCTGCATAAACCTGCCCGTTTGGTAGAGTTTCCGTTGCGGAGCCATTGGCGACGCCGTCGCGGAATACGCCTTCGAGGCGATAGCCCGTCGCGCAGAC
>JAWXBJ010000247.1:0-3610 GCA_034439955.1 Alphaproteobacteria bacterium
GCCGATCCGGATCGGCATGTCGTCGGGGCCGAGGCGTATGTCGGGGACGGGACGATCTACAATTCCGGTTTTCTGAACGGCCTGTCGAGCATGGACGCTGCGGCCGCAGTCATCGCTCGGCTTGAAGAAAAGGGGCTGGGGTCGGGGTCGGTCAAGTATCGTCTGCGCGACTGGGGCGTCTCGCGCCAGCGTTTCTGGGGCTGTCCCATTCCGGCGATCCGCTGCAAATCCTGCGGTGTCGTGCCTGTGCCGGAGGATCAGCTGCCTGTGCTGCTGCCGGGCGATGCGGATTTCTCCTCGCCCGGCAACCCTCTGCTCCGCCACCCGACCTGGAAAGACACAACGTGTCCGGGCTGCGGCAAGCCCGCACAACGCGAAACAGACACACTCGATACGTTCGTGGACTCGTCCTGGTATTTCGCGCGTTTCGCCAATCCCGGGGCGGCGGCGCCCATCGACATCGACGAAGCTCGCTACTGGCTGCCGGTGGACCAGTATATCGGCGGCGTGGAGCATGCCGTGCTGCACCTCCTCTATTCCCGGTTTTTCTGCCGCGCGCTGCGCGATTGCGGCCTGCTCGACCTGCCCGGCGGCGAACCCTTCGCCGGCCTTTTCACGCAAGGGATGGTGACCCACGAAACCTACAAGTCAGCCGACGGCAAATGGCTGTCGCCCGAAGAGGTCGAGCCGCGGGACGGAAATTTCGTCGAGATCGGCAGCGGACGCGCCGTCGAGATCGGCGGCGTCGAGAAGATGTCGAAGTCGAAAAAGAACGGCGTCGATCCGCTGGCGATTATCACCGACTATGGCGCCGACGTCGCGCGATGGTTCGTGCTGTCCGACAGTCCGCCTGAGCGGGACGTCGAGTGGACTCGTGAAGGCGCCGAAGGCGCCTGGCGCTTCGTGCAAAAAGTCTGGGCCATCGCCGAAGCGGCGCCATTGTCTGACGATGGGCCCGCCGACACCGGAGACGCGCTGCGATTGCGTCGGCTGGCGCACCGCGTGGTCAGAAACGTCACCGCTGGCATCGAGGGTTTTCGTTTCAACACGGCGGTCGCCCAGATGTATGAACTCGTCAATGCCTTGCGGAAGGCGGAAACTCAAACGGGCCGGGGGCTGGCGACGGCCCGCCGCGAGGGCATCGCCCTGCTGGCGCAGCTCGCCTCCCCTTTCGCTCCCCATGTCGCCGAGGAGGCCTGGTCGCAGATTGGCGGTCGCGGTCTGGTCGCCATCGCCCCGTGGCCGGTTGCGGATCCCGCCCTGATCGAGTCCGACACGATGCTCCTGCCAGTCCAGGTCAATGGCAGGAAGCGCGCCGAGATCACACTGCCGAAGGACACGCCGGGTTCCGGCATCGAGGCGGCGGCGATATCCGACGAGCAGGTCAAGCCGTTTCTGGCCGGCCTCACCGTGCGAAAAATCATTGTGGTGCCGGGTCGCATTGTGAATATCGTGACGTCATGATCCGAGCCGCCATTCCGTCGCTTGTCCTGATCTGCGTCAGCTTTCTGACCGGCTGCGGCTTCAGCCCGGTCTACGGGTCAGGCGCCAATTCCGGACCGATCCAGATCACGCAGATCGAGGGACGCACCGGTCATTTCCTGCGGCAGGAGTTGATCCGGACCGTGGGCCAGGGAATCCCCGGGGTCGCCTCCGGTTCCCGCCTCGAGATCACGCTCAATGAAAGCATCGACCGCCTCGCTTTTTCTCCCGACCAGGCAGCTTCTCGCAGCGACTACAGGGGCGCGGCCACCTACGCGCTCCGCGACGCAAACGGCGCGTTGCTGGCGTCCGGCGGCGTCAGCGAGGCGGCGAGCTTCAATTTCGCGGACGCCGCTTATGCCGATGTCGCGGCGCAAACAGCTGCGCAGGAGCGCCTCGCCGCCCTGCTCGCCCGGACGATCCGCGACCAACTGATTGTCGAGACGGGCAAGGAGCGCCCTCCGGCGCCATGAGGCAGTCGGGCGACAAGGCGCTGGCATTCTGCGAAAGGCCGCCCGAAATTCCCCGGATCGCTCTCATCTTTGGTCCGGACGCCGGCTTCGTCTCCGCCGCCGCCGACAGTCTCGCCAGGGCCTGGCTGCCCGTCGCCGATCCAATCAATCTGGTCCGTCTCAGCGACGATGATTTCAAACGCGACCCGCTCGTTCTTGTCGATGAACTGGTGGCGCGCTCGCTCCTCGGCGGCGATCGTCTCGTGCGGCTCCGCACCGACCGGGAGCCTACCGCGAAAATTCTGGTCGGTCTCCTCGCCGACATAGGGGCGAGGACGCTGATGCCAGAAGCGGCCCTCATCATCGAAGGCGGCGATCTTGGCAAGACGTCGAAACTGCGCACGGCGGTGGAGGCCTCTGCCGACGCCATCGCCCTTCAGCTCTTCGCCGACGATGAGGCCGGGGTCGCCGAATTCGTGCGGAGCCGACTTTCAGCCGCCCAGGCGCCCATCGAGCCTGACGCCTTGTCGGCATTCGCGGCGGAACTGACAGGAGATCGCCGGCTCGCCATGGCCGAAACCGATAAGCTCGAACTCTACGCTCTCGACCTTGGCCGTCCGCTGACGCTGCTCGATATCGGGCTGGTGGCGTCCGGTGAACAGCCCTTGGGCGCCGACGATGCGGCGGACGCGGCCATTTCCGGCGACGCCCTGTCGGCCGCGCAATCGATCAACCGGTTTCTCGACGCTGGCGGGTCGGCGATATCCGCGCTTCGAACGCTGCACTTCCGCCTGCTTCGCCTGTCGGACGCCCAGGCGTCTGGCGCAGGTTCGGGATCGAGACTGCGGCCGCCGGTGTTCGACAAGCAATGGCCCGCTTATTCCAGAGCGATCCGCAGCTGGTCCACGGCCGCATTGCAGCAGGCGTTCACCGCTCTCTACGAGGCAGAGAAGGCCTGCAAGCGCGCCGGGGCGCCGGCAGAGGCCATTGCCCGGACGACCATCGACCGTATCGCCCGGCGGGCGCCCTGACTGCCTGCTGTTCACTCCGCAGACGGTAGGGCGGCCGGATCGACCAATGGCCGGGCGCGCGACAGCAGTCGGCAGATTTCATCCAGCTGTTCGAGATGGACGTAACGCAGGCGCACTTCCCCGCCCTTGCCATTGGTGTGCCGAATATCGACGTCGAGTCCGAGAGAACGCTGCAAGTCCAGTTCCAGCGCCTTGGTATCGACGTCCTTCTCGGGCGCCTGCTTGATCTCGAGGACCTCCCCCGCCCCCTTCTCTTTTCGCGTCAGACCTTCGGTCTCCCGGACCGACAGGCCGCGCGCAATGACGAGCTGCGCGAAATGAGACGGGTCCGCCGTTTTCAGCAATGCGCGGGCATGTCCTGGGCTGAGGCGCCCTGCCCGCACATGTTCGCGCACATCTTCAGGAAGCTGCAGGAGCCGGATGGTGTTCGACACATGCTCCCGGCTTTTGCCCACTTGCGTCGCGACCGACTCCTGCGTCCGGCCAAACCGGTCGATCAGGGCCTTGTAGGCTTCAGCTTCCTCTACGGCATTCAGATCGGCCCGCTGAACGTTTTCGATGATTGCGATCTCGAGGACTTCGCGATCGTCCAGCTCGCGGACCACAGCGGGTATTGTCGCCAGTCCCGCGCGCCGCGCGGCGCGC
>JAWXBJ010000248.1:0-7414 GCA_034439955.1 Alphaproteobacteria bacterium
CCCCTGCACCGCACGCTCCTGATTCAGCGCAAACAACCGCTCCAGGATCACCTCGTCCGCGAGCCCCGCGCCCCAGTCGGCCCAGCCATAGGCGGCGGCGACCGCCGCATCGAGATCGCGATGGGCATGATCCAGCCAGGCCGGGCGCAGGTTGTAGAGGTTGGTCAGCGTGCGCTTTTTCAGCTCCTTCGCCGCCTCGTCGTTGATCGGCAGGATACGGTCGGGATAGCCGGGCACGACTTCCGGCTCGCGGCGCACAAGGTCTTCCGGGTTGAGCCAGTTCTCGCGCAACTCGTTCAGACGCTTCGCGGCCGCCGCGATGGCCTGCGCGCACGGATCGTCGGCATAGTCGGCGGCGGGAATATTGGGCGTAAGGCCTTCGGGGAACGGGAAGGTCTCGAAGCATGTCGAAGCGTTGTAAGTGGGATCGTTGCCTACGCCGTGCCATGAACAGGTCGCCAGCGACCAAACTTCATGCAAATGCGAATGAAGTATTCCAGCGAAAGTTTCATCTTCACGTACAAAAACGAACAATCGACTGTCGGGGGCAACCGCAGGATCTAACCAAACGAAAGTGCGATGCTTCGCGACTCTTGGCGTGACCAGCAATCGTGTTAAGCCCGCTGATCTCTTCCGTAGCGTTGGCCTCGGTTCCACATGCCGCCACCACAGGCGGCGATAGCTTTCTCGTTTAAGACACTGACGGCTCGTTTGCACATGCTCTTGCAAGTGTTGGAAGGGAGACTCGAAAAGCGCTGAGGCGACTTCATTAAGTTCAACACCGAAATCGATGAGCCACATCTCGCGCGAACGGTTCGTCAGATCATATGCATTTGCCCATGGACGAAGTACATCTGAATTGGAACGGCCGTTGGGATTCTTCGGTGCCTTGAGCCACGAACGTGCCTGTTCACCCGAAATGTCGAACGCACCACCCTTAGTATAGCCCATAAAAGCAATACCAAGGTTTGAATCAAGCCGGTCCGACTTAGTTGCATTCGTCACCGATGCTGAGAGGTCAGTATTGATCCGTTCGGTTGGCTCGTCGTCCAACCGTAACCCATCTTCACCGCCTTCATTATCAAAGCACACAATAGACACGCGGACGGCCGCGCCATCGACAACCCAGGGCTCATCGCTCCACGCATTAAAAATGCGCCCGACCTCCTCGACCGCATCGAGCACTTCGCGATTGGCGCCGCCACGAATTGAGTTCGTGCTGACAAGGCCAACGCGGGAAGCGGCGCCCGACTCCATCTGTTCGCGCGCCTTCGCAAACCAATAACAGACAAGGTCCGCCTCGGCTGGCACCCGTCCGCGAAAAACCGCAAACATCTGTTCGACCGCCTCGTCCCCCAGCCCGTCGCGCAGCAGCTTGCCGCCCAGAAACGGCGGATTTCCGATAATCGCATCCGCCGCCGGCCACTGATATTCGCTGCCATCCTCGTTCAGCAGCGCGTCGTGGCGGACGATGGTGTCCAGCGATCTCAGGATCGGGTTGCGGGTCACGTCAAAGCCGTGTTCGCGCATCCACTGGATTTCGCCGATCCACACCGACACGCGCGCCAGTTCCGCTGCGAAGGGATTGATCTCTATGCCCAGCATGTTTTCCGGGCCGACGGCCGGAAAGTCGCGCGGCAGGCCCAGCTTTTCGCCTTCGATATTGGCGCGGTGTTCGATGTCCTTCAGCGCCTTGAGGCCCAGAAACAGGAAGTTCCCCGACCCGCAAGCCGGGTCGAGAATGCGGAACGCCTTCAGGCGTTCGAGGAATTTCGTCTTGATCTCCTTCGCCCGATTGTAGGCTTGCGTCTTGGCGCCTGCCGATCTGGCCAAGGCGCTTTTTTCCATCTCGGCAAGGATGGCGGATTTTGCGGCCTCCCACTCGCGGCCAAGCGGTTCAACGATCACCGGATTGACGATCAGCATGATCTTGTCCGGATCGGTGTAATGAGCGCCAAGCTGGCTGCGCTTGCCTGGGTCAAGACCGCGCTCGAACAGCGTGCCCATGATCGACGGGTCGATGCTGGACCAGTCCTGCTTCGCCGCGTTCAGCGCCAGCTGGATATCGGCTTTCTGCAGCGGCAGCGCCACATCGTCGTCGAACAGCCCGCCATTGAACCACTCGATCTTTGCATAGTCGATCTCGCCGCCCGCCTTCATCTGGCTGAACAGGCGCGCGGCCCGGTCGCCGAATCTTTCGGAGTCTGCCAGGCTGCGTTCCAGCAGCCGGGTGAACAGCTTGTCGGGCAGCAGGTCCACGTCCTCCGCGAACATGCAGAAGACCATCCGGTTGACGAAATGCGCCACCGCTTCGGGCGTATGGTCGCGCGCCCGCAGGCTTTGCGCCAGCTCGACGAACTTTTCGGCGACCTCCTTGGTCAGGTCGGCGCGCTTGCGGCCCGGCCTGAAAGCCTCGACGGCTGTTTCCGAAAACGCTGTCTTCAGGCGCTCGCGTATGCGCGCATCCAGCAGGTCGTCCAGCGCAAACACATGGGTTTCCTGCACCATGTTGGTCCAGGATGTGTGAACCTCGATCCGCTCCATGTCGGAGACGATCAGCAGCGGCGGATTGTTGAGGGCGCCCTGGTACAACTTCAGCTGCTTCAGCGCCTCGTCGAGGTTCTTGCGCTTGCCCTTGTACTCCCAGCCAAAGCAGCCGCGCTTCCAGACGTCGGCCCAGCCATCGCCGCCCCCGGTCTTGGTCGCGCCCTTCTCGAAGGCATAATCGGCGTCGGATGGATCGTCCTCATAGGGTTCGACCACGCCCAGCAGCCGGCACAAGTCCTTGAAGTGCGATTGCGACGCCGCCCGCTCGGTCAGCTTGGACGCCCGCCACTTGTCGACGAATTCCTGTGGTGTCATGTCCCCGCCCGATTCTTGCGACCTGACCAGAGATCAGCGGCCGGATCGATGTCAACGCCTTCAAACCTCAAGTGACCTCGCTTGAGTCGCCGGTCACGGGGTGATTGTCTGGAAGCTGGATAAGATCGAGGCGATTCATGATGCGTGTATTTCTGCTCGCGGCCTGCGCCCTTTCCACCCTCGCCGCCTGCCAGCCGCCTTCCTCGCCTCCCTCCCCGACCGCCGCGCCCGTCGCCGCCGACTACTCCCAATTCATCGCCGAGCCGCGCACCCTCGAACAGCTGACCGCCGACCTCGCCTCGGGCGCCACCACCTCGGAGAAACTCACGCAGTTTTACCTCGACCGCATCGCCGCCGTGGACGATTCGGGCCCCATGCTCAACGCCGTCATCGCCCTCAACCCGGACGCGCTCGCCCACGCCCGCGAACTCGACGCCCGGCGCGCCGCCGGAACCCTGCTCGGCCCCCTCCATGGCGTGCCCGTCCTCATCAAGGACAATATCGAGACGCTGGACGAGATGGCGACCACCGCCGGATCGCTGGCCCTCAAGGACAACATCACCCATCGCGACGCGCCTCTGGTGGCGCGCCTCAGGGCCGGCGGCGCCGTCATCCTCGGCAAGACCAATCTCAGCGAATGGGCCAATTTCCGCTCCGACGCCTCGACCTCGGGCTGGAGCGCAGCGGGCGGCCTCACCCGCAACCCGCACGCCCTCGACCGCAACACGTGCGGCTCATCCTCCGGCTCGGGCGCGGCCGTCGCCGCCGGGCTTGCGCCCCTCGCCATCGGCACCGAGACGGACGGCTCGATCATGTGTCCGGCCCACGCCAACGGCGTTGTCGGCATCAAGCCCACCGTGGGCCTTGTCTCGCGCACCCACATCATCCCGATCTCGTCGAGCCAGGACACCGCCGGTCCGATGGCCCTCACCGTTGCCGACGCAGCTGCCGGTCTGGCCGCCATTGCCGGCGCCGACGCCGCCGACCCGGCTACCGCCCGGGCTTCCGGCCGAGTTGCCGACTATGCATCCGCCCTCGACGCCGGCGCGCTTGCCGGCAAGCGTATCGGCATCGCCCGCTTTCATGCCGGCTATCATGCCGGCGTCGACGCCGTCTTCGCCGCCGCCATTGCCGACATTGTCGCCGCCGGCGCGACCGCCGTCGAGATTGCCGACTTTCCTTCCGACCGCGCCGCCATGGGTCGTGCCGAATTCGCCGTCCTGCTTGCCGAGTTCAATGCCGGCCTCAATGCCTACCTGGCTTCCGCCCCGCCGGCCGTCACGGTGCGCTCCCTCCGGCAGTTGATCGACTTCAATGCCGCCACGCCGGCCGAACTGCAGTGGTTCGGACAGGACACCCTCCAGGAAGCCGCCGCCGCGCCCGCCGTCACCGATGCCGGCTATCTTGCCGCCGTCGCGACGTCCCGCCGCCTCGCCGGCGCCGAGGGCATCGACCGGCTTCTCGCCGACCACCGTCTTGACGCCATCATTGCGCCCACCGGTGCGCCGGCCTGGCAGTCCGACCTCGTGAATGGCGACAACTTTCTCGGCGCCTCGTCCGCCCTCGCCGCGGTTTCCGGTCATCCCGCCATCACCGTGCCGATGGGTGACGTTCATGGCTTGCCCGTGGGTCTCACCTTCATGGGTCCGGCCTGGTCGGAAGCCAGACTGATCGGCCTTGCCTTCGCCTACGAACAGCGCGCAAAGGCCCGTCTGACACCCGCTTTCCGCGTCCACATCCCCTGAAAACCGCGTCATCAGAAACTCCCGGCGTCCCAAGGCCCAGTTTCGCGCGTTCCTGATCTGCGCCAACCGGAACCAGCGCCGGGAATCAGCAACGCATGACCGACATCATACAGTGGGCGGCGACCATCACCGGCATCGCGGCCGCCATCATGGTAGCTGGAAAATTCAGCACGAGGATAACCGGCATCGGTTTTCTTGTGTTCGCGGTATCTTCGGTCGGATGGATCGCGTTCGCCGTCATCGAGGGCGAGCTGCCGTTGACCATACAGAACGGGATGCTGCTCCTCATCAACCTGTTCGGCGTCTATCGCTATCTGATCATGAAAGAGCGCGACAACAAGGCGGCGTGACGCTCCAGGCGCGTCGCGTCGGTCCGTCATTGCACGGGTTCGCCCGTTTCAGGAGACGCCCTACATTTCTGTTGGCCCGCTTGCGAGGACCCGCACATGAAACATGCTCTCCTGCTCATCCCGCTCACCATCGCCCTTTCTGCCTGCGCGACTGCACCGTCGGCGCCCTTGCCGACTGCGCCGGCGCCCGCTCCGGCACGCCCCAGCGCCGCCGCATCCGGTTACTCGGAGACCCAGATCGCCCCTGGCCGCTACCGCGTCACCTATAATGGACCTGCAGCGATGTCGGATAGGGAGATTCAGGATCGCGCTCTCAGGCGCGCCGCCCAGCTCACTCTCGACAAAGGCAATCAATGGTTCGAAATCGCCGATCAGGCCCGCGGCCTGCACAAGCATTCGATCGAGATTATCATTGGCAAGGGCGAAAGCCTCGCAGGCGGCAAAACCTACGACGCGCGGGAGACGCTGCGCGGGCCGACAAGCTAGCGGATTGGATCGTCTTTCTCGCCCATCACCTGCGCGAACGTCCACCTCAGAGACAGGTCCGTCGGAGACGAAGTCTCCTCCGTCTTGAACTGGCGCTCGGCCCGTTCCGCCGCCTCAAGATGCAGATCCCCAAGGGCATCCTCGATTTTCCTGCGAATGGATCCAGTCAGGGTTCGCTTCAGATCTCCTCGAAAAGCCAGGATTTCGGCCTCCCAATGCCCTCGCGGCTCCAGCCGTTCAGACCATGCAAGCTTGTAGAAATGCACAAGCACCTGCGTCGTCAGGCTGAACGCCCGGTTGCGTTCGCTGATCCCCAAATCCTCGACCTCCTCGGCGACCAGGCCCCAGTCGATCGCATTCGACCCCCCGACACGCGACCCTTCAGCGCGGAGCGCCTCTGCCTGCGCCTGCGTCCAGAGGTAGAAATCATCATCGTAAAGTCTGCGATCCATCGCCCGCTTCTATCACGATCGAGGGCCCGCCGTCACGCCGGGAGGCGGTCGCGGACCGATGCCGCATTCGTTGAGGCCAAGCCCTTTTCGGGTCTTTGCCTTCCCGCCGCGTGGCGTCAAAGCAACCTCTCGTCCGCCTGGACGCAGACAAGCTGTTCTACACTCCGGAGATAGAGCAACTTTCTTCGGTCAGACCAATTCAGTCTGACCGAAGGATGCCATAGACTACCCGTAGAGGAGCCCGTCCATGTTCCAGCACTTTTTCCACGAGCTGCGCGCCGCCAAGGTGCCCGTGACGCTCAAGGAGTATCTCACCCTGCTGGAAGCCATGGACAAGGGCGCCATTGGCAACGACGTCACGGATTTCTACTATCTGTCCCGGACCGCCCTCGTTAAGGACGAGAAACATCTCGACAAGTTCGACCGGGTGTTCGGCCACGTCTTCAAGGGTCTCGATGCGCTCGACGCGGGCATCGACATCCACCAGTTCCCCGAGGAATGGCTGAAGAAGCTCAACGAGAAATTCCTTACCGACGAGGAAAAGAAAATGATCGAGGCCATGGGCGGCTGGGACAAGCTCATGGAAACGCTGAAGCAGCGGATGGAGGAGCAGAAAAAGCGCCATGAGGGCGGCAGCAAGATGATCGGCACGGCCGGCACGTCGCCCTATGGCGCCTATGGCTACAATCCCGAAGGCGTCCGCATCGGCCAGAAGGAAAGCCGTCACCAGCGCGCGGTGAAGGTCTGGGACAAGCGCGAATACAGGAATCTCGACGACACCGTCGAGATCGGCACGCGCAACATCAAGGTCGCGCTGCGCCGGTTGCGCAAATGGGCGCGCGACGGCGCGGCGGAAGAACTCGACCTCGACGGCACCGTGAAAAAATCAGCCCGCGAAGGCTATATCGACATCGTCATGCGGCCGGAACGCCGCAATGCCGTGAAGATCCTGATGTTCCTCGACATTGGCGGCTCGATGGACCCGCACATCCGCGCCTGCGAGGAATTATTCTCGGCGGCCCGCACCGAGTTCAAGAACCTCGAATTCTTCTACTTCCACAACTGCATCTACGAGGGCGTCTGGAAGGACAATCGCCGCCGCAACATCAACAAGATCCCGACCTGGGATGTGCTCCACCGCTTTCCGGCCGACTACAAGGTCATCGTGGTCGGCGACGCCTCCATGAGCCCCTATGAGATCACCTATCCCGGCGGCTCGGTCGAACACTGGAACGAGGAGCCAGGCGCCGTATGGCTGGAACGCCTCGCCCAGGTCTATCCCCACCTCGTCTGGCTGAACCCCAGCCACCCGTCCGGCTGGGACTATTCCGGCTCGACCAGCCTCATCCGGGAAGTCATCGGCCTCAACCGCATGTTCCCGCTGACCGTGAAAGGCATTGAAGAAGCCACGCGGGAACTTGGGCGTTAGCCTCGTTGCACGCCGGACTTCGCCGCTGACGGTCCCTCGGCCATCAACCGGGACAAAACCTGAAAACCCGCCAGGCCGGCCCGGGCCGGC
>JAWXBJ010000249.1:0-3132 GCA_034439955.1 Alphaproteobacteria bacterium
GGACGACGCCGGCCGAAAGGCCGGAAGCACTAACTTGCCATCGCACTTCGTCGATGGATCGAACGCTTCAGCCTTGAGTTTTTCAACGGAATTCGCCAACAACTGTCGCTTCAGTTGGCGTCGCAGGCGACCGGTTTCCACCGGAAGGCGGACACGGAAATTCAAGCTGAGACACTACCAAGAGGCATCGAGCCGTATTCAGGCGGTGCGCGCCTCGGCAAGGCCGAGTTCGGTCATCATCGCCTTGCGGATCTCGAACTTCTGGATCTTGCCGGTCACGGTCATCGGAAAGGCGTCAACGAACCGGATGTAGCGCGGGATCTTGAAATGGGCGATCTGGCCCCGGCAGAAGTCCAGTATCTCTCCTTCGGTCGCCAAGACG
The DNA here is from genome assembly GCA_034439955.1 of Alphaproteobacteria bacterium. Lineage (GTDB taxonomy): Bacteria > Pseudomonadota > Alphaproteobacteria > Caulobacterales > Hyphomonadaceae > UBA7672. The sequence continues at coordinate 383 of JAWXBJ010000249.1, forward strand.
CCGTGCCGCAGCTTGATCCAGGCGCAGATCTCCTCCCCATATTTCGGGTCAGGCAGGCCGACGACCTGGACATCCTCGATCTTGGGATGACGAAACAGGAATTCCTCGATCTCGCGTGGATAAACGTTCTCGCCTCCCCGGATGACCATGTCCTTGATGCGGCCGACAATGTTTCCATAGCCCTCGGCGTCGATCGTCGCGATGTCCCCCGTGTGCATCCAGCCGTCCGCGTCGATCGCCTCGGCGGTTTTCTCCGCGTCGTCCCAGTAGCCGATCATCACCGAATAGCCCCGCGTGCAAAGTTCGCCAGGTGCACCGACCGGAACGGTTGAACCCTGCTCGTCGATCACCTTGACCTCGAGATGCGGCTGGACCCGGCCGACAGTCGAGACCCGACGGTCGAGCGGATCGTCCACGGAGGTCTGGAAACTGACAGGGCTCGTCTCGGTCATGCCATAGCCGATACCGACCTCGCGCATGTGCATGCGGGCGATCACCTTTCGCATCACCTCGACCGGACATGGCGATCCGGCCATGACGCCCGTGCGCAGGCTGGTCAGATCGAATTGCGCAAAGTCGGGATGCTCCAGTTCGGCTATGAACATGGTCGGCACGCCGTGCAACGCCGTGCAGCGCTCCGTCTCGACAGCGCGCAGGACAGCGAGCGGATCAAAACCCTCGGAGGGATAGACCATCGTCGCCCCGTGCGCGACGCAGGCGAGATTGCCCAGCACCATGCCGAAACAATGGTAAAGCGGAACGGGAATGCACAGCCGGTCGCCAGTCCTGAGACCCATGCCCAGGCCGACGAAATAGGCGTTGTTGAGGATGTTGCGGTGGGACAGCGTCGCCCCCTTGGGCAGGCCCGTCGTTCCGCTGGTGAACTGGATGTTGATCGCGTCGCGAGAGCCAAGAATCGCGTGAATGTCCTGGAGGCGGCGCGCATCTAACTGCGTCGCAAGGCCAGGCACGTTATCGAAGGCGAGCCATCCCGGGCGGGGACTTCCGCCGATCTGGATCAGGATGCGCAGCTCGGGCAGCTTGGCCGCGCGCAGGTCGCCGACCGTTGACGCCGCAATCTCCGGGGCAAGCGCCTCGATCATCCCGACATAATCGCTCGACTTGAACTTCTCGGCCGCGACCAGCGCCTTAACGCCCACCTTGTTGAGCGTGTATTCCACCTCGGAGATCCGGTAAGCCGGATTGATATTGACCTGGATCAGCCCCGCCTTCGCCGTCGCGAACTGGACCAGCGTCCATTCGGCGCAATTCGGCGCCCAGACGCCGACGCGATCCCCGGGCTCAAGGCCCATCGCCAGGAAACCGGCCGCGAGCGCATCGACACGGCCGCCGAACTCTTGCCAGCTCCAGCGTGTCCCCTGATGGACGGAAACGAGCGCGTCCTGGTCCGGCCATTGCGCGACCGCCCGCGCCAGCGCCTCGCCGATCGTGTGCTCCAGGAGAGCCGGCGTCGCAGCGCCCTGGACGAGACTTTGCCTGCCTTCAGCCGGCATCGCGTCTTCGGCCTGCATCGCGGTCAATCTCCGTCAACCCGGTCGCTTGTCGCCTCACGCCGCGAGGAAGCCGCCCAGCCGCCCGCGAATGATGGTTTCGGCGTCCGCCATGATCGTGTCGATCAGCGTCTTCACGCTTGGAATGTCGTGGATCAGGCCGGCCACCATGCCGCAGCTCCAGGCGCCGGCGTCCATCGCGCCCTCCAGCATGATCTTCGGATAGACGCCGGCCACTTCCGCCGAAATGTCCTCGAACTTCAGGGAGGAACCCAGATCCTTCTCCTTGACCAGGAGACGCTCGACCGCGTCATTGGTCAGGACCCGCTCGGTGTTGCGCAGCGGCCTCATGACCAGCCGCGTGTCGAGCTCGCTTGCGGCCACGATCGCGTCCTTCACATTCTGGTGCACGGGAGCTTCCTTCGTCGCGATGAAGCGCGTGCCCATGTTCATGCCCTCGGCGCCAAGCGCCAGCGCGGCCACGAGGGAGCGGCCGTCGGCCATCCCGCCCGACGCCACGAATGGGATTTTCAGTTCCTCCGCCGCGCGTGGCAGGAGGATGAAGTTCGGGATGTCGTCCTCGCCCGGATGCCCGCCGCACTCGAACCCGTCGACGCTTACCGCGTCGCACCCGATCGCCTCGGCCTTCAGCGAGTGCCGGACCGAGGTGCATTTGTGGATCACCCGGATGCCGTTCTCCTTGAGGACGGGAAGCCATTTGGCCGGATTGTTTCCCGCCGTCTCCACGATCTTGATGCCGCCCTCGATGATCGAGCGGATGTATCCAGGATAGTCTGGCTGTGCGAGGGAGGGCAGGAAGGTGAGATTGACGCCGAGCGGCTTGCTCGTCATCTCCTTCGCCCGCCCGATTTCCCTCGCCAGCAATTCCGGCGTGCGCTGCGTCAGCCCGGTGATGACGCCCAGCCCTCCGGCCTCGGACACAGCCGCCGCCAGTTCAGCGAAGCCGACATAGTGCATGCCGCCCTGGATGATCGGGTGCTCGATGCCGAGGAGTTCGGTGATTCGGGTTCTCATGGCGGCATCCCTCAGCGCTGTCTGTTCTTGGCGAACCGAGACTTGTCCCTCACCCCCGGGCCGTTGGCAATTCCACAGCCAGGGCAACCTTCGGTCGATCTGGAACAGGCTCTAGCTGTGGTCTCTCAATAGGTTGTCCACTCGGCGCGGACCGAGGAGATTGATGTTGCGACACGTCAATTTCTGCGGAGATGCGCCGAGTGA
>JAWXBJ010000250.1:0-2721 GCA_034439955.1 Alphaproteobacteria bacterium
CCCGAGCATGACTCCAAGGCTATATGCGATAGACCTCCCCCTCAAAGGGGGAGGTTGGGAGGGGGTAAGGCCGGTTTTGGTTCTGCGTTCGCAGCAGACACCCCTCCTGAACATCGCTTATCGCTGACGCTGCGCCCGGAGCGCCTCCCCCTTGCAGGCAAAGCAATCGCCTATGGGCGCAAAACACTCATAGGAGTCATTGTCGGGCAAACGAAGCGCGACCCGGGAATCTTTCCTTGCTTGCCGCGAGTCCCTCAATCCCGAAGGCTGGCCGGAACCTTGCCCCCATTCTCGGCGAGTTTCTTCCACACCGCCTTGGAGAGCGCCATGTTCTGCTCCGCGCTGCCATGGGCGCCCGCATTGACGTTCAGTTCCTCGGCCAGCTCCTTGCGCGACGCCAGACTGGAATCGATGTCGAGCATCTTCAGCAGATCGACGATGGAGGTCCGCCAGTTGCCGCCGCCGCCATTCTGGTTGGCGAGCCCGACCAGCACAGCCTCGACATCGACCGGAGCCGCCGGCGCCGGCTTCATGACATAGGGATATTTGGCCTGCGTCGCCGTGGCTGTCGGAGCGGCGGTCGTGGTGCGCGGCGCCGGCCGGGGCGGGACAGGAGCGGTCCTGGGCTTCTTGTCGTCGTCCTTGTCATCACGCCCTCTCACCTTGGTGAGACTGTCCCAGATTTTGCCGAACACGCTCATTGAATCGCTCCATTCGCAGCCTACCGTCTACCCAACGAGCCGCACCGTCGGGAGTTCCGCGGCGACGCCGACGCCCAAACTCTGGCGGCGCAATCCAGATCGGGGTACGGCTTTCGGGGCTGCGGAGCCGGATCGGCCCGGATCAAGACGGCTCCAGGCATCCGGGCGTGAGCGCAATGACGAAGGAGACGTCCATCAAGCCGGCGAAGGTCGCGAAAGACGACGACGACCAGGTGATCGCGACGCCGAAACGCCTCTCGGGCGGCAACCCGCAGATCGCGAAGGGCTATGGCGACGCCCCTGTGCAGGCCTATATCGCCGCCATGCCGGGCTGGAAAAGCGATGTAGGGCGCCGCATCGACGCGGTCGTCGAGCGCGCCGTCCCCGGCGTGCGCAAGGCAGTCAAGTGGAACTCACCCTTTTATGGCGTCGAGGATGGCGTCTGGTTCGTCTGCCTTCACGTCTTTACAAAGTACGTCCAGGTGACTTTCTTCCGCGGCGCGTCTCTGCGCCCTCTTCCGCCCAAAGCGTCCAAGCACAAGGACGTGCGCTACCTCGACATCTACGAGGACCAGTTCGACGAAGCCCAGTTCGTCGCCTGGGTGAAGCAGGCGGCCGCATTGCCCGGCGAAAAACTTTGAGCGGCCGCTGCGGGGTGCGACGATCATGAAAAAGAAGAGCGAGAGTCCCCCAGCGGAAGCAAGTGAAGCAGGTGAAGAACCCTCGCCCTCCTCGCTGATCGATGCGCGCATCGAGGCGCTGGGCGACTGGCGGGGCGAGACATTGACCAGGGTCCGCGCGCTTATCCATCAGGCCGACCCGGACGTGGTCGAAGAGGTGAAGTGGCGAAAGCCGTCAAACGCGATGCTGGGCGTACCGGTCTGGGAGCATGCCGGCATCATCTGCACGGGCGAGACCTACAAGACCTATGTAAAACTGACCTTCGCCAAAGGCGCGGCGCTGGACGACCCTGCGCGCCTTTTCAACTCCAGCCTCGACGGCAATGTCCGTCGGGCCATCGATTTCCACGAGGGCGCCAGGATCGACGACAAGGCGTTCAAGGCGCTGATCCGCGCCGCCGTGGCGCTGAACATGACCACCGCTCGTCCTCCATCGCGTTGAGGCCCGGCGCCACTTGGACTGCCGCCGCAATCGCCGCCCCGATTGCCGTCACAGCATCCCCAGTGCCGACCGCTGTGCCGACCGCCGGTCCGACTGCAGCGCCGCCGACAGGATTGCCGCCCGGCTCGCCATCACGGTTTCCACATGATCCTTCGGCGCCGCCGACAGCGCCGCCGACAGCGCTACCGCCGCCTCGTCGCCATACCGCCGTGCGTCAAGGGCGACCAGCGCGCGGGCGTACTGCCAGTGCACCCCTATGTCCGCCGGCGCCAGTTCCGCCGCCCGCCTGTAGTGCCGCCGGCCTTCCGTCACGCTCGCTCCCATGAGACCGGCGCCCACGGCGCCGCCGCGCCGCCGGACCTCCAGATTCCAGACCGCCAGATAGCCGTGCGCATAATGGTTCGCCGGATCGATTGCCAGCACCTCGCCCGCCAGCCGCCGTCCGGTCTGCGCGTTGCCGGCGTTCCAGGCGTCCATCACGCTCATCGCCCGCCCCTGTAGCGCCAGCGCGATCGCCAGCTGCAGGCGACCTTCCGAGTGCCGGGGATCCAGCAGCAGCGCCGCCTCCGCGTCGGCCGCCGCGCGCGCCAGCAGCGCGCCGTCCGGCTCGCCTTCCGCCGTCATGCAGTGCGCCAGCAGCGCTCGCGCAGCGAACGCCAGTTCGTCCGCCCCGGCTGCCGCCTCTGCAGCCGACGCAGCTTCCAGATACGCGCCGCTGGCGAACCGGCCGCGAAGCCGCTCCATGTCCGGCTCGCCCGCCGCCGGCGCAATCGCCGCCAGCATCGCCGCCAGCGCCGCCGCCATGCCGATCGCCGTGCGCATCGCCGCAACTCCCACGGGAATCCACACACTGTGCCAACATCCCCCCTTGACGCAACGCCGCGAACTCATGCCGGTC
>JAWXBJ010000251.1:0-4520 GCA_034439955.1 Alphaproteobacteria bacterium
CCGGCAAAGCCCGTTTCTTCGTCGAAGGCGAGATCCTTCCAGCGATCGCAATCCGCCTGGGGGAGGCCGGCGTCGACAACATCGCCTCCTCGCTGATCTGGCCAGCCTCGGGTCTGCCCGACGCGATGATGAAATGGCCGGCCAGCCGGCTGGAGCAGGCTGCGATTGGATGATTGCATCTGATCGCAGGTTGATCTGAACGGCCGATCCACCCCAATTCTTGAAGTTTCGCGCCGGGGCAGGCATAGTCCGCGCCGCTGGAGCCGGTCGGTCCCGAGGGGATCGCCAGCCGTACTCCCGCGTGCGTCTCATCAACAGCTGGAGAAACTGCCATAGCCCGTCGCCCGCAAGCCGCCCCACAACCCAAGAAAGACGGTCCCCAGATCAACGAGGACATCACCGCCGCCCGCGTTCTTCTGATCGACGAAAAGGGCGAGAAGCAGGGCGAGATGCCCATCGCGTCCGCCCTGGACGCCGCCCGGGAAGCCGGTCTCGACCTGGTGATGGTGGCCCCCGACAACGACCCGCCCGTCGTCAAGATTTCCGACTATGGCAAGCAGCGTTTCGCCGAGCAGAAGAAAAAGGCCGAGGCGCGCAAGAAGCAGAAATCGGCCGATCTCAAGGAGATCAAGATGCGGCCCAATATCGACACGCACGATTACGAGGTGAAGGGCAAAGCAATCCGGCGCTTTTTCGAGGAGGGCGACAAGGTGAAGATCACCATGCGCTTCCGGGGCCGCGAGATGGCGCACCAGCATCTGGGCATGGAGCTTCTTTCAAAGGTCCGCGAGGAATTCTCCGACGTCGCCAAGGTCGAATCGGAGCCCAAGCTGGAAGGCCGCCAGATGGTTATGGTCCTCTCGCCGCGGTGATGGCTTATACCAGCGGCCCGTCGCCGTGCAGGCTTGTCATCCTGGCCCCGCTCTTGGAAGAGGGGGCCTCGATCTTTCCGGAAAGGGCGTCCAGATCACATCGGAAATATGGCGGGCGCCGCTGGCCAGCATGACCAAACGATCAAACCCCAGCGCGACGCCGCTCGCCTCGGGCATGATCTCCAGCGCCGCAAGGAACGCGTCGTCCAGCGGATAGCTCTCGCCATGGACGCGGAGCTTCGTGCTCATCTCGGCCTCGAGGCGGCGTCCCTGTTCGGTGGGGTCGGTAAGCTCGCCAAATCCGTTCGCGAGCTCGACGCCACAGGCGTAGAGCTCGAAGCGCTCGGCAAATCTCGCATCGTGGGGACAGGCGCGCGCCAGCGCCGCCTCGGCGGCAGGATACTGGTAAAGGAGGGTCAATCGCCCGTCGCCAAGCCTGGGCTCGATGCGTTCGACCAGCACGCGGCTGAACAGGTCCGACCAGGTGTCATCGGCCGCCACACGGACGCCTATCGCCTCCAGAACGCGCGCGAAGCCGTCGCGGTCTTCCAGCACCGGTTCGAGATCGATCGCGCAATAGCGCCGGAAGGCATCTACCAGCGTCAGGTTCTCGGGCTCAAGCGCCGGGTCGCATGCGCGGCCACGCCATTCAAGCTGGGAGCGGTCCGCCGCGCCCAGCGCCTCGCGGCAGAGGGCGATGCAATCGATCATGACGCGCTCGTAGCGCTCGCCTGCCCGATACCATTCCAGCATCGTGAATTCGGGTGCGTGAAGCGGTCCGGTCTCCCGATTGCGGTAGACACGGGCGAAGTCGAAAATCCGGCGCTCGCCAGCCGCCAGAATCTTCTTGCACGAGAATTCCGGAGAGGTGTGGAGGTAGAAGGTCTCCTGCCCGCCGCCCTCTTCCACGAATTCGGTCCGGAAGGCATGGAGGTGGGCCTCGGCGCCAGGCGAGGCCTGCAGCGCGCCGCACTCGACTTCGACAAAGTCGCGGGCCGCAAAGTACCGGCGCGCCGCGTCACGGATGCGGCCCCGGACCATCAGGAACGGCCGGCGATCGGCATGAGCTTCGGGACGCCACCAGGGGGTCAGGGGCATGTCCAGCGCCTCGTTTGTGACAGCCCTTGGCCGCACCGCGCGTTCCGGGTATGACGGCGCCAGGCCGAGCGGGGCTGGCGACGAGGCCCGCGATCCGGCTCTACCCCAACCCCTTCGCAGACACAAAGGCGTTTCACGTGGTCAAAGTCATCGCCAGCAACATTCGCAAGGGCAATGTCATCGAGCAGGAGGACGGTCGGCTCTACATCGTGCTGAAGTCGGAGACCTATCGGCCCGGCAAGGGCACGCCCACCACATCCGTGGACATGCGCCGCATTTCCGACGGTATCAAGATCGTCGTCAGCTACAAGACGACCGACCAGGTCGAGCGGGCCTTCGTGGAGGAGATCAACCACAATTTCCTCTACAAGGACGGCGAGAACTACGTCTTCATGGACCCCAGCAACTACGAGCAGATCACGGTGCCGGGCGAGATGCTGGGCGACATGGCGCCCTATCTCGGCGAGAACATGAGCTGCATCCTGATGATGTTCGATGGACGCCCGGTTTCCATCGAACTGCCCCAGCGGGTGACGCTCGAAATCGTCGAGACCGAGCCGGTGGTCAAGGGTCAGACCGCGTCGGGATCGTACAAGCCCGCCATCCTGTCCAATGGCGCCCGCATCATGGTGCCACCCCATATCGGAACTGGCACGCGCGTGGTGGTGTCCACCGAGGACGGCTCCTATCAGGAACGCGCGAAGGATTAGCGCCGAGCCGGCGCGCTTCGCCCCAGTCTTCGACATGAGCAGGAAAAAGGCAGCGGCGACGAGCGTTCAGAGCGTGCGCGCTATAAGCAGCTTCATGATCTCGTTGGCGCCGCCATAGATGCGCTGAACACGGGCGTCGCGATACATGCGCGAGATGGGATACTCGTCCATGTAGCCATAGCCTCCGAACAGCTGCAGGCAGCGGTCGATGATCTTGTTCTCGAGATCCGTCAGCCAGTATTTCGCCATCGACGCCTTGGCCGCGTCGAGCTTGCCCGCGAGATGGACCTCGATGCAGTGATCGACGAAGACGCGCGCCACCGTCGCCTCGGTCTTGCACTCGGCAAGTACAAACTGCGTATTCTGAAAATCCAGAATCGCCCGTCCGAACGCCTTGCGCTGCTTGACGTAGTCGATGGTGATTTCGAGCGCCTTCTCGATCGTGGTGATCGCCTGGATGGCGATGTTGAGCCGCTCCTGAGGCAGTTGACCCATCAGTTGGTAGAAGCCCTGCCCCTCTTCAGGTCCAAGCAGGTTTTCGGTTGGGACCTTCACGTCGGTGAAGAACAGTTCGGAGGTGTCCTGAGCCTCGTGACCCATCTTTTCCAGATTGCGCCCGCGCTCGAACCCCTCGGCCCCGTCGGTCTCCACGAACAGCAGCGAGATGCCTTTGGCGCCCTGCGACCTGTCGGTCTTGGCGACGATGCAGATGAGGTTGGCGGTCTGGCCGTTGGTGATGAAGGTCTTGGACCCGTTGATGACATACTGGTTGCCGGTCCTGATCGCCGTTGTCTTGACGCCCTGAAGGTCGGACCCCGCGCCCGGCTCGGTCATGGCGATGGCGGTCACGAATTCGCCCGTGCACATGCGCGGCAGCCAGCGGCGTTTCTGCTCCTCGGTTCCGTATTTGAGGATGTAAGGCGCGACGATTGCGTTGTGCAGGCTGATGCCGAAGCCATCGACGGACTTCTTCCCGAGCTGTTCCATCAGGATCACTTCGTGGCGATAATCGCCGCCCGCGCCGCCATAGGCCTCCGGCATGGACAGGCCGAGCAACCCGGCCTCCCCGGCCCTGGTCCACATATCACGATCGACGACCTTGTTCCGGCGCCAGGTTTCGACCTTTTCAGCGGGCGCGTGCTGGTCGAAGAACTTGCCGACCTGGTCCTCGAACATCCTCAGATCTTCCTCCGCCATGAAGGTCGGACGTTCGACATCCAGTACGGCCATCGGTGTCTCCTGAGGTTGCCGCGCGCGTCATCCTCCGTCATGCCCAACGGCGCGGCGCCTGTCCAACGGGATGTGAAGGTGACGCAGCGGCAAATGCTATTCTGCGGGGACCGCCACGGCGTCGTCTGGCGCACGTCTTGCCTTGGCGTCCTTCGGGGCCAGAAGCAGATACATGGGCGGGGTCACGATGCGGGCGACCAGGGTCGAGGAAATCAGCCCGCCGATCAGCACCATCGCCAGCGGAGAGTAGAGCGGCGATTTTTCAAGTACGAGCGGAATGAGCCCGCCAATGGCGGTCAGCGAGGTCAGGAGAACGGGAAGAAATCTCACCTCGCCGGCCCGTTCGATGGCTTCCTTCAGAGGCACGCCGCGAGCGCGCAGCTGGTTGGCGAATTCGACGAGCAGGATCGAATTCTTGATCTCGATCCCGATAAGCGCGATGAAGCCGATGATCGCGACGAACGACAGCGTCTCTCCGCCGATAAAGAGCGCGATGAGCCCGCCCATGATTCCCATCGGGATCACGAACGCCACCACAGCCGCGCTCGCGAACGAGCCGAACTCCAGCAGCAGCACGGCCATTATGCCGAAGGAGGCGATCATGATCGCC
>JAWXBJ010000252.1:0-9167 GCA_034439955.1 Alphaproteobacteria bacterium
ACCCGGCCGGGCGAGGGCTTTGCGCTTATTTAAGCGCGGAGCGCTATTGTCGATCGCATGAGGGACGCCGCGAAACCTTTCAGCCCGGGCGCCGGGCGCTGGGTCTGGGTCGCAGGGTGGCTGCTGGCTGCCGCTATGCTGATCGCGGGATTCGGCGGGTCGGCCCTCAACCAGGATTTCGGCGATCCCGACAACGCCATGCGCCTTGTGACTGTGCGGGATTTCCTGGCCGGTCAGAACTGGTTCGACAGCACCCAGTATCGGCTGAACCCTCCTGAAGGCACGGTCATGCATTGGGCCCGCTGGATCGACGCGGCGATCGGCGCGCCAATCGCCTTCCTTACGCCCCTGCTCGGCATGCCGGCTTCGGAAACCACGGTCGCTTTCCTATGGCCGCTTGCGCTGCTGGCGATGTTCCTCTGGCTGACGGTCGAGGTGTGCGGCGAGATAGGCGCGCGGGAGGGTCTGAAGGGCGAGGCCCGGATTGCTGGAGCGCTCGTCGCCGCGCTCGCGTTGCCGGCCATCGGCAAGTTTGCCCCCGGATCGTTCGACCACCACAATGTGGAACTGTTCCTTTCCATGGCCGCCATGCTGGGGCTGATTCGAATGGGGGCCTCACCCAGCGCCGGGGGGTGGGCGGGCGCCGCCCTAGGCGCCGCCATGGCGACTGCGGCCGAAGGGGTTCCGATTGTCGCCGCTGGCGCGCTGATCGCCGGATTGCTTTGGCTGGTGCAGCCAAAGGTCTACCGGCCGGGGCTCATGTGGCTGGGCGCCGGCCTGACACTCTCCACCGCAGGCTCGTTCGTCATTCTCGTTCCACCGGACAGTTGGGCGACACCCGTCTGCGACGCGATGTCGGCGAGCTTTCTGGGATTTGGACTGGCGGCGGGAGGGGTTGCATTGATTCTCGGCGGAGGCCTGCCGCCAGTCCTTACCCAAACCCTGATGCGAAGGGGTCTGGCGGCGGTCGTACTGGGAAGCATTTCGGTCGGCATGCTCTGGACGCTGTTTCCCGAATGCGCAGGTGGCGGGTATGCGGCGCTGGGTACGGACATGGAGACCTACTGGCTGGCGCAGATTTCCGAGACGCGTTCACTGGCGGCGCTGGCCGGAGATGATCCAGCGCTGATTCTCAGCCTTGCAGGGTCGGCCTTTGCAGGTGTGGTTGCGGCGGGGGTCTATCTGCGCCGGCGCTGGAGGCATGCTGAAGGCTGGATCGCCCTTGGCTTTCTGCTGGCCGGTTGGGCGATGCTGAGCTGGCAGATTCGGGGCGCGTTCTTTGCGACGGCGTTCGCCATCCCGTTCGGCGCATGGGCCGCGGTGCGGGCGCGGCAGGTCTGGGTGGCGGACCGATCAACCTTCAAGCTGGCGGGATTCGTGCTAGCGACCAGCGTTGCGGCAGCAGCGGTCTGGAACACCGCAGCCGAGCAGCTGCAGGCGCGCCTGACGCCCGCCGTGACGCTGGCCAGCTATGTCGAACGCAAGGGCTCTGCGGAAGCCTGTCTTCAGCCCGAAGCATTCGCGGCTCTGCGCGAGATCCCTGAGGGGATCATGCTCAACCACTTCACGCTGGGAACCGGCGTGCTGCAGTGGACACAGCACGCGGTGATGGCGGCGCCCTATCACCGGGACGCCGACGGCGTGATGGCGATGATCACGGCGATGCGCTCGGAACCGAGTGTCGCACAAGGCATCGTGACGGAGACAGCAGCGGACTATGTGCTGGTATGCTCCGCCCTGCCGGAGACCGACTTCTACGCGCGCCATCCAGTGGATGGCGTTGCTCCAGAGGACACGCTGGCGGCGCGGCTGGAGTCGGGCGATATGCCGGAGTGGCTGGCGCCGGTCGCGCTGACGGGAACGCCGCTCAGGCTGTATCGCATCATCCGCTGATCGGGGCCTCTCCAGGAGGTTTGATCGCCGCGCCTGGCGCCTGTAGGGTGTCTTTCAAAGTCCGGAGACGCCGCCAATGGTCAACCTGATCGCACGGGTGAAGAACCTGTTGCTTTCGCCCCGGACCGAATGGATCGTGATCCATGGCGAGAAGGTCGAGCCGAAACGTCTGATCGCCGCCTATGTCGCTCCGCTCGCCGCGCTGCCGGCCGTCGCGACCGTCATCGGCTTGTCGGTGGTCGGGATCGACGTCGCGGGCGAGAGGTACCGCGCGCCCATTCTCGGCGTTCTGGCGTCCGCTGTTCTGTTCTTCGTACTGGCGATCGCGGGTGTGGTCGTGTTCGCGGCGCTGATCAACCGTCTCGCCCCCGTTTTCGGGGCGGGCCGCGATTACCGTCAGGCGTTGAAGCTGTCGGCCTATTCGATCACCGCAGCAATGCTTGCCGGCGCCGTCACGATCGTGCCCGCCCTTGGCGTGATCGCGCTTATGGGCATGACCTACAGTCTCTACCTGCTGTTCCTGGGTGTGCCGACACTGATGAAGCCGCCCCAGGAGAACGCTGCGAACTACTCGATCGTGGCGACAGCGTGCGCGGTGGGATTGTCGCTGGCCGTGGGTCTGGCCGCCATGCTGACCGCCACGGCAAGCGGGGGGATGTTTCCCCAGATGGCGGCCTTGCCTGAACTCGGCCTCTCCGAGGCGGTCCACAGTCCGGGCGCCAACCAGGCAGGGGAGTCGCAGGTCGTGGCCGCGACCGGATTGACCCAGGACCGCCCCGCACCCGGGTTGAGTTCGGCCGGCGCACTCAAGGCCGCCGTTCCGCGCAGGTTGGCGGGCCTCAAGCGTGTGGCCGTGGGCGTTGAGGCCTCCGGGACCGGCGATGCGCGCGCCCTGACGCTGGGGGCGGAGTATCGCAGCGGGCAGCGGTTCATCGTGATCGAGATCGTGAACTCTCCGACCCTCGCGTCGGTCGTCGGATTCGGCGGACCCGCCACGTCGGAGTTCGACCGAGAGACGGCGGAGGGATATTCGCGGCGGCGGCGGGTGGGGGCCGAAATCATCGTCGAGGAATGGAATGAGGCGTCGGAGACCGGCAGTTATGGGCGCATCCTCGCAGACACCTACTACGTCAAGGCTTCCGGGGGCGGAGGTATCCGCCCGGCGGACCTGAAGCAGGCGGTGGAGCATTTCACGGTCGCGAAATTTGGCCCGGCAGATACAGGCGACTAGATCGACCTTCCTCCGGTTTGGCGCGACCCCCTTGGCGCAGGCCGCCCGGTCACCATAACATCCGTAATGACTTCGATCGTTCGCCCCGCGCGTCGCGACGACCTGAACCGGCTCGAGGCGATGATCGCCCATGTCGATCGAGGCATGCTGACCATGCCGTCCTCGCGCGAAGCGATGGCGGCGCGCATTGAAAAGTCGCTGCAGGCCTTCGCGCGTCCAGCGTCCCCGGCCGAGAACGAGTGCTACTTTCTCGTGATGGAGGACGCCGGCGAACTGCTGGGAGTGGGAAGCCTGTTCACGCAACTTGGCGTGGAGCGGCCATTCTACTCCTATCGCATCTCGCGCGATTCAAAGGTGTCGCCCGAAACCAATGTGAAAGTGGAAACCGATCTCCTGCACCTGGTGAATGATTATCATGGGGCGACGGAGCTTGGCACCTTGTTCATCGAACCTCACGCGCGGGGCGGCGGACGCGGACGATTGCTCTCATTTTCGAGGCTGCTGCTGATCGCTGCCGATCCCCTCCGCTTCGGCGACAAGGCGATGGCGGAAATCCGGGGCTGGACCAAACCTGATGGAACGTCGCCATTCTGGGACGCCGTGGGCGCGAAGTTCTTTCGCATGGACTACCGCGCGGCCGACGCGCTGAGCGCGGGCGATCATCGTTTCATCGCGGACCTGATGCCGCGCTATCCGATCTATGCGGATTTGCTGCCGTCCGACGCGCGAAGGGTGATCGGCATGCCGCATCCCGACGCCGAGCCCGCCTTCGCGATGCTGAAATCGCAAGGCTTCAGGTTCAACAATGTGGTCGATATCTTCGACGCCGGTCCGTGCGTCGAGGCCTTCATCGATCAGATCGATATTGTGCGAAGTTCCGTGCGGATGACGGCAGAGGCGTTCGCACGGCTGGATAGGGCGGCGGATGGGCTACTTGCGTCCATGTCTCTGGATGCGTTCGCCGTGACGCAGGTTCGATCCGGCGAAGATCGCGGCGCCGCGCTGGAGCGGATCGGCGCGCAAGGGTCCGACCCGGTGCTGTTCCACCGCAAGAGGGAGGCGACGCGATGAGCGGGCCCGGGCTGAGCGGCGCGTGCTTCATTGGCGGCGAATGGAAGGCAGGGTCGGGCGCTGGCTTTCGGTCGATCGCACCTGCCACAAGCCTCGCGATATGGACGGGGCCAGAGGCGGCCGGGCCGGAGGTGGAGGAGGCGGTGGCGGCGGCGTCCGCAGCGTTTGGCGCCTGGAGGCGGACCCCGGTCGCGGACCGCATCGCGATGGTGCGGCGGTTTGCGAGGCTGGTGGAGGCGCACAAGAGCGACATGACCGCCCTGATCAGTCGCGAGACTGGCAAGCCGCTCTGGGACGCGGCCACCGAGACGGCGGCGATGATCGGGAAGGCCGAGCTGTCGGCGAAAGCTCACGCTGAGCGGACGCCGACGCGGGACGTCGCGACGGGCGCACTGACGGCGAGGATCAGTCATCATCCGCATGGCGTGATGGCGGTGCTGGGGCCATTCAATTTTCCGGGGCATCTGCCTAATGGTCACATCATGCCGGCACTGATCGCGGGCAACACCGTGATCTTCAAGCCCTCCGAACAGACGCCTGCCGTCGCGGAGTTCACCGTTCGGCTTTGGGAAGAAGCGGGCGCGCCAGCCGGGGTTGTAAACCTTCTGCAGGGCGGGCGGGGGCCGGCGGAGGCGCTGGTCGCGCACGAAGGGATCGACGGCGTGCTGTTCACAGGCGGCCTTGCGACAGGCAGATCGATCCACCGGGCGTTCGCCGGCCGTATCGAGAAGATCGTGGCGCTCGAACTGGGCGGCAACAACCCGCTGGTGGTGTGGGGCGCTGGCGATCTCGACGCGGCGGCGCGCATCATCGTCAAATCGGCTTACGTCTCCAGCGGGCAAAGATGCACCTGCGCGCGGCGCCTGATAATTCCGGGCGGCGCCGAGGGAAAGGCTATTCTCGAAGCGCTGAGCGCCCTCATCGATCGCCTGACCGTTGGCCCGCCGGACGGCGACCCTCAGCCGTTCATGGGCCCGGTCATTTCAGAAGCCGCCGCCGGCGAAGTGCTGACCGCGCAGGCCAAGTGGCTGCGTTCCGGGGGTGCGGCGATCCGCGAGAGCCGGCAGATGGAGGAGTTGGGCGGTGCGTTCCTGTCGCCTGGGCTGATCGAGGTCACCGCGATCGATGCGCGTGAGGACGAAGAGGTATTCGGCCCCCTGCTGCAGGTCATCCGCGTCGGCGATTTCGAATGGGCGATGGAAGAAGCCAACAACACAAAGTTCGGTCTCGCGGCCGGGCTGATTTCCGACGATGCGTCGCTGTTCGCACGGTTTGAAACGGAGGTGCGCGCGGGAGTGCTGAACTGGAACCGCCAGACCACAGGCGCATCCGGAGCGGCGCCGTTCGGGGGCGTCGGTCTTTCGGGCAATCACCGACCTGCCGGCTATTTCGCGGCGGATTATTCCGCCTGGCCGATGGCGAGCCTTCTGGCGCCGGGCGCCGTCAGGGACGACGAAGCCATCGTGGGAGTGCGTCCTTGACCGATGCCGTGGAGATCAATTTTGACGGCCTGATCGGACCGACGCACAATTATGGCGGCCTCGCGCATGGAAACATCGCTTCAGCGGAAAACGAGGGGAAGGTCTCGAACCCCCGCGAAGCGGCGCTTCAGGGCCTCGCCAAGATGCGGCGCATGATGGAGTTGGGGCTAACGCAAGGCGTCCTGCCGCCGCACGAGCGGCCGCATGTCCCAAGCCTGCGCAGAATGGGCTTTTCGGGAACCGACGCGGAGGTGGTGCAGATCGCCAGCCTGGCCTCCCCCGTGCTGCTGGCGAATGTGTCGTCGGCGTCAGCGATGTGGACGGCCAACGCCGCCACGGTCTCACCTTCTGCGGATACGGGAGATGGACGGGTTCACCTGACGGTCGCCAACCTGTCGTCTCATTTGCACCGGTCGCTGGAGCCTCCGGCGACGGAGCGGGTGCTGCGAGCCATGTTCGCCGATGAAGGCCGTTTCGCCGTGCACGGCCCGGTTCCATTCGCGACGTTCGGCGACGAGGGGGCGGCCAATCACTGCCGGTTTGCGAAGAGTCATGGCAAAAAAGGCGTCGAGCTATTCGTACATGGCGAGTCGGCGTTCGCCAACGGATCGACGGGCAAGTATCGCGCGCGGCAGGCGGTCGAGGCGTCGCATATCATCGCCACGACACACGGGCTCAAGCGCGGGTCGTTCCTGCTGGCGCAGCAATCGCCGCAGGCAATCGACGCGGGCGCGTTCCACAATGACGTGGTGGCGGTGTCGAACGAGAGCGTCTTCATGTTTCACGAGGAGGCGTTCGAGAAGCGGGAAGTCCTGATCGAGCAGCTGACCGCGCGCTGCGAGGCGGCGGGATTGGAACTGAAACTTGTCGAAGCGAAGGCCTCTGAAGTGAGCCTCGATGACGCAGTCAGATCCTATCTCTTCAATTCGCAGATCGTGACCAGACCCGATGGCGACATGGCGCTGATCCTTCCGACGGAAGTTGAGGAGAATTCCCGCGCGAAGGCGTTTGTTGAGCGTGTCATTTCAAATGGAGGGCGCATCCGGGAGGCGCATTATTTCGACCTGCGCCAGTCGATGCGCAATGGCGGGGGGCCGGCCTGTCTGCGGCTGCGGGTCGTTCTGACCCGCGAGGAAGTTGCAGCGCTCAGCGGGACTGCATTGCTGGACGAGACGCGAGTGAGCGCGCTGGAGGACATTGTCCGGAAGCATTACCGGGACAGGCTTGCGGCGAGCGATCTTGCCGACCCCGCTCTGCTGGCAGAGGGTCGCACGGCGCTGGACGAAATTTCGGGAGTGCTGGGTCTGGGTGCAATCCATGATTTCCAGCGTGGGTAGAAAGCCTCCGACAATTGAGACGCCGCGCCTGCGGCTGCGTGCGCACACCATCGATGATCTCGATGCATGCCTGGCGATATGGGGCGATGCGGCGGTTACGCGCTTTATCGGCGGCCGTCCGTTCACGCGCGAGGAGGTGTGGGACCGCGTGCTGCGCTACAGCGGCATGTGGAGCCTGGTCGGGCATGGGTTCTGGGCGGTGGAGGCGCGCGATGGCGGCGGCCTGATCGGTGAAGTCGGCATCATGGAGGCGAAGCGCGCGATCGAGCCTTCCTTAGAGGGCGAACCGGAAGTGGGCTGGGCGTTCTCGCCGACCGCGCAAGGCAGAGGGTATGCAAGCGAAGCTGTCGCGTCAGCGTTGGCGTGGGGAGATGCGATGCTGGAAGCGCCCAAGCTCGTTTGCATCATCGCGCCGGAGAACGCCGCGTCGCTGAAGCTGGCAGGAAAGCTGGGCTTCGTTGAACGCGCGCGGACGACCTATCATGGCGAACCGACGATCCAGTTCGAACGGACGCGACAACGGCAGAACCATCCATAATGATTGAACCCGTGATCCTTGCGCTCGACCAGGGCACGACATCCAGCCGCGCGATGGCGATCGGGCTGGACGGGCGGATTAGCGCGTTGGCGCAGGAAGAGTTCGCGCAGATATTTCCGCAGTCGGGATGGGTGGAGCATGATCCCGAAGCGATCTGGCGCACCGTGCGTCGGACGGCGGAGCAGTGTCTGGAGCGGCTGGGCGACCGGAAAGTCGCCGCCATCGGCGTCACCAATCAACGCGAGACGGTGGTGGTGTGGGACCGGCGTACCGGAGAGGCGATCCACAACGCCATCGTGTGGCAGGACCGGCGGACGGGAGCGCGCACGGCGGAGCTGGCGGCGGCCGGTCATGGGGCGATGGTGGCCGAGAAGACCGGACTGGTGCTGGACCCCTATTTCTCGGCGTCCAAAATCGCGTGGATTCTCGACGCGGTTCCTGGCGCCCGCAAACGCGCGAGGCGCGGTGAGCTGGCCGCGGGGACTGTGGACTGCTTTCTTGTCTGGCGACTGACGGGCGGGCGGGTTCATGCGACCGACGCCACCAATGCGTCTCGCACGTCGCTCTACGACATTCGCGCCGGACGCTGGGATGAAGAGTTGTGCGACCTGTTCGATGTCCCGATGGCGCTGTTGCCGGAGGTGCGGGATTCGGCCGGGGAGTTTGGGGAGACCGACATTTTCGGCTCGCTGTTGCCCATTCGTGGTGTCGCGGGAGACCAGCAGGCGGCGCTGGTTGGCCAGGCGTGCTTCAACGCCGGCGAGGTGAAATCCACCTACGGGACGGGCGCATTCCTGATGCTCAACACCGGGCATGAGCTGATCCGGTCGAAGGCCCGGCTGCTGGGGACAATTGCGTATCGGGTGTCGGGACAGACGACCTATGCGCTGGAGGGGTCGATCCTATCGGCGGGATCGACGATCCAGTGGCTTCGCGACGAGCTGAAGATCATCCGCGACGGGGCGCATGCCGGAGAGCTAGCGGCGAGCGTGGCGGATGCCGGCGGCGTCTATCTGGTTCCGGCGTTCGCGGGGCTGGGCGCGCCGCACTGGGACCCGGAGGCGCGCGGGGCGATCCTCGGCTTGCAACGCGGGACGAGCATTGCGCACATCGCGCGGGCGGCGCTGGAAGCGGCGGCGTTCCAGACGGCGGAATTGCTGGAGGCAATGGCGGCGGATGGGGCGGCGCCGCGGCGGCTGCGGGTCGATGGCGGCATGGCCCGCAATGACTGGTATCTCCAGTTTCTGGCGGATGTGCTTGGCGTCGAGGTGGTGCGGCCGCAAAACACCGAGACGACGGCGCTGGGCGCGGCGATCCTGGCGGCGGTGGGAGCGGGAGAGTTTGGATCGCTGGAGGAGGCGGCCTCGATCTGGAAGCTGGACCGGAAATTCGCGCCGGGGATTTCGGGCGAGGAGCGGGAGACAAGGCTGGCGGGGTGGAAGGGAGCTGTGGGGCGGGTGCAGACGCGGTGATGGCCGTGGCTTGCGCGGGAGCGATGGGCGAGGCATAAAGCGCAGGTCGATAGGGGACGTCGCAATGGCGGATGGGGCAATGGCGGATGGGGCGGAGCCAGCCAGGCAGACGCAATCCGGCCGGATGAAGGTCTTCGTTTCCTA
>JAWXBJ010000253.1:0-22449 GCA_034439955.1 Alphaproteobacteria bacterium
CGGCGCCGGCGCCGCCGTCATGTGTTTCCTGCCGGAGACAGCCTCGCCCAAGGCGCTCCGCGCCGAGCTGGAGCTTGGGCCGGGAGCCGTCGCAGCGGCTTGAGCGACCGGCCGTAGCGACGCCCCAGCGCCCTAGGACGCATCCGGCCTGTCGACGCCCGCTTCCTTGACGCCGGCGCCGATCCGGCGGGAAGATGGGCAAACCCCCAAGGGAGGCATGGTGATGAACCGAAAGACCGGGCGATCCGGCGCGGCCCTTTCTGGCGCAGCCCTTTTCGGCGCAGCCCTTTTCGGCGTCGGGGCGGCGCTGACCGCGCCAGCGCTGGCCCAGAAGGCCGTCGGCAAGCCGCCTGTCAGTTCCATCCTGCGATGGACGCCGCAGCAGCAGCTCGACCGCTACAAGGCGATCGAGGACGTCTACGAAGTGAGGACGATCGCCAAGGGCGAGGCGGTCTCTCCCCTGCCGATGGCGGCGACACAGATCGACCCTGTCATCGCTGGACGCAGCGTCGAGCGGTTCATGAAGGACCACAAGGTCACGGGTCTCATCGCCATCAAGGACGGCGAGATCGTCCTTGAGAAGTACGGGGAAGGGCGCAAGCCGGAGGACCGCTGGACATCGTTCTCGGTCGCGAAGTCGATGACGGCGACGCTGATCGGCGCCGCCATCAAGGACCGCTGGATCAACGGCCTTGGCGATCCCGTCACCATGTACATTCCGGAGCTGAAGGGCAGCGGTTATGACGGCGTCAACATCCGGGACCTGCTGACCATGTCGTCCGGGGTGAAGTGGAACGAGGACTACACCGATCCGAGGTCGGACGTCTCGCGCGCCGGGGCCGGGGCCTATGACGGCAAGACCAACCCGCTTGTGGCCTACATGGCGAAGCTGCCGAGCGAAGCAGAGCCGGGGTCGAAGTTCGTGTACAAGACCGGCGAGACCGATCTTGCCGGCATCGTGCTGTCGCGGGCGCTGGCCGGCAAAAGCATCTCGCAATACGCCTCCGAGAAAATCTGGGCGCCGTTCGGCATGGAGCGGGACGCGATCTGGATGGTCGACCAGGCCGGTCATGAGCGCGGCGGGTGCTGCATGAGCATGACCCTGCGCGATTATGGCCGCATCGGCCTGTTCATGCTGGGGGGCGGAAAGATCGGCGACCGTCAGGTGGTTCCGGCCGGCTGGACGGACGAGGCGACGACCAACCGGCTCTCGCCCGAAGCGAGCGCGAGGGGGGCGAGCTATGGCTATTTCTGGTGGTCGCGCGAGGCGCCCAATTACGAAGCAATCGGCATATTCGGTCAGGGCATCGCGGTCTTTCCGGAGGACGGACTGGTAATCGCGCTGAATTCCGCCATGCCCCGGGCCAGCGACCGAAAGCAGAGCGAGGCCAAGGCCGCGCTGTTTGCCGCGATCCGCGAGGCGGCGGCGAAGTAGGGAATATGAACGACGGCGGGCCGCATCCCGGCCTTGTCGTTCTTCCCGGAGGGCTATCGCCTATGCGGTGGAGTGGTCCCCGGCCCTGACCCGAGAGCCTTTCTTCGTCGCGCGATTTCCGGTTGTTGGCAGGTCCAGTTGTGGCAGGCGAGAAAAGGTTCTCGGGTCGCGCCTCGCTTGCCCGAGAATGACTGCACGCAAGGAAAGATCCCCGGGTCGCGCTTCGCTTGCCCGAGAATGACTTCGCTGAATGCTTCGCGCTCATAGCCGATAGCCCTGCCCTTGCAGGGCGGAGAGAGAAATCAGTGCTGGCTTTCCGGGGTCGTGACCCTCAGCCCGTCCAGTTCGTCACGGATCTTGATCTGGCACGACAGGCGCGAGTTTTCCTTCACGTTCTCGGCGAAATCCAGCATGGACTGTTCCATGGCGGAGGGTTTGCCAACCTTGTCGGTGAAAGCCGCATCGACATAGACATGACAGGTTGCGCAGGCGCAGGCGCCGCCGCAATCGGCGTCGATGCCGGGCACGTTGTGCTTGATCGCGGTCTCCATCACCGTCATGCCGGTCTTGCCCTCGACGGTGCGTTCCTTGCCGGACGCGTCGGTGTAGGTGATCTTCGGCATGGGTGGGAAAGCTCCTTCGACGAACTCGTTCGGGCTAGAGCATCCTTCGGTCGATCCGGATCGACCGAAGAAAGTTGCTCTAGTTCCATCAAATCAGAGACTGATTCAACGATCGACCCGATTCAGGTCGATCGCATCAGGCTCCAGCGCACGGGCTGCGATATCCTTCATGGACAAGGATTTATCGGCCAGTTCGGCTGGCGCAACCCGCGCTGACGCCGCAACCAGCTTTTTCCCGACCAGGTATTCCGGAGCGGCGTTTACCGCATCGACGGCGAGGACGCGACCCTCCCTGAGATAGAATACGGCAAAGCTTCGCTGCCCGGGCGTCCCCCGCACGACGCGTTCGTCGGCGCCCGCGCCAAGACCGGCGGTCTGGAGCTTGAGATCGAACTGGTCCGACCAGAACCACGGAACGTCGTCGATCGGATGGGGGGCGCCAATGATGGCGGAAGCAGCGATCTTTCCGCCCTCGATGGCGTTGTGGACGGACTCAAGACGTCCTTCCCGGCCATAGTGCGGCAGAGGCCTCCAAGCGACGTCGCCGGCGGCGTAGACGTCCGGATGACTGGTGCGGCCGTTCCGGTCGACCACGACGCCATTGCCGCACAGGAGGCCCGCATTGCGGGCGAGTTCGAGGTTGGGAAGAACGCCCACCCCGACAAGGGCGACATCGCAGGGAATGACTTCCCCCGTGGCGAGGCGCGCCCCGGACACGTGGGTCTGTCCCTCGAACCCGTCGAGCCGGGCGCCCAGGCGGATATCGACGCCGGCCCCGGCATGGACGCCGGCATAGAAGGCCGAGATTTCGGGTCCCGCGACACGTCCCAGCACCTGAGGCATGGCCTCGATAATGGTGACGGCGACGTCCAGCTGCACGCCGACGGCCGCCGCCTCCAGGCCGATAAAGCCCGCACCCACCACCACCAGCCGGGCGCCGGGTTTCAGAAGGGAACGCAGCCGATCGACATCTACGATCGTGCGCAGTTCGAGAACGCCCGCAAGGTCGGCGCCCGGGAGCGTGAGCCGCCGGGGACGGGCGCCCGTGGCAATCACCAGGGCATCCCATGAAATCCAGGAACCGGACGAGAGTTCGAGACGCTTGCGGTCTGCGTCGATCCCGGCGACCGCCGCGCCGGAAACCAGATCGACGGCGTGTTCGGAATAGTATTCGACAGGTTTCAGATAGAGACGCTCGGCCTCGACCTCTCCCTTCAGATAGCCCTTCGAAAGGGGCGGTCGCTGGTAGGGCGGCGCCTCTTCGTCGCCGATGAGGGTGATGGCGCCGTCATAGCCCGCCAGCCGGAGGGAATAGGCCGTCTGTCCGCCGGCCTGACCCGCCCCGATGATCGCGACGTGTGAAGGTTTGGCGCCCATTGCGGCTTCCACTCCGGAGTCTCTGGAAACAGCCATTGCCACGCCCGGCGCAGGTCGGCAAACCAGCGGCATGGGAAAACCCATTCTGACAGTCCGGCTGCGCGACGAGGCGGCGACGTCGGACCTTGCCGGCAAGCTGGCGGCGGCATGCCGCCCCGGCGACGTCATAGCCCTTGAGGGGGAGCTTGGCGCAGGCAAGACAACGCTTGCCCGGTCGCTGATCCGCACGCTTGCAGGGGCGGAGATCGAGGTTCCAAGCCCGACCTTCACCCTTGTCCAGACTTATGCGCTCGAACCTGTGACCGTCTGGCATTTCGATCTCTACCGTCTTGAACGCGCCGGCGAGGCGCGGGAGCTGGGGCTGGAAGAAGCTGTGGATGGGCTTGCGCTGATCGAATGGCCGGAGAGACTGGGGACGAGTCTGCCGCTGACGCGCCTTGAAGTTCAGCTATCCTTCTGCGGCGACGGGCGAATCGCGCGGCTCGTGGACCATGGCGACTGGAGTGGACGCATCGATGGCGATTGGCGGTAATCTCCGCGACAGCGAGATCGTCGAATTCCTGGCCCGCGCCGGCTGGGAAGGCGCGACGCGCACGCCCCTCAACGCCGATGCATCGACACGGCGCTATGAAAGGCTGCGGCGCAGGGGCGAGACGGCGATGCTGATGGACGCTCCCCGGCTGGAAAGCCCTCCCTGCCCGCCGGGCGCCGACGACGAGGCGCGGCTGGCCATGGGCTGGAACGCGATCTCGCGCCTCGCTGCATCGCGAGTCGAGGCGTTTGCGGCGGTGGGCGGGCATCTGTCCCGACGGGGCCTGTCGTCCCCGGGCATCCGCGACCTCGACATTCCACGCGGCCTCGCCCTGCTGGAAGACCTTGGCGACGACCTGTTCGCCCGCGTGCTGGAACGCGGCGAGAATGAAACCACGCTCTATGCGGCCGCCGGAGAGGTTTTGGCCGCCGCGCACCGCGCGCCGGCGCCGTTCACCCTGCCCTATCCAGGCGGGGAATGGCCGGTGCTGACCTATGACCACCTCGCGCTCAGCGCCAATGTCGATCTCTTCGTCGAATGGATGCCCCGGCGCGACGTCGATATGCGGATAACGGATTCCGGACGGCTGCGATGGGAGGGCGTGCGCGAGAACCTGATCGCCATGGCCGAGGACTTTCCCCGCGCGCTCATCCTGCGCGACACCCATGCCGAGAACCTCATCTGGCTGCCTGGCCGGGACGGCGTCCGGCGGGTCGGCCTGCTGGATTTTCAGGACGCCGTGCTCGGCTGGGGCGAGTGGGACATGTCGATGCTGCTGCACGACGCCCGCCGCGACGTGACGCCGGCGGCGCGCGCCTCCGCCATCCGGGCCTATCTCGACGGCACGGGAGGAATGCGCACCGAATTCGACAGGCGCATGTCGGTGCTCGGCGCGATGAACATCATGCGGATCATGGGCATCTTCGCGCGTCTCGTGGTACGGGACGGCAAGCCGCGCTACGACACATTCCAGCCCAGGCTGCGCGGCCTGCTCGCGGAAACGCTGAGCCACCCGGCACTGTCGCAAACAGCCGATTTCGTCAACGCCACCGCCCCGCACCTGCTGGCCGCCGCATGACGAGGATCACCACGGCGATGCTTCTCTCTGCGGGCCTTGGCACAAGGATGAAGCCCCTGACCGACGCCCTGCCCAAGCCACTTGTCACGGTGGGGGGACGCACGCTGATTGATCGTGTTCTAGACAAGCTGGTCATCCAGGGCGTCACGCGCGCGATCGTCAACGTTCACCATTTCGCCGACCAGATGGAGGCCCATCTGGCGAAGCGGACGGACATCGAGATCACTTTCTCGGACGAGCGCGGCGAATTGCTCGAGACGGGCGGCGGCGTCATCAAGGCGTTGCCCCTGCTGGGCGAGGAGCCGTTCTTCGCCATCAACACCGATGTCACATGGGCGACGCCGGGCGACGACACCTTCCTGCGCATGGCTGAAGAATACGACGCCGGGGACATGGATGCGCTGCTGCTGCTCGCGGACATGGGCGCGACGCTGGGATTTCGCGGGCCCGGCGATTTCTATCTCCTGCCGGACGGAAAGCTGGAGCGTCGCGCAGAGCGCGACCGCGCGCCCTATGTCTATGCGGGGACCTATATCACACGCGCGGACAGGCTGCGCGGCTACAAGGCCGAGCCATTCTCGGCGAACGTCTACTGGAGCGCCTTCGGCCGCGCGGGACGGCTGTTCGGCACGGTGATGGCGCCGTTCTGGATGCATGTCGGAGACCCCGCCGGGCGCGACGAAGCGGACGCCCGACTGGGGACGATGGGGCCGGCAAGCTGACGCGCGGCGCCGACATTTTCGCGGCCGGCGGATCGAGGCTGTACTCGCTGCCGCCCTCCACGTCCTTCCTCGACGAGCTGGCTTCGGGTCTGATCGAGGCGTCCGGCGCGCGTGACAGGCCGGATGCGCTCGCGGACGTGCTGATCTTCACGCCCAACCGGCGGGCCGCGCGGGAACTGGCGCTTGCGCTCCACCGCGGGCTGGCGGGATCGCTGATCGCACCGACGATTCGCGCCCTCGGCGACCTCGACGAGGGAGACGCCGCCGACGCCTTCGGCGTGGACGCCCTGGACCTAAAACCATCCATTCCAGCGGCAAGGCGAAGAGGCGCCCTGGCGCGACTGATCCAGGCCTGGCGGCGCGCCCAGCACGAGCCTGACCTGCCCCCCTCCTCCGCGCTCGCAGCAGCTGACGAACTGGCCGGCCTGCTTGACCAGGCGGCGATCGGCGACGGCGTCGACTGGGATGGGCTGCGCGACCTGTCTCTTTCAGCCGATCTCGCCGAGCACTGGCGCATCTCCGCCAGTTTTCTGGAAATCGTGGGGCAGGCCTGGCCCGCCTATCTCGCGGAACGGGGTGCGACCGACGAACTGACGCGGCGGCGACAGGCAGCCGAGGCGATGGCGGCGCGGTGGGTCAGGAACCCGCCAGGCCATCCGGTCATCATCGCGGGATCGACGGGCGCGGCGACCGCGACGCGCATCCTGATGGCGGGCGTCCTGTGCTTGCCCAGGGGCGTCATCGTGTTGCCGGGACTCGATCCCGATCTCGACGGCGAGGGATGGGAAGCTGTCGGTCGTGCGCCGAGCCATCCGCAATTCACGATCAAGGCGACGCTGGACGCTCTCGACGTCCAGCCGACCGACGTGGGCGGATGGCCCACACGGGACGAAAGCCTCAGCGAGCGATCCCGCCGGCGCCTCATCAACGAAGCGCTGGCGCCGGCCGAATCCACCAAGGGGTGGAACCAGCGGCTCGCACACCTCGCGCATCCGGGGTCCGCGCACGACCTGGTCACGTCCGGCCTGTCGGGCTTGCGCCTCATCGAGGCGGAGGACGAAAGCGAGGAAGCCCTGGTCGCCGCGCTGCTGCTGCGCGAAACGCTGGAGAGCGAAACCGGGACTGCGGCCCTGGTGACGCCGGAAGCCGCCGTCGGACGGCGCGTCGCCGCAATTCTCCGGCGCTGGGGGGTCGAGATTGCTCCCTCGTCCGGGACTCCTTTCCACCGGACGCACATCGGCAGTTTTCTGCTGCTGGTCATGCGCTGGGCGCGCGACCCGGCGGACCCGGTCCTTCTGCTCGCCATGCTGAAGCACGAATTCACAAGCCTGCGCCAGTCGCGTGACGATCTGATCCGCACGACAAGCGCACTCGAGATCGCGGCCTTGCGTGGGCCGAGACTGGACCGCACGCTGGAAGCGCTCGCCCACCGGCTCGAACATCCACGCGGCGGAAAATACGCCGCTGCCCCGCAGAAAGAAGGCGCCGACCTTGTCCGGCAGCTCGGGGCGACACTCCATCCCTTCGCCAGCGTCCTGGGGTCTGAAACGATCGACGGGACGGTCGCGAGCGAGGCCTGCGCCAAACTCGCCATGAGCCTCGCGGCTTCGCCATCCGACCCCACCGGCGGGCGGATCTGGAGCGGCCGGCATGGCGCGATGGCCATCCAGTTCATCGAGCAACTGGGAGAGTTGTGCGGCGAGATGGGCGGCGTCGAGGGGGCGCTCTGGAGCGACTTCGCGCGCGCCGTCGCCCAGCGCATGATCGCGGCGCCTGAAACAAGCGAGCATCCGCGCATCGCCATCTGGGGGCCGCTCGAAGCGCGCCTGCAGCGCCGGGACCGCATGATCCTGGCAGGACTGAACGAAGGCGCCTGGCCAAAGGCGGCGCCGGTCGACGGGTTTCTCAATCGCGGCCTGCGCCGACGAATCGGCCTGCCCGATCCCGATGAACGGATCGGCCTGTCGGCGCATGACTTCGCGCAGATGGCCAACGCTCCGGATGTGGTGCTGTTGCGGGCGAGGCGCGTCGACGACAAGCCGGCCGTCGCCTCGCGATGGGTCTGGCGCCTGCGCACCCTTTCAGCGGGGGGACTTGGCAGCACGCAGGCCGCCGAGGCGGCGCTGCAACCTCAAGCCGGCGCCGATCCCGTGGTCTGGGCGCGCTCCCTGCGCCATGTGGACGCTGTCGCCTCCGTCAAGCCTCCCGCGCCGAGGCCGCCAGCCGACCGGCGCGCCCTCAACGCATTTTCCCCCAGCCGGACCGTGACGCTGATCCGCGATCCCTACGCCGACTATGCCCGGCGCATCCTGCGCCTCAAGCCGCTGCGGCGCGTCGGCGACGACGTCAACGCTCTGGAGCGGGGAACAGCAGTCCACGATGCGATCGACGCCTTCCAGAAGGGCGCCGGCCTGTCGCTGGAAGACATGATCGCCGACAACCTCGTCGCATCCGGCGTGTCCAGCGAGCTGATCGAGTTCGAGAAACCGCTGTGGCTGCGCGCCGCCCGCTCCTACCTGCGCTGGCTCGACGCACGCGCACCGAGTGTCGTGCAGGTTGTTTCCGAAGAGACCGCCGGAATCGTCTTTCCCTCGTCAGCCGGAGAGGTGACCCTGTCGGCGACTGCTGACCGCATCGAGCTTCTGACCGACGGCACGCTTGCGATCATAGATTTCAAGACGGGAGAACCCAAAAGAGCAAAGCAGGTGGAGTGCGGGCTGGAGCCGCAACTGGCCCTCGAAGCCGCGATCGCTGCGCGCTCAGGCTTTGGCGCGCTGGCGCCGGCGCTGACATCGCAGCTCATCTACTTCCGGTTTTCCCAGAGCGCCGAGACCGCGAAGGAAAAGAACGGTCAACCGCTGCCCTTGGAGAAATCCGCAGCGGACGTCGCCGAGGCGGCGCTCGGCGGGCTGAAACGGCTGATCGCCTCCTATGCCTGCGAGGAAACCGCCTATTTGTCGAAGCCCCGTGCGGAGTTCGCCTGGTCGGTCGCCGATTTTGACCGCCTCGCGCGTCGCGCCGAATGGACCGTCGATGAGGGCGAGGAATGACCGGCGACGCCGCACCGCAGACCGTCGAGGAGTGGCCGGAATACGCCGAGGCGATGGCCGGCCAGGGCAAGGCGGCCCTGCCGCAATCCTCCGCATTCGTCGCCGCGAATGCGGGATCGGGCAAGACCAAGGTCCTCATCGACCGTGTCGCCCGCCTGCTGCTGCTTCCCGGCGCGAAGCCCGACGAAATTCTTTGCGTCACCTACACCAAGGCCGCCGCCAGCGAGATGCAGACCCGGCTGTTCCAGCGCCTCGGCGCCTGGTGCGTGATGGACGCCGCCCGGCTTCAGTCCGAACTGGGAGCGCTCGAAGGACGGAGAGGACACGCCTACACGCCAGAGGAGATCGGCCGCGCCCGCGAGCTGTTCGCACAGGCTCTCGAAACGCCCGGCGGGCTGCGCATCGAGACCATTCACGCCTTCTGCGCGCGTCTCCTGCGGCGCTTCCCGCTGGAGGCCGGTGTCCCGCCCGGCTTCGGCGAACTCGATGACGAGGATGCATCGGCGCTCTGGGACGCAGCGTTCGAAGCCCTCGGCGCCCGTCTCGGTCGCCGCGAGCAGACCCTGGTGGAGGCGGCGCGCATTGCGGCGGAGGCCGGTGGCGCGAAAGGCCTCGCCGTGCTGCGCTCGCTTCATGCCCGCCGCGAGGAGGTGCGCGCTTTCATCGCCGGCGCCGGAGGCGTCGAGCCAGCGGTCGAGGCGCTGCGCCTGGA
Organism: Alphaproteobacteria bacterium; assembly: GCA_034439955.1. Classification (GTDB taxonomy): domain Bacteria; phylum Pseudomonadota; class Alphaproteobacteria; order Caulobacterales; family Hyphomonadaceae; genus UBA7672. The sequence continues at coordinate 9,530 of JAWXBJ010000253.1, forward strand.
GATCGGCGCGGGCCACGACCGCATCGACACCCTGATCTCCAACGCCATGAATCGTGACCTGCCGCGCGAGCGGCTGTCGGCGGCGGTTGCGGGCTTCAGGACCGGCTCGGCGCAGGATCGGGCGCAGGCCGATTGCATAGGCTTCGCCCTGTCGGACGCCCCGCCCGACGAGCGGCTCGACGGCTATATCGGCGTTGTCTTCGCTGCGACAGGCGCGCTCAAGTCACGCGGAAGGGTCTTCACGAACGGCGTGCGGGATCGCCATCCAGCGGTTGCCGATCTCTTCGACGTCGAGGTTCCGCAAGGATCGGAAACCCTTCGTCTCATCCAGCTGCGGTCCGCCCTGAACGCGCGCCGGACATTCGACCGGTCGGCCGCGCTTCTGCGTCTCGCGCATGTCGTCTTCAGCGACTACGCCCGCCGCAAACGAGCGCGAGCCAGCCTCGATTTCGAGGACCTCATCGAGACGGTAGGCCGGTTGCTGAATCAGGGGTCGGCGGCCGAATGGGTGTTGTGGAAGCTCGACGGCGGACTGTCGCACATCCTGCTCGACGAGGCGCAGGACACCAGTCTTGCGCAATGGGGCATCGTGGATACGCTGACGCGGGATTTCTTCTCCGGGTCCAGTGCGGAACGCCGGCTCGCGCGGACCCTGTTCGTGGTCGGCGATCACAAGCAGTCAATCTATTCGTTTCAGGGCGCGGATCCCGAACACTTCCTCAGCCAGACGCAGGCGTTCGAGCAGCGCACGCGCGAGGCGAACGTTGAGGCGGAGCTGCCCAACCTCGCCATGTCATTCCGATCGACGCCGGAGGTTCTGGCATTCGTCGATGCGGCGTTCGACACCCTGGCTCTTGTGAGCGATGCGACTTTTACCGCCAATCCGCCGGCCGCCGCCGACCTGCTGCGCCACACGGCGCACCGGCGCCATCAGCCCGGCAGTGTCGAGCTGTGGCCAATTGAACCCAGACCGGAGGTCGAGCCGGCCGAACCCTGGGATGCGCCGATCGGCCAGGAGAAGGCCGCCTCCGCCAAGCAGAGGCTCGCGCGCTCGGTCGCAGAGTTCATCAAGCGCGAAATCGACGATGGGTCAGCCGTCTGGCATGGCGACGTTCAGCGTCCCGCGCGTCCGGGTGATTTCCTGATCCTGGTGAAGGGCCGCACAGGCGGGTTGTTCGACGCCCTGCTCCAGGCGCTGAAACGCGCCAACCTGCCGGTCGCGGGCGCCGACCGCCTCCAGCTCCTCGAAAGCCTGCCGGTTCAGGACCTCCTGAACCTCGTGCGCTTCGCCCTCTGTCCGGACGATGATCTGACGCTGGCGGAAATCCTGAAAGGACCGTTCGGCGGTCTCGACGATGATGGCGGACTTTTCCCGCTCGCCAATGGGCGCGCCCCGGGCGAGACGCTCTGGCGGCGGCTGGAGGTATCGGATGATCCACATCACGCGAGGGTGCGGACGTTTCTGCGCGATGTCTCCGCCCGGCGGCACGCCGCGCCGTTCGAATTTCTCAGCGACGCGCTGGAGCGAGGCCATGGCCTCGGACGGTCCGGCTGGGATCTCATTCTCTCGCGCTTTGGCGGACCCGCGCGAGAACCGGTGACGGCGCTGATCGACCGGGCCGCGCGCTTCGACGCCGACACGCCTCCCAGCCTCGAACTGTTTCTGGCTGCCATCGAGCGGCATGGCGGCGAGCTGAAGCGTGAACTCTCCGGCCCGCAGGACGAAGTGCGGGTGATGACCGTGCATGGCGCAAAGGGACTTGAAGCGCCGGTTGTCATCCTGCCCGACACGACGTCCGCGCCCAACGCCCACCGCGAGGGCTGGTTTCTGACCAAGACGGGCGCGCCGATCTGGGCAGCCGCCAAGGCAACGGATGCGCCGCTGACTGCGTGTCTGCGGGAGCTGGCCGACGCGCACGCCCTGAACGAGCATCGCCGGCTGCTCTATGTGGCGCTTACCCGAGCGCGGGACCGCCTCGTGGTGTGCGGCGCGTTCATGGGCAAGACCGCCCCCGGACGGTCCGGTGCATCCTGGTATGCGGTCTGCGAGACGGCCATGGCGCGGCTGGTCGAGAGCGGTCAGGCGTTCGTCGCCGACGAAGGCGGCCGGACCGTCATGCGCCTTGGCGCGACCGCGCCACATCTCGGGGCAGGCGCCCTCGATGATGTGTCGCACGCATTGCCGCGATGGCTGAGACAGCCAGTTCGGGCCGAGCCCGTCCGTGAACGCCTGCTTTCGCCATCGGCTCTCGGGGACGGCGAGCCCCCGGGGCTTGTGTCGTTCGAGCCGGGACGCGCCGCGCGCCTGCGGCGGGGCCGCCTGATCCACGTCCTCCTGCAGGCTTTGCCGGATGTCGAGCCGAAGCGGCGGCGAAAGGCGGGCCGGGATCACCTGTCGCGGCAGCCGGACCTTTCCGCCTCGGAACGGCGCGAAATCCTGGGGGCGGCGATGCGCGTTCTCGACGATGAGCGTTTCGCGATCGTCTTCGGACCCGGCGGCCGGGCCGAAGTCCCGGTTATCGGAGACGTGGGCGGCCAGATCGTAAATGGCCGGATCGACCGGCTCGTCGTTACAACGGACGATGTGCTCGTGGTCGATTTCAAGACGGACCGGCCTGCGCCCGCATCTCCCGCCGACATCGCCGAGGCCTATCGCGTGCAGATGGCTGCCTACCGGGCGGTGCTGGCAGACCTCTGGCCCGGCAAACCCGTGCGCTGCCTGCTGGTCTGGACAGACGGGCCGCGGCTCATGGAGATACCGGCGGTTGATCTCGACAGGGCGCTTGAAGCAGCGTTGAGTTGATCCGGGGTCGGCTGGCTTGGATTGTAGCGGAAGCGCGCCTACCTTGAGCGCAGCGAGTGGAAACCTTCAGGAGACACGACCATGGCCGTCAAATCCGTGACCGATGAAAGTTTCGACGGCGACGTGCTCGGCGCATCGAAGCCTGTCATCGTGGATTTCTGGGCGGAATGGTGCGGCCCATGCAAACAGGTCTCGGCGCACCTTGAATCGCTGGCCGAAGACCTCGGCGAGACCGTCTCGGTGTTCAAGATCAACATCGACGACAACCCCATGACGGCCGGCCGCTTTGGCGTGCGCGGCCTGCCCACCTTCATGATCTTCCAGGACGGCAAGGTGACCGCGACCCATCTGGGCGCCATGAGCAAGACGCGCATGGCCGAGTGGCTGCGGGAATCCGCGCCGAAGCTTGCTTAGGCTCAGGGGGACAGGCAGGCGCCGCTAATCCACCTGCTCCCCGTTTGCCGCCAGCACCGCTCCGCAAAGATAGATTGAGCCGCATACAAAGATTCGGTGCGCCCCAGCCTCCCTGGCCAGCTCCAGGGCGTGCCTGAAGTCCACAGCCGTCCTTGATGGCGCGCCAAGAGCGTTCGCACTGGCGGCCACAAGCTCCGGCTCGGCGCCGGGACCGCCCTCCTGTCCGCCGCTGTCGGGGAGCGGACAGGCAATCACCTCGTCGATCACGCTGGCGAGCTCAGCCAGCATGGCGTGGTGATCCTTCGAGGCCTGCATCGCGACGATGAGCGCCACGCGGACACCGCCCAGCTTTGGACGTTCAGCCATGATGGCCGCCGCCAGAGCGCGTGCGCCGCCCGGATTGTGCGCGGCGTCGATCCAGATCGCTCCCCGGTAGTCCGAAGTCAGGGGTCCAAGGCGGAGCTTCTGCAATCGGGCTGGCCATGACGCCGCGCGCAGGCCGGCCGCCATGATCTCCGCCGTCAGCCTTGGTTCGCCCCAGGCTTCGGCCGCTGCGCACGCTGCACCCGCATTGGACGCCTGATGGCGTCCCGGCAGGCTGAGCCACGGGCTGCGCACCTTGAGGCGCGAACCGGAAAACACGAAGGCGTCGCCATCCCAGCCCGCCGACCACTGGCGGCCGGCGGAAAGAACCGGCGCACCCGCCTTGCGCGCTTCCTCCAGCAGGACGCCCAGCGCGAGCGGAGGCTGTTCGGCCAGAATGGCGGGCGAGCCAGGCCGGAAAATCCCGGCCTTGAGGCGGGCGATCGCGGCGATGCCGGTCACCCCGAACATCGCCTCATGGTCCCGGCTTATGGGCGTGACGACCGTCGCGGTTGGCCTGCTCATTACGTTGGTGGCGTCGGTCGATCCGCCCGCCCCGACCTCGATGATCGACAGGCTGGCCGGCGTCTCCGCGAACAGCACGTAGGCGGCGGCGGTCAGCGCCTCGAAATAGGTGAGATTCTTTTCCAGCGTGGCGATGCGCTCAAGTGCGTCGCTGAGTGGTTCGTCCTCGACCAGCCGGCCGGCAACGCGGATACGCTCGTTGACGCGCATCAGGTGCGGCGAGGTGAAAGCATGGACCGTCATGCCCGCCGCCTCGGCCATGGCCCGCAGGAAGGCCGCCGTCGAGCCCTTGCCATTGGTCCCGGTGATGTGAATGGCGGGACCGATGTGGTCCTGCGGATCGCCCAGACCGGAAAGCGCGGCGCGGATGGGTCCAAGGCCGAAGGCAGGAGAGCCACGGGTCGAGCGACGGAAGCGCTCCAGAACCGCATCGAGCCGGGCCGGATCGCTCAAGTGCGCCCGCCCCCCATGGCCTGATAGCAGCGGCCCGACGCCATGATTCTCTGGCCTGTCATTCGGGCCGGCCAGTCAATCGGGTTTGTCATCCCGGCCGGAGGCGCGGAGCGCTGAAGAGCCGGGACCCATTCATCAACTGTCGGGTTCTCTTTAAAATGGGTCCCGGATAACGGCTTCGCCGTTTCCGGGATGACGACTTAGCGTCAGACGCAGACGCCGCTGGTATGAGTTGCCTTGGGATTCCGAAATCGATCAACTCAACCGCCTTCAACCGATTCCGATTGAAGGCGGGTCGATTCCGTCACTTCGCCGCCGCAAGCTCTTCGGCCGGGACAGGCTTGGGTCGCCGCGTGCGGGCCGGCGCCATCAACATGCCCAGCACCGCGCCCAAGGTGGACGTCAGGTCGCGCCGGTGGACGACAATGTCCACCATTCCCCGCTCGCGCAGGAATTCCGACCGCTGAAACCCTTCCGGCAGTTTCTCCCGAATGGTCTGCTCGATTACCCGGGGACCGGTAAAGGCCAGTTGGGCGCCGGGCTCGGCCATGTGGACGTCGCCCAGCATCGCATACGACGCCAGCACGCCGCCGGACGTCGGGTCGGAAAGGATGACAATGTAAGGCAGCCTTGCCTGCTTGACGTCCTGGATGGCCAGCACGGTGCGCGGCATCTGCATCAGCGCGAACGAGCTTTCCTGCATGCGGGCGCCGCCAGACGCCGTCACCACCACAAGCGCCGCCTTTTTCGCGACGGCGGTTTCGGCGGCGGTAATGAACGCTTCGCCTGCGGCCATGCCGAGCGAGCCCCCCATGAAGGCGAAATCCTGCACCAGAACGACAGCCCGCCGGCCGCCGATCTCGCCATGCGCCGCCACCATGCAGTCATCCCGGCCGGTCTTGGCGCGGGCGGATTTCAGACGGTCGACATAGCGCTTGTCGTCCTTGAACTTCAGGGGATCCTTGATGACGGACGGCATCCCGATCTCGGACCAGATGCCGCCGTCGAACAGGTATTTGAAGCGCTGCTCGGGCGTGATGCGCATGTGGGCGCCGGAGGGGGTGACCCACAGCGCCGCCTCCAGATCCTCGCGGTAGACGAGTTCGCCGGTTTTCGGACACTTCACCCAGAGCGAATCGCCGCTCTCGGGCTCGTCTTTCCGGGCGAAGATTGACTTCAGTCCGGGGGGCAGGTTTGTCAGCCAGTTCACTTAACGCTCCGATCAACTCGCGCGGAAGATATGGCGTTTGACAGTGACCGCGCAACCACACTTATTCTCTTGACACACGAATCGGGCGCGCCGTTTTCGACCGCGGCGCGGACTTCCTCGACCAAAGCTGACCCTACGACAACCCCGTCGGCGAGGCGAGCGAAGCGTGCGGCCTGTTCGGGCGTTCGGACGCCGAACCCCACCGCCACGGGCAGTCTTGAGAGGCGGCGGGCGCGCTCTACGCCTGCGGAAATGTCGGATTCCAACCCGGTCGCCGCGCCAGTCACGCCTGCGACCGACACATAGTAGACGAAGCCTGTCGCGCCGTCCGCGACGCGGGCCATGCGCGATTCGGTCGTCGTCGGCGTTGCAAGGCGGATGGCGGCAAGGCCGTGGGCGGCGAGCGCCGCACGCAGCGGTCCGTCTTCTTCGGGCGGAAGGTCAACCGTTATCACGCCGTCCACGCCCGCTTCAGCCGCCCTTTGGGCGAACGCCCCGAACCCCATCCGGTGAACGGGGTTCGCGTAGCCCATGACGATCAGGGGCGTCGAAGTGTTAACGCTTCGGAAACGCCGGGCGATCTCCAGGGTGACGGCGAGCGACCCGCCAGCGGCCAGGGCGCGCTGGGCGGCCTTCTGGATGGCCGGGCCATCGGCCATGGGATCGGTGAAAGGGGCGCCCAGCTCAATGATATCGGCGCCGGCTTCAGCCAGAGCCTCGACCGCCCTGAGCGAGATTTCGATGTCGGGGTCGGCCGCCATGAGATAGCCGACGAAAGCCGCGCGATTCTGCGTTGCGCAGGCGGCAAACGTCGCTGAGATCCGGTCGATGGTCATTGGGTTTATGGATACCGATTTCCCCCGTCGGCGCCAGCGCAGCACTCCACAAAGCGGTTCAAGGTCGATACGCCACAGAGAACTCATCCGCCACGCCGGCAAGCCGCGAATCGCGTGTCCAGAGCGTCATCTCCTGCCCGAGCATCACGGACGCCAACAGATGCGCGTCAACATAGCCGACGCCACGCCTGAACAGTCGGTGGAATTCGATGAAGGACCGCACTTCGGCCTCGGTGGCCAAGGGCGCGCGCGCAAGGTTGGCCAGGTCCTTGAGTGTGGCGGCGCGGTCCTTCAGCGAACCGAGTGCGAGTTCGCCCAGGACATGATCGTGCATGACCACACGTCCCGCTATCAGCAGGGCGATCAGGTCGCCGTCGGCAGCGCGGAAATGGCCGATCCAGACGGAGGTGTCGACGAGGATCATGCGATGCGAACCGGCGTTTCACGCCCCCGACCGCCTGCGCGGAGCGGTCCCCGCCTTCGGGTCCCGGCTCCCAAGCCGCGCCAGGCGTCGCGCGCTTTCACGTTCGATGAGCGCCTTCAACGCCTCGCGCAAAAGCGCTGGCCGTTCTTCGATACGGGTCAGCCTCACCGCCTCGGCGACCAGTTCGTCATCCAGGTTGACGGTGGTGCGCGTCGAAAACTCCATTTGGATGCCATCAATATACGCACCAGATGATGCCGAGACAATCCGCGTTCAGATCTCCCTTCCCAGATGCGCGGCGACCGAGAATATGTCCTTGTCGCCGCGTCCGCACATGTTCATGACGATCAGCCCGTCCTTGCCCAGTTCCGTCGCAACATCGCCGACGCGGGCGAGCGCGTGGGCGGGCTCCAGCGCCGGGAGAATGCCCTCCAGACGCGCGCAAAGCTGGAACGCCTCAAGCGCCTCCGCATCCGTGCAGGTGCGGTACTCGGCCCTGCCCGTCTCGTGCAGGAAGGAATGCTCGGGACCGATGCCCGGATAATCGAGCCCGGCCGAGATGGAATGCGCGTCGATGATCTGGCCGTTCTCGTCCTGCAACAGATAGGTGCGGTTGCCATGCAGGATTCCCGGCGCACCGCCGCTGAGGGAGGCGGCGTGCATGGGCGTATTGACGCCATGTCCGCCGGCCTCGACGCCGATCATCCGCACGCCCTCGTCCTCCAGGAAGGGATGGAACAGGCCGATGGCGTTCGAGCCGCCGCCGATGCAGGCGACCAGCGCATCCGGCAGCCGGCCTTCGGCCTTGAGGATCTGTTCCTTCGCCTCGCGGCCGATGACCGACTGGAAGTCGCGCACCAGCATCGGGTAAGGGTGCGGGCCGGCCGCCGTGCCGATGACATAAAACGTCGTCGCGACGTTGGTGACCCAGTCGCGCAGGGCCTCGTTCATGGCGTCCTTCAGCGTGCCCGTGCCGGAGGAGACTGGCACGATCTGGGCGCCCAGCAGGCGCATGCGGAACACGTTGGGCTTCTGGCGCTCGACATCCGTCTCGCCCATGAACACCACGCACGGCAGACCGAAGCGTGCGCAGATGGTGGCTGTCGCCACGCCATGCTGGCCCGCGCCTGTCTCGGCGATGATGCGCGTCTTGCCCATGCGCCGCGCCAGCAGCACCTGGCCGATGCAATTGTTGATCTTGTGGGCGCCGGTGTGGTTCAGCTCGTCGCGCTTGAAGTAGATTTTCGCGCCGCCGAAATGGTTCGTCATGCGCTCGGCGAAATACATCGGCGAAGGCCGCCCGACATAGTGCTCCAGCAGCCAGTCGAACTCCGCCTGGAAAGCCGGTTCGGCCCGGGCGCGCGCGTACTCCGCCTCCAGCTCCAGGACAAGCGGCATCAGCGTCTCGGCCACATAGCGCCCGCCGAATTCGCCAAAGCGGCCATTGGCGTCGGGCCATTGGGTCCAGGTGTTTGCGAAGACCATTGCTTTCCAATCCCGGGGCGCCAGGCGCCTGCCCGGCCAGACGGTCCAGATTCAGGCCGCAGCCTTCGCAGACTGGATGAACGCCGCGACTTTCGCGTGGTCCTTTACGCCGGGCGCGCTCTCGACGCCAGAGGACACATCCACGGCCGACGCGCCGGTGGCGCCGATCGCGCTGGCGACATTCTCCGGCGTCAGGCCGCCCGACAGCACCCAGTCACGATGGTCGCCGGGATCAAACCCCTGCAGGATCGACCAGTCGAAGGCCTTGCCAAATCCCCCCTCGCGGGTCGCCCCGGCCGGCGGGCGGGCGTCGAACAGGAAGCCGTCCGCCCCAGGAAATTCCTTGATGCGCTCAAGGTCGCGCCGGGAGGAGACGCCAAGGGCCTTCACCATCGGCATCAGCGGGAAGCGCCTGGCGAAATCGGCGACGTCGGCGGGGCGCTCGCCGCCATGCAGCTGAACGGCGCCAAGGTCGAGGATTTCCTCCAGGAAGCGATCGAGGCCCGACTGGGAAGCCGGACGGTCCGCGCTCCATCCAGCGACCACCCATGGCTCGACATTGTGGTCAAGCGCCAGCCGGATAAGCCGTCTGGCTGTCTCGAAATCGACGAAACGGGGGCTGGCGGCCACAACGACGAAACCCAGCCGGTCAGCCCCGGCGGCGATAGCGGATTCGACGTCCGATTCGTTGGTGAGTCCGCAAATCTTGACGACGGTCACGACCTACCCCGTCCAACGCAATGCACTGTAATCCCTGGCGGTTTCACGCCAATGCGATCACGCGACGCCCTAAAACAGAAAGGGCGGCACAAAGGCCGCCCCGTCCGCACGCTACTGTACTCTACCAGTAGGCGAGTGATACCTCAGGGCTGCCTCGCAAGCAAGTCCCTAATCTCGATCAGGAGCTTTTCCTGTTGAGTGGGTTCAGGCGGAGCGGGCGCCGCCTCTTCCTTCTTTCGCAGGTTGTTCATCACCCGCACGATCATGAACATCGCGAATGCGACAATGGCGAATGTCAGGATGAAGTTGAGAAACGCGCCATAGCGCAGGGCGACTTCCGCGATCTCCGTGCCGTCCGGCGAGATGGAAGCTGGCTGGAGCACATATCTCAGGTCCGAAAAATCGACATTCCCCAGCACAAGACCGATGGGCGGCGTGATGATGTCGTCGACGAGGGATTTGATGATGGCCCCGAAGGCCGTGCCAAGGATGAGGCCGACCGCGAGGTCGACCACGTTTCCACGCATGGCGAAGTCCCGAAATTCCTTCAGCAAGGACGTCTCCCCGACCTGTCGTGCGCGGCAAATGCAGCATATTCGCCACATGGGCGAATTCGTCAAATGCGGAACGGGACGCCGTTCGCTTTGGAGCAACCTCTCGTCCGCCTGGACGCAGGTTGCTCTCCAGTTTTGAGATAGAGCATCTTTCTTCGATCACCTGGTCCAGTTTGATCGAAGAATGCTCTAACGGTCCTCCGGATCATGGCCGTTGTTGAGCCGCGAGCGCAGCTCCTTTCCCGCCTTGAAAAACGGAACGTGCTTGGAATCGACGTCGACCGCGTCGCCCGTGCGCGGATTTCGCCCCGTCCTTGCGTCCCGCCGCCGGACCGAGAAAGCGCCGAAGCCGCGCAGCTCGACCCGGTCGCCGCGCTCCAGTGCAGCGGCGATCTCGTCGAAGATCACATCGACGATCTTCTCGACCTCGCGCGCCTTCAGCGCGGGGTTTTCGTCGTAGAGCCTGGCGATCAGTTCGGAGCGCAGCATCCCACAAATTCACGCCAAGGGCTCCGAAACACAATAGTTTTTGTGGTCGGTTCGATAATTCCCGAATGCCGCCCGATGACGGGAGCTGGCCTAGTCCTTTTTCTTGTTTTCGGCGAGCGCGGCGCCAAGGATGTCGCCGAGCGAGGCGCCCGAGTCGGCCGATCCGTATTGCTCGACCGCCTCCTTTTCCTCGCGGACTTCCAGCGCCTTGATCGACAGCGAGACCTTGCGGCCCGCCTTGTCGAACGCGGTGACCAGTGCGTCCACCTTGTCGCCGACGGCGAAGCGCTCGGGCCGCTGCTCCGAACGGTCGCGCGACAGGTCGGCCTTGCGGATGAAGGATTTCATCGCGCCGTCGCCGATCGAGACCTCGATGCCGCCCGTGGTGATCTCGGTGACCAGCGTCGTGACGACGGAGTTCTTGCGCAGATCGACGCTCTCGGCAGGATCGCTGGACAGCTGCTTGATGCCGAGCGAGATGCGCTCCTTCTCGATGTCGACGTCGAGAAGACGGGCGCGCACCTGATCACCCTTGGTGTAGGATTTTATGGCTTCCTCGCCGGGCGTGTTCCAGTCGATGTCGTTGATGTGGACCATGCCGTCGAGATCGGGGCCGAGGCCCACGAACATGCCGAACTCGGTGATGCCGCGAACTTCGCCCGAGACATCGGTTCCAACCGGATGCTCGGCGATGAAGGCTTCCCACGGGTTGTTCATGACCTGCTTGAGGCCAAGCGAGATGCGGCGCTTCTCGCTGTCCACGTCGAGCACCATGACGTCCACTTCCTGCGAGGAGGAGATGATCTTGCCGGGATGCAGGTTCTTCTTGGTCCAGCTCATTTCCGACACGTGGATCAGGCCCTCGACGCCGTCCTCCAGCTCCACGAAGGCGCCGTAATCGGTGATGTTGGTGACGCGGCCCGTCAGCTTGGCGCCGATCGGGTATTTGGCAGCGACGCCGTCCCACGGATCGGACATCAGCTGCTTCATGCCAAGCGAGATGCGCTGGGTTTCCGGGTTGATCTTGATGATCTGCACTTCGACTTCCTGACCGACCTCGACGACCTGGCTGGGGTGCGAGACGCGTTTCCAGCTCATGTCGGTCACGTGCAGCAGGCCGTCTATGCCGCCGAGATCGACGAAGGCGCCATAGTCGGTGATGTTCTTGACGACGCCGCGGCGGCGCTCGCCCTCGGCCATGTTGCCGACGATCTCGGCGCGCTGCTCGGCGCGAGACTCCTCGAGCACGGCGCGGCGGGACACGACGATGTTGCCGCGCGGGCGATCCATCTTGAGAATGGCGAAAGGCTGCATCTGGCCCATAAGCGGGCCGACATCGCGGATCGGACGAATGTCCACCTGCGAGCCCGGCAGGAAAGCGTTGACGCCGCCAAGATCGACGGTGAAGCCGCCCTTGACCCGGCCGACGATCTCTCCCTTGACGGTCTCCTTCTTCTCGGCGAGGCGCTCAAGGCGGGTCCACGCCTCTTCACGGCGGGCCTTGTCGCGCGACAGCACGGCGTCGCCGAGCGCGTTCTCGATGCGCTCCAGATAGACCTCGACGATGTCGCCGACTTTCAGCTCCGTCTCGTCGAGGCTGAACTCCTTGGCGGAAATCCGGCCTTCGGTCTTGAGGCCGACATCGACCGTTATGAAATCCCCCGCCACGCTCGTCACGGTGGCCGCGACCACCCTCCCCTCGATCATCCGGTTGTCCGAAAAGCTCTCCTCGAAGAGAGCGGCAAAATCGTCGGCGGTGGGATTGAGGTCTACAGCGGGCATCAAGGCTCCAGAAGGGTTCGTCGTTACGGGCCGGCCGGTTCATCCGGCGGTCTGGCCGCACCATGCGGCGTTTGCGAGAGCTTGCTTCGAGCAAGCTGGATCAGTTTGAGCGAAGACCGATGCTCTGTCTCAAGAGTGTCGAGCAACTTGACTGCGTCCAGGCGGACGAGAGGTTGATCGAGCCGTCTCCAGCGCATTGGCTGCGCAGGAAACGCCCAATGGAGGACAACCTCGATTCCCGGCGCCTGGCGCGAGGCCGGGCGGCGAAAAAAGGTTCTCCACAGTCGGGAGGCGGTGTTTTGATCGCGAGTCCCAATAAAGTCAAGGCGGCGCTGGCGGGAAGCGGGCGACGACATCCGGTCGTGTCAGCATGGCGAGTTCCGCCGAAAGCGGCGCGGGCGGCGCCTGCCGCGCGACGGCGCCATCCCCGGGATCGGCATGACGGATAACGGTCCGCGCGTTCACGTCGGTTACCCAGTATTCGAGCAGCCCGGCCGCAGCGTACTCATCGCGCTTCTCGCCCATGTCATCCGCCAGCGAGGAGTCAGCCACCTCCACGACCAGCCTGACGGCGACGGCGGGAACGATACGCGCGTTCCCGGCAACTTCCGGATCGAACACGACAATGTCCGGCATGGGCTCAAAACCGCCGCCGAACGAAACGGTCGCTTCTCTGAGCACCTCCCAATTCAGCCCGGCGGCGGCAAGGGCGCCCTCAAGGGTGTGCTGGATATCTGACTTGATCCTCGCATGAGGTCGGTGGTGTGGGCTCATCTTCAGGATCATCCCCCGCCGCAGCTCGACCCTGAATCCCGAAAATGCGCCCTTGTCCGCCATCCGGTGGAACTCGGCGCTGCTGAAG